>NZ_JBIWOE010000017.1:0-189664 GCF_044767585.1 Streptomyces sp. NPDC101225
AAACGCCCGGTTACATTCCGAACCCGGAAGCTAAGCCTTACAGCGCCGATGGTACTGCAGGGGGGACCCTGTGGGAGAGTAGGACGCCGCCGAACAATTATTCAAAGGGTTGGATCCTGAACTTCGGTTCGGGGTCCAACCCTTTTTTGTTCTGCGTCACTTGAAGTTCACGTTGCGCAACAACCATCCGCGGTATGGGTACTGCTGCACTGCTCAGGGCCGCCGGCGTGGGTCTCGGTGACGAGGTCGTCGTACCGGCCTTCGGGAACGTCGAGGTCGCTCAGGCCGTCACGATGGCCGGAGCGCTGCCGGTGTTCGCCGACATAGATCCGGTCACGTACTGCATCGATCCTTCCGCTGCCGACGCAGCCGTAACTCCGCGGACGGCGGCGGTCGTTGTCGTCCACCGCTTCGGCCGGCCGGCCGATGTCGCGCGGCTGCACGGCTTGGGGCAGCGGCGCGGGCTCCTCGTGCTGGAACAGGGCGAGTCAGAGGTGCCGTACGACGAAGTGGCGCAGCGCAGGGAGCGGGCGGCCTATCTCGACGCCAAACTGAGGGGGGTGCGCACGCCCGACGGCGGTGACGGGCACACGTATCAGCAGTACGTGGTGCGGGTGCCGGGCAACGGGCGGCCGGATCGGGACGCCTTCGCCCGGGCCGTGCGGGCCAGGGGAGTTGAGGCCCGGGTGCCGGTGAAGACGCCTGTGCATCGGCTGCCGGAATTCCGCCGCTGCGTGTCGCTGCCGGAGACCGAGCGGGCCGCCGACGAGACGCTCGCGCTGCCGGTGGACGCCGCGTTGACCAAGCGGGACATGCAGCGAGTCGTCGGCGCGTGCAATGCGCTTGGCGGATTGCTGCAGCCTGCCTTCTGAGCGGGCTTTCGGGACGGGACCAGGTGGTTGGGAGCACCCGTCCCTGCGGGGTATGATCTATTCCGTTGCCGCGGGGAAACCCGAAAAGGTGACAGGCCCCTATAGCTCAGTCGGTAGAGCGTCTCCATGGTAAGGAGAAGGTCAACGGTTCGATTCCGTTTGGGGGCTCCAGTCGAAAGGCCCCGCCCAATTGGGCGGGGCCTTTCGCGTGTTCGGGTCGCTCAGTCCTTGTGCAGTCCCGGTACCCGCATCGCCAGGATGGCCATGTCGTCGGACGGGGCGTCGGAGGCGAAGCGCTCCACCGCGCGCATGATGCGGGCCGCTACCGCGCCGGCCGTCAGGCCCGTGCAGGTCGTGAGAACGTCGGTGAGGCCGTCGTCGCCCAGCATGCGGGTGCCCTCGCGGCGCTCCGTGACGCCGTCCGTCACGCAGAGCAGGACGTCGCCCGGGTCGAGGGTGACCGTCTGCTCGTAGAGTTCCAGGTCGTCCATGACGCCGAGGAGCGGCTGGGGCTCGGCGGCCGGCTCGACCGAGCCGTCCTGGCGCAGACGCAGCGGGAGCGGGTGGCCGGCGCAGACCACCTTGAGCTCCGCGCTGCCGTCCTCCTGCGGCCTCAACTCGCCGTACAGGAGCGTCAGGAAGCGGCTGCGGGCGCCCTCGTCCAGAATGGCCGAGTTCAGTCGCTCCAGGACCGCCGGGCCGCTGAGGCCCTCACGGGCCAGCAGACGCAGGGCGTGCCGGGCGAGGCCGGTGACGGCGGCCGCGTTCGGGCCCGTGCCGCAGACGTCGCCGATGGCGAAGCCGTAGGCGCCGTCGCTGATCGGGAAGAGGTCGTAGAAGTCGCCGCCGACCTCGTTGCCCTCGCCGGCCGCGCGGTAGATGACCTCGACCTCGACGCCGCCGATCTCGGGCAGCTCGGGCGGCAGGAGGCTGCGCTGGAGGGACTGGCTGATGGCGGTGCGCTCCGAGTACAGCCGGGCGTTGTCCAGTGCCAGGGCCGCTCGGCGGCTCAAGTCCTCGGCCAGTTCCAGGATCTCCTGGCGGAAGTGTTCGTCGGTGGGCTTGCCGAGCGTCAGCATGCCGATGACGCGGTTGCGGGCGACCAGGGGGAGGACGACCGTTTCGCCGCCCACGGCGGACGCCGTGGCGAGCGTGGGGCCGATGCCCGAGGCGACCTGGTGGGTCGGGCCGCCGCTGAGGCCCAGGCTGCGCATGGAGCTGCGCAGGGCCGCCTGGTGGGCGACCTCGCCGGGGGCCGTCCAGATGCGGGCCCCGGGGGTCGGTACCGGGTCGGGTGGCGCGACCTTGGAGAGCAACGACTTGATGCCGTCGATGAGTTCCTCGTCCTCGTGCAGGACGTACGACAGGTAGGGCTCGGAGGCCTGGTCGGCGATGGTGTAGACGGCGCACCAGGTGGCGAGGGTGGGAACGGTCATCTGCGCCATCAGGGCGAGCGTCTGGTCGCGGTCCAGGGTGCCGGCGAGGAGGTCGGAGGCCTCGACGAGGAAGCTCAGGGAGCCGCGGCGCAGGCGCTCCAGTTCGCCGAGGCGGGCCGACTCGACGGCCAACGCGATGCGGTCGGCGGCGAATTGGAGGCGCAGGGCTTCCTCGTTGGAATATCTGCCCGCGCCCTCGGCGGCCACGCCCAGCGAGCCGGTGAGCCGCCCCTCGACCTTCAGGGGGACCGTGACGACCGAGCGCATGCCGGTGCCGCCGAGGAGCGGGACCGCGCCGGGGACGGCCGAGAGGTCGTCGTGGACGGCGGGCATGCGGGCCGAGCCGTAGCGGCCGGGCCCCGCCTCGACGGGCACGCGCGCGAAGCGCTGGCGGGCGGAGGGCAGGCCCGTGGAGGCGCGGACCTCCAACTCCGTCTCGTCGTCGGTCGCGAGGAGCAGGAAGGCGGAGTCGCCGTCGAGCATGTCGCGGGCGCGCTCGACCGTGCGTTGCAGGAGGCCGTCGAGGTCGTCCGGGGCGGGGGAGCCGATGAAGACCTCGAAGGGGTCGTTGCTCTGGCCCTCGCCGCCGGTGACGGTGTCCGACGCCGGCAGGCGCAACGGCGTCTGCAGAACGGCCCGTTCGTGGTCCCGTACGAGGAGGCAGACCGTGGAGGGCTCGCCGCCCGTGTCGCGGACGCGGAGGTGCGAGGCGTAGACCGGGATGACGCGGCCGCCGGCGTCCCGGATGCCGTAGCTGCCCTCCCAGCGGGAGAGTTGGAGCGCCTCCGCGATGCCCGTGCTGGTGCCCGGCGTGTGCGGCCAGGCGGCGAGGTCGGTCAGCGGCTTGCCGGTGACCTGTTCGGCCGGGTAGCCGAAGAGTTCCTCCGCGTCCTCGTTCCAGGCCGTGATGGAGCCGGTGCGGTCGATCTGGACGACGGCGACGCGGACCCGGCCGTCGGCGACCGGGAGGAGCGCGGAGGGCAGGGACGGGCCCGCGGCGCGGGTGCCGACCGCGCGCTCGGGGAGGTCGAGCTGGAACCAGACCTGCTTGTGCGTGGGGGTGTACTCGACGCCCCAGCGCCCGGCCAGCGCCGCGCAGAGCTGCAGGCCGCGGCCGCCCTCGCGGTCGGGGCTGCCCATGTTGGCGGGGGAGCCCTGGAGAGGGATCTCACGCTCGGGGTAGCGGTCGGCGACCTCGATCCGTACGCCCTCGTCGCTGCGCAGGCACAGAACGTCGGCGGAGGTGCCCGCGTGCACGACGGCGTTCGTGACGAGTTCGCTGGTCAGGACCACGGCGTCGTCGACGATGTCGGCGAAGCCCCAGCCCTGGAGAGTGTCGCGGACGAACGAGCGGGCGGTCGCGACCGATCGCCCGACGGGCTCGAAGCTGGCGGCCGCGCGCGCGGTGATCACAGAACTCCTCGTCCGGTTGTCGACGGGCAGGGCTGCCTGGCCGACCGGCTCGTGCCGCTGATGCGGCAGACCGCCCGTCGGCCTGGGGTCCGGGGGCTGTTCCCCCGGGATCAGTCCGGTGGTCATGTTGTGCGGCCGCCCTCCGATGCCCCTCGTACTCCTGCCACCGCCCAGGCCGTACGGACCGGCGCGGCTGGACAGCCGCATGCAAGGTTACTTACCTTCGCCGTCCATGCGGATGCCGGTCTGCAGTGTTTCCGCCCAGAGGGTGTGCGGACGATGTGCGAAGCTGCCGAACTGTTATGGCCGGGTTCAAGCAGGGTGAAACACTGGGCAAGCTTGTTGTGAAGGTCCGGGCAGGCCGAGTGACGTCCCTGGGCAGTGGGCAGCAGCCCGGGGTGCGGTCTGGTACATCCGGCAGGAACGCGCAGCAGTAACTGGTACGCCGAACGGAAGTACCGGAGCACAGCAGTAACGGTCGACCCCTGCGGGAGGGACACAGTGGAGTCTGGCGCAGCGACGCGGGGCACTAAGACGCGCGCGAAAGGCGGACAGTCCCTGAGCAACCAACGCAAACCGCGAGGCGGCACCACTTCGGTGGACACGGCGTCCCTCAACCGACTGCTCGCGGCGCTCGTGGCGATGCGCGACGGCAACTTCCGCAAGCGGCTCACGGTGTCCGGGGACGGCGTGATGTCGGAGATCGCGGCGGTCTTCAACGAGGTGGCCGACCGCAATCTGCATCTGGCCGGTGAGCTGTCCCGGGTGCGGCGCATGGTGGGCCGCGAGGGCAAGCTCACGGAGCGGCTGGAGACGGGCGCCTACGAGGGTTCCTGGGTCGCCGCCATCGAGGCCTCCAACGCCCTCGTGGACGACCTCGTACGGCCCGTCTCCGAGGTCGGACGGGTACTGACGGCGGTGGCCGAGGGTGATCTGTCGCCGCGCATGGAGCTGCGGACGCAGGCGCCGGACGGGACCGGGCATCCGCTGCGCGGGGAGTTCCTCAAGGTCGGCCGTACGGTCAACAATCTCGTCGACCAGCTGTCGACCTTCACCGACGAGGTCACGCGCGTGGCCAGCGAGGTGGGCACCGAGGGCAAGCTGGGCGGACAGGCACGCGTGCGGGGCATGTCGGGTTCCTGGAAGGACCTGACGGACTCCGTCAACACCATGGCGTACCGGCTGACGGCCCAGGTGCGGGACATCGCCCTGGTGACGACGGCGGTGGCCAAGGGTGATCTGTCGCGGAAGGTCACCGTCCATGTCGCCGGCGAGATGCTCGAGCTGAAGAACACCGTCAACACGATGGTCGACCAGCTGTCGTCCTTCTCCTCCGAGGTGACGCGGGTCGCGCGCGAGGTGGGCACCGAGGGTGAGCTCGGCGGCCAGGCGCAGGTGCCGGGCGTGGCCGGCGTGTGGAAGGACCTCACCGATTCGGTGAACCTCATGGCCGGCAACCTCACGGCCCAGGTGCGCGGGATCTCCCAGGTGACGACGGCGGTGGCCAACGGCGATCTGTCGCAGAAGGTCACCGTGTCGGCGCGCGGCGAGGTCGCGCAGCTCGCGGACACGATCAACCAGATGACCGAGACGCTGCGGATCTTCGCGGACGAGGTCACGCGGGTGGCCAACGAGGTGGGCGCCGCGGGGCAGCTGGGCGGCCAGGCGAACGTGCCGGGCGCCGCCGGCACGTGGAAGGACCTGACGGACTCCGTCAACACGGTGTTCCGGAACCTCACGATCCAGGTGCGCGACATCGCCGCGGTGACCACGGCGGTGGCCAGCGGTGATCTGTCGCAGAAGGTCACCGTCGACGTGGCCGGCGAGATGCTGGAGCTGAAGAACACCGTCAACGGGATGGTGGACCAGCTCTCGTCCTTCGGTTCCGAGGTCACGCGCGTGGCGCGCGAGGTCGGCGTGGAGGGCGAGCTGGGCGGGCAGGCGCAGGTGCCGGGTGCCGCCGGTACCTGGAAGGACCTGACGGACTCCGTCAACACCGCGTTCCGCAACCTCACCGGGCAGGTGCGCAACATCGCCCAGGTGACGACGGCGGTGGCCAACGGCGATCTGTCGCAGAAGGTCACCGTCGACGTCTCCGGCGAGATGCTCCAGCTGAAGAACACCGTGAACACGATGGTGGACCAGCTCTCGTCCTTCGCCGACCAGGTGACGCGGATGGCCCGGGACGTGGGCACCGAGGGCCGCCTCGGCGGTCAGGCGGTCGTACCGGGCGTGGCCGGCACCTGGAAGGAGCTCACCGACTCCGTCAACGGCATGGCCGGGAACCTGACGGCTCAGGTGCGCAACATCGCCCAGGTCACGACCGCGGTGGCCCGCGGTGACCTGTCGCAGAAGATCGACGTGGACGCGCGCGGGGAGATCCTGGAGCTGAAGAACACCATCAACACGATGGTCGACCAGCTCTCCGGGTTCGCCGACCAGGTGACCCGGGTGGCCCGCGAGGTGGGCACGGAGGGCCGCCTCGGCGGTCAGGCGCAGGTGCCGGGCGTGGCCGGCGTGTGGCGGGACCTGACGGACTCGGTGAACGGCATGGCCGGGAACCTGACGGCTCAGGTGCGCAACATCGCCCAGGTCGCCACCGCGGTGGCCCGCGGTGACCTGTCCCAGAAGATCACAGTGGACGCGCGCGGGGAGATCCTGGAGCTGAAGAACACCCTGAACACGATGGTCGACCAGCTGTCGTCGTTCGCGGAGGAGGTCACCAGGGTCGCCCGCGAGGTGGGCACGGAGGGGCAGCTCGGCGGTCAGGCCGAGGTCCAGGGCGTCTCCGGCACCTGGAAGGACCTCACGCAGTCCGTGAACTTCATGGCGAACAACCTGACCATCCAGGTGCGCAACATCGCCGAGGTCACGACCGCGGTCGCCAAGGGCGACCTGTCGAAGAAGATCACCGTCGACGCGAAGGGCGAGATCCTCGAACTCGTCACGACGGTCAACACGATGGTCGACCAGCTGTCCAGTTTTGCCGAGCAGGTGACCCGGGTGGCCCGCGAGGTGGGCACCGAGGGCATCCTCGGCGGCCAGGCGCACGTGCCGGGCGTGGTCGGCATCTGGAAGGACCTCAGCGACAACGTCAACCTCATGGCCAAGAACCTCACCGTGCAGGTGCGCAACATCTCCCAGGTGGCGGCGGCGGTCGCCAACGGCGATCTGACGCGGACGGTGACGATCGAGGCGCGCGGCGAGGTCGCGCAGCTCGCCGACACCTTCAACACCATGGTCAAGACGCTGAGCTCGTTCGCCGACCAGGTCACCAAGGTGGCCCGCGAGGTGGGCACGGACGGCATCCTCGGCGGCCAGGCGCACGTGCCGGGTGTGTCCGGCACGTGGAAGGACCTCACCGAGTCGGTGAACCAGATGGCCTCCAACCTGACCGGCCAGGTGCGCAACATCGCCATGGTCACCACGGCCATCGCCAAGGGTGACCTGACCAAGAAGATCGACATCGACGCCCGCGGCGAGATCCTCGAGCTCAAGACGACGATCAACACGATGGTCGACCAGCTCTCCAGCTTCGCCGAGGAGGTCACCCGGGTGGCCCGCGAGGTGGGCACGGAGGGTGCGCTCGGCGGTCAGGCACGCGTGCGTGACGTCGACGGGACCTGGCGCGACCTGACCGAGTCCGTGAACGAGATGGCCGGGAACCTCACCCGGCAGGTGCGCGCCATCGCGCGCGTGGCGACCGCGGTGACCCGCGGCGACCTGAACCTGAAGATCGACGTCGACGCGTCCGGCGAGATCCAGGAGCTGCAGGACTACATCAACAAGATGATCGCCAACCTGCGCGACACCACGATCGCCAACAAGGAGCAGGACTGGCTCAAGGGCAACCTCGCCCGCATCTCCGCGCTCATGCAGGGCCGGCGCGACCTGCAGGACGTGGCCTCGCTGATCATGAGCGAGCTGACGCCGGTGGTCTCCGCGCAGCACGGCGCGTTCTTCGTGGCGATGCCGCTGGTGGACGGCAAGGACCTCAGCGCCGAGAGCGAGGACGCGTACGAACTGCGCATGCTGGGGTCCTACGGCTACTCGATGGGTTCCATGCCGACGTCGTTCCGGCCGGGCGAGGCGCTGATCGGGACGGCCGCCGAGGAGAAGCGCACGATCCTGGTGGAGAACGCGCCCAGCGGCTATCTGAAGATCTCCTCCGGTCTCGGCGAGGCGCCGCCCGCCCAGGTGATCGTCCTTCCGGTGCTGTTCGAGGGCAAGGTGCTCGGCATCATCGAGCTGGCGTCCTTCACGCCGTTCACGCAGATCCAGAAGGACTTCCTGAACCAGATCGCCGAGATGATCGCGACCAGCGTCAACACCATCTCGGTCAACACCAAGACCGAGCAGCTGCTGAAGCAGTCGCAGGAGCTGACCGAGCAACTGCGCGAGCGCTCGGCGGAGTTGGAGAACCGGCAGAAGGCCCTCCAGGCGTCCAACGCCGAATTGGAGGAGAAGGCCGAGCTGCTGGCCCAGCAGAACCGTGACATCGAGGTGAAGAACACCGAGATCGAGGAGGCGCGGCAGGTCCTGGAGGAGCGTGCCGAGCAGCTCGCGGTCTCCATGCGCTACAAGAGCGAGTTCCTCGCCAACATGTCGCACGAGCTGCGTACGCCGCTCAACTCCCTGCTGATTCTGGCCAAGTTGCTCGCCGACAACGCGGACGCGAACCTCACGCCGAAGCAGGTCGAGTTCGCCGAGACCATCCACGGCGCGGGGTCCGACCTGCTCCAGCTGATCAACGACATCCTCGACCTGTCGAAGGTCGAGGCGGGCAAGATGGACGTCTCCCCGACGCGCATCGCGCTCGTGCAGCTCGTGGACTACGTGGAGGCCACCTTCCGGCCGCTGACCGCGGAGAAGGGCCTGGACCTGTCCGTACGGGTCTCGCCCGAGCTGCCCGCCACGCTGCACACCGACGAGCAGCGGCTGCTGCAGGTGCTGCGGAACCTGCTGTCGAACGCGGTGAAGTTCACCGACTCCGGTTCGGTCGAGCTGGTGATCCGGCCGGCCCACCGGGACGTCCCGGTGGGGATCAAGGAGCAGCTGCTGGAGACCGGCTCGCTGAGCGATCCGGACGCGGGCCTGATCGCGTTCTCGGTGACGGACACCGGTATCGGCATCGCCGCCAGCAAGATGCGGGTGATCTTCGAGGCGTTCAAGCAGGCGGACGGCACGACGAGCCGCAAATACGGCGGCACCGGCCTGGGGCTGTCGATCTCCCGGGAGATCGCGCAGCTGCTCGGCGGTGAGATCCACGCACAGAGCGAACCGGGGCGCGGTTCGACGTTCACGCTGTATTTGCCCCTGCATCCGAGCGAACTGCCGCCGCAGGGCTATCAGCAGGCGCTGCCCGCCCTGGAGGCGGGCGATCTGGTGGCCGCCTCGGACCTGGCCCAGCTCGCCCAGGCGGAGATTGAGACGCCGGCCGAGGTGAAGTCGTACCGCGAGACGCAGAACGGCGCCGCCGCGCTCTTCCGGCGCCGTCGCAGGAACGGGCTCGACGCGGAGCAGCTCACCGCCGCCCCCGAGCAGTGGTCGGCCGAGCAGAAGGCCGCGGCGCCGCCGTCGCACCGCGGCATCCTGTTCGGCGGCCAGAAGGTGCTGATCGTCGACGACGACATCCGTAATGTGTTCGCGTTGACCAGCGTCCTGGAGCAGCACGGCCTCTCGGTGCTCTACGCCGAGAACGGCCGTGAGGGCATCGAGGTCCTGGAGCAGCACGACGATGTCGCGGTCGTCCTGATGGACATCATGATGCCCGAGATGGACGGGTACGCGACGACGACGGCGATCCGCAGGATGCCGCAGTTCGCGGGCCTGCCGATCATCGCGCTGACGGCGAAGGCGATGAAGGGCGACCGGGAGAAGGCGATCGAGTCGGGTGCTTCCGACTATGTGACCAAACCGGTCGACCCCGATCACCTGCTGTCGGTGATGGAACAGTGGATGCGAGAGGAGTGACGGGAACCATCGATGTTCACTCGGAGTTGCTGACTCAGTGTGGCCGATGCCGTGTAGAAGTACGGGATTCGGGGAACCTTCTGGTCTCCCGCTACGTTTCTGCTACGTGCACAGTGACATCGCGGTGACAGGGTGTGGCGACGAGCGGGGTGCGGCTACGATGACCGGCACAAGGACGGGCGGCGCAAGGGAGTCGTCCCCAGGGGCGGCGCCCGGTGCACAGCCGGGGCGAGGAGGGCGGGCCATGGTGCAGAAGGCCAAGATCCTCCTGGTCGATGACCGGCCGGAGAATCTGCTGGCGCTGGAGGCCATCCTCTCTGCGCTCGATCAGACGCTGGTGCGGGCATCGTCCGGGGAGGAAGCGCTCAAAGCACTGCTCACGGACGACTTCGCGGTCATTCTGCTGGACGTCCAGATGCCGGGCATGGACGGCTTCGAGACAGCCGCGCACATCAAGCGGCGAGAACGGACCCGGGACATCCCGATCATCTTCCTCACGGCGATCAATCACGGCCCCCACCACACCTTCCGCGGGTATGCGGCCGGCGCGGTGGACTACATCTCGAAGCCGTTCGACCCCTGGGTGCTGCGCGCCAAGGTCTCCGTCTTCGTCGAGCTGTACATGAAGAACTGCCAGCTGCGGGAGCAGGCGGCGCTGCTGCGGCTCCAGTTGGAAGGCGGCGGCAAGGCCGCGGTCGGCGAGGTGAAGGAGCCGGCGGGTCTGCTGGCCGAGCTGTCGGCGCGGCTCGCCGCGGTCGAGGAGCAGGCCGAGGCGCTGTCCAAGCAGCTCGACGACGAGTCGGCGGATGCGGCGGCGGTGGCGACCGCGGCCCATCTCGAACGCAAACTCACCGGTTTGCGGCGGGCGCTGGACGCCCTGGAGCCGGGCGCCGGCAGCGCCTCGTCGGTGTCCTCGCAGAACTGACGTTTCGGCGCGGACCGGTTGCCCATGAGGAAGCGTCAGTTCCGCGCCCCTTCCAGGGCGACACGAACGGGTGAAGCACCGGGCACACGTGTCCGTCGCCGTCTCCACCGGTAACCTCGCACCTATGGCCTCACGTCCCTCCGCTGCCAAGAAGCAGCCCGCGAAGAAGGCGGCGGCACCGGCGAAGAAGGCCGCCGCGAAGAAGGCTCCGGCAAAGAAGGCGCCCGCCAGGAAACCCGCCGCGAAGAAGGCGGCGCCCCCGAAGCCGGCGCCGAGTCCGACCGGCGGCATCTACCGGCTCGTGCGCGCCCTCTGGCTGGGCCTCGCGCACGCCGTCGGCGCCGTGTTCCGCGGGATAGGGAACGGCGCCAAGAACCTCGACCCGGCGCACCGCAAGGACGGTGTCGCACTGCTGCTGTTCGGCATCGCGCTGATCGTGGCCGCGGGCACCTGGGCCGATCTGCGCGGTCCGGTCGGCGATCTCGTCGAGATCCTGGTGACCGGCGCCTTCGGCCGGCTCGATCTGCTGGTGCCGATCCTGCTCGCGCTCATCGCCGTGCGCTTCATCCGGCACCCCGAGCAGCCCGAGGCCAACGGCCGCATCGTGATCGGCCTGTCCGCGCTCGTCATCGGCGTGCTCGGCCAGGTCCACATCGCCTGCGGCGCGCCCGCGCGCAGCGACGGCATGCAGGCCATACGGGACGCGGGCGGGCTCATCGGCTGGGGCGCGGCGACCCCGCTGACGTACACCATGGGCGAGGTGCTCGCCGTACCGCTGCTCGTGCTGCTGACGGTGTTCGGTCTGCTCGTCGTCACGGCGACGCCGGTCAACGCCATCCCGCAGCGGCTGCGGCTGCTCGGCGTGAAACTCGGCGTCCTGCACGACCCGGAGGACGACGACTTCACCGAGGACGACCGGCGCTACGACGACCAGTGGCGCGACGGGCTGCCCGCGCGCCCGCGCAAACGCGGTCCGGCCCCGGAGTCCTACGATCCCGACGCGGCGGAGCAGGAGGCCCTCTCCAAGCGCCGTGGCCGCCCCAGGCGTTCCGCGGTGCCGCAGCCGGACATGGCGCGCCCCATGGACGCCGTGGACGTCGCCGCGGCGGCCGCCGCGGCGCTCGACGGCGCGGTCATGCACGGGATGCCGCCCTCGCCGATCGTCGCCGACCTCACCCAGGGCGTGAGCGCCGGGGACCGCGAGGAGAGCACACCGACACCGACACCCGCGCCGGCCGCGAAGGCCGTTCCGGCGGCCCGTCCCAAGCAGGAGAAGCTGAAGGTCGAGGTCGCGGACCTCACCAAGCCCGCGCCCGAGGCGCCCGGTGACCTGCCGCCGCGCGCCGAGCAGCTCCAGCTGTCCGGGGACATCACCTACTCGCTGCCCTCGCTCGACCTCCTCGAGCGGGGTGGCCCCGGCAAGGCGCGCAGCGCCGCCAACGACGCGATCGTCGCCTCGCTCACGAACGTCTTCTCCGAGTTCAAGGTCGACGCCTCCGTCACCGGCTTCACCCGCGGGCCGACGGTCACGCGCTACGAGGTCGAGCTCGGCCCCGCCGTGAAGGTCGAGCGGATCACCGCGCTGACGAAGAACATCGCCTACGCCGTCGCCAGCCCCGACGTGCGGATCATCAGCCCGATCCCGGGCAAGTCCGCGGTCGGCATCGAAATCCCCAACACCGACCGGGAGATGGTCAACCTCGGCGACGTGCTGCGCCTCGCGGCCGCCGCGGAGGACGACCACCCGATGCTGGTCGCGCTCGGCAAGGACGTCGAGGGCGGCTACGTGATGGCCAACCTGGCGAAGATGCCGCACGTGCTGGTGGCCGGAGCCACCGGTTCGGGCAAGTCGTCGTGCATCAACTGCCTGATCACCTCCGTCATGGTCCGCGCGACTCCCGAGGACGTCCGCATGGTCCTGGTCGACCCCAAGCGGGTCGAACTGACCGCCTACGAAGGCATTCCGCACCTCATCACGCCGATCATCACCAACCCGAAGCGCGCCGCCGAGGCACTCCAGTGGGTCGTACGGGAGATGGACCTGCGCTACGACGACCTCGCGGCGTACGGATTCCGGCACATCGACGACTTCAACGTGGCCGTGCGCGACGGCAAGGTGAAGCCGCCGGAGGGCAGTGAGCGCGAACTCCAGCCCTACCCGTATCTGCTGGTGATCGTCGACGAGCTCGCCGACCTGATGATGGTCGCCCCGCGCGACGTCGAGGACGCGATCGTGCGCATCACGCAGCTCGCGCGGGCGGCCGGCATCCACCTGGTGCTGGCCACGCAGCGGCCTTCGGTCGACGTCGTGACCGGTCTGATCAAGGCGAACGTGCCCTCGCGGCTCGCCTTCGCCACCTCCTCGCTCGCCGACAGCCGGGTCATCCTCGACCAGCCCGGTGCCGAGAAGCTGATCGGCAAGGGCGACGGGCTGTTCCTGCCGATGGGCGCGAACAAGCCGACCCGTATGCAGGGCGCCTTCGTGACCGAGGAGGAGGTCGCGGCCGTCGTCCGGCACTGCAAGGACCAGATGGCGCCGGTCTTCCGGGACGACGTCACCGTGGGCACCAAGCAGAAGAAGGAGATCGACGAGGAGATCGGCGACGACCTCGACCTGCTGTGCCAGGCCGCCGAGCTGGTGGTCTCCACCCAGTTCGGGTCGACGTCCATGCTCCAGCGCAAGCTGCGCGTCGGCTTCGCCAAGGCCGGCCGGCTCATGGACCTCATGGAGTCGAGGAACATCGTCGGGCCCAGCGAGGGTTCGAAGGCTCGTGACGTTCTTGTGAAGCCTGACGAGCTGGACGGAGTGCTCGCGGTGATCCGCGGGGAGGCTTGAGGGTGAGGATGGATCAGAGGGACGGGCGATGCTCGATCGTGACTCACCCGTAAGGGATCATCGAGCAACCGTTTCCCTGTGGCGTACGTCAAGTTGAGGGAAGTGACAAGCGTGTACACCACCATCGGCGTGTCCGGCCATACCGATGGGCTAACAAGCTCCACCGCCCGGTTGCCCCACCCATTTGTACCCCCCATAGACTGAACCTCCAGCACAGGTGGCTAAACGCTCGAAAGGCGCCCCCGTGTCCATCGGCAACTCTCCTGAAGACGAGCGTCCGTTCGAAGACGATCGCGAGGAAGCCCGCCCCTCCATCGGCCATGCCCTCCGGCAGGCCCGTATCACAGCCGGGCTGACCGTCGACGACGTCACCAACGCCACCCGGGTCCGCATCTCGATCGTGCACGCCATCGAGGCGGACGACTTCGCCCCGTGCGGCGGAGACGTGTACGCCCGGGGCCACATCCGGACCCTGGCCAAGGCCGTCCATCTCGATCCGGCCCCGCTGCTGGCGCAGTACGACGCCGAACACGGCGGCCGGCCGGCGCCGACCCCGGCGGCCCCCCTCTTCGAGGCGGAACGCATCCGCCCCGAGCGGCGCGGGCCCAACTGGACCGCGGCCATGGTCGCCGCGATCGTCGCCGTGGTCGGCTTCGTCGGGTTCACCGCGTTCAAGGGCGGCGACGACGGTGGCGGCAAGACGCAGGTCGCCGAGGGGTCGACGCCCACGACCAGCAAGTCCGCCTCGCCCACGCCCAAGGAGACCAAGTCCGGCAAGCCGAAGACGGACCCGTCGGACAGCGCCATCGCGGCCGCACCCCAGGACAAGGTGACCGTCCAGGTGAGCGCCGCCGACGGCCGCAGCTGGATCTCGGCCAAGGACCACAACGGCCGGCTCCTGTTCGACGGACTCCTCAAGCAGGGCGACTCCAAGACCTTCCAGGACAGCGAGAAGATCAACCTCGTCCTCGGCGACGCGGGCTCGATCCAGCTCTACGTCAACGGCAAGAAGGTCGAGAACGACTTCCAGCCCGGCGCGGTCGAGCGCCTGACGTACACCAAGGGCGACCCGCAGGTCGGCTAGGGCGTGCCGGGTGCGGCGGGGCCGGCGAGGATCGCCAGCCCCGTCGACGTGGGCTGTCGGAGAGACAAAGTAGTCTTGAGCGCATGCCTGAACGCCGTACCGTCGCACTCGTCACCCTTGGCTGCGCCCGTAACGAGGTGGACTCGGAGGAGCTCGCAGGCCGCTTGGAGGCGGACGGCTGGGACCTCGTGGAGGACGCCGCGGAAGCGGACGTCGCGGTCGTCAACACCTGTGGCTTCGTCGAGGCCGCCAAGAAGGACTCCGTCGACGCCCTCCTGGAGGCCAACGACCTCAAGGGACAGGGCAGAACCCAGGCCGTCGTGGCGGTGGGCTGCATGGCCGAGCGGTACGGCAAGGAGCTCGCCGAGGCCCTCCCCGAGGCCGACGGCGTGCTCGGCTTCGACGACTACACGGACATCTCCGACCGCCTGCGGACCATCCTCGGCGGCGGCATCCACGCCTCCCACACTCCGCGCGACCGGCGCAAGCTCCTGCCGATCAGCCCCGCCGAGCGCCAGGAGTCCGCGGCCGAGGTCGCGCTGCCCGGGCACGGCCCCGCGGACCTGCCGGAGGGGCTGGCGCCCGCCTCCGGCCCCCGCGCGCCCCTGCGCCGCCGGCTGGACGGCTCCCCGGTCGCCTCGGTGAAGCTCGCCTCCGGCTGCGACCGGCGCTGCTCCTTCTGCGCCATCCCGTCCTTCCGCGGCTCGTTCATCTCCCGCCGCCCGAGCGACGTGCTGAACGAGACGCGCTGGCTGGCCGAGCAGGGCGTGAAGGAGATCATGCTGGTCTCCGAGAACAACACCTCCTACGGCAAGGACCTGGGCGACATCCGGCTGCTGGAGTCGCTGCTGCCGGAGCTGGCGGAGGTCGACGGCATCGAGCGGGTGCGGGTCAGCTACCTCCAGCCTGCCGAGATGCGCCCGGGCCTGATCGACGTGCTGACCTCCACGCCGAAGGTCGCCCCCTACTTCGACCTCTCCTTCCAGCACTCCGCGCCCGGCGTGCTGCGTGCCATGCGCCGCTTCGGCGACACCGACCGCTTCCTGGAGCTGCTCGACACCATCCGCGGCAAGGCGCCCCAGGCGGGCGTCCGCTCGAACTTCATCGTCGGCTTCCCGGGCGAGAGCGAGGCCGACCTGGCGGAGCTGGAGCGGTTCCTGAACGGCGCGCGGCTGGACGCCATCGGCGTCTTCGGCTACTCCGACGAGGAGGGCACGGAGGCGGCGACGTACGAGAACAAGCTGGACGAGGACGTCGTGGCCGAGCGGCTGGCACGCGTCTCCCGGCTGGCCGAGGAACTGGTCTCGCAGCGCTCCGAGGAGCGTGTGGGCGAGACGGTGCACGTGCTCGTGGAGTCGGTGGACGAGGACGGCGTCTACGGCCGTGGTGCGCACCAGGCGCCGGAGACGGACGGGCAGGTGCTGCTGACGAGCGGCGCGGGTCTCGAGCCGGGCCGTATCGTCGAGGCGAAGGTGGTCGGTACGGAGGGTGTCGACCTGGTCGCCGAGCCGCTGACGGGCCCGCTCGGATGGAGTGAGGAGGCGGGCAGATGACCGGAGTACCGGCATCGGCGGCGAACGGCTCCTCCAAGGCGGAGTCCTCCGCGCCCGGCACCGCCGCCTCCGACCGGCAGGCGGACAGGTCACCCAGGGGCGCGAAGCTGGCGGCCGCGGCCGTGAACCAGGCCAGCGTCTGGAACGTCGCCAACCTGCTCACCATGCTCCGGCTGCTGCTGGTGCCCGGCTTCGTCGCGCTGATGCTGGCCGACGGCGGGTACGACCCGGCATGGCGCTCGCTCGCCTGGGCCGCCTTCGCCATCGCCATGATCACCGACCTGTTCGACGGCCACCTGGCGCGCACCTACAACCTCGTCACCGATTTCGGGAAGATCGCCGACCCGATCGCCGACAAGGCGATCATGGGCGCGGCGCTGATCTGTCTCTCCGGGCTCGGCGATCTGCCGTGGTGGGTGACCATCGTCATCCTCGGCCGGGAACTGGGCATCACACTGATGCGTTTCCTGGTCATCCGGTACGGCGTCATCCCGGCCAGCCGCGGCGGCAAGCTCAAGACGCTCGTCCAGGGCGTGGCCGTCGGAATGTACGTCCTGGCCCTGACCGGCTGGCTGGCCACGCTGAGGTGGTGGGTCATGGCGGCCGCGGTCGTCCTGACCGTGGTGACCGGTCTCGACTATGTGAGACAGGCCATTGTGCTGCGCAGGCAGGGAATCGAGGAGCGCAAGGCCGCGTTGGGAGAGACGGAAGGGTGAGTTCTCCGGCTGCCGACGTGGTGCGACTACTGACAGTGAGGGGCGAGACCCTCGCCGTCGCCGAGTCGCTCACCGGCGGACTGGTTGCGGCGGACATCACAACGGTGCCCGGGGCCTCCAAGGCCTTCCGTGGTGCGGTGACGGCCTACGCCACCGAACTCAAGCATGAGCTGCTGGGCGTCGACGCCTCGCTGCTCGCCCGGCGAGGAGCGGTGGATCCGCAGGTCGCGGCCCAGATGGCGGCCGGAGTGCGCAAGGCGCTCGGCGCCGACTGGGGTCTTGCGACCACCGGTGTGGCGGGCCCGGAACCGCAGGACGGCAAGCCCGTCGGGACGGTGTTCGTGGCCGTGGCCGGCCCCTTCGGAGGCGATGCCGATTCTGCCGGTGGCGGAAAAGTGGAGGCCCTGCGGTTGAACGGCGACCGTGCGGAAATTCGTATGGAGAGTGTACGGAGCGTACTCGCACTGCTTCTGAAGGAGCTTGCGGGCGAACAGACCGGGAATGAGCTGGCACAGGATACGGAACAGAACGGGGGGTTTTGATGTTTGCAGCCCTGAGTGAACACGACATCGCTCCCCGCACGGCCGCAGCGCGAGGCGGTACGGTGGGGCGTGAAGGATGCGGTTACGCGGTCCGAGGAGGGAGCCACCGATGATTCTGCTCCGTCGCCTGCTGGGTGACGTGCTGCGTCGGCAGCGCCAGCGCCAGGGCCGTACTCTGCGCGAAGTCTCCTCGTCCGCCCGAGTTTCGCTCGGCTATCTCTCCGAGGTGGAGCGGGGGCAGAAGGAGGCTTCCTCCGAGCTGCTCTCCGCCATCTGCGACGCGCTGGACGTACGGATGTCCGAGCTCATGCGGGAAGTGAGCGACGAGCTCGCCCTCGCCGAGCTGGCCCAGTCTGCTGCGGCCACCGAGTCTGTGCCCGCGCCGGTTCGCCCGATGCTGGGTTCCGTGTCGGTGACCGGTGTGCCACCGGAACGGGTGACCATCAAGGCGCCCGCCGAGGCGGTGGACGTGGTCGCCGCGTGACGATCACGCGCGTGGCTGCGTGAACCGACGTGCACGTGCAAGGCCCCGGCCGGGGTCTCTCCAGGGGGAACTGGAGAGGAGCGGTCGGGGTTTTCGCGTTTCCGGGAGACCTTCCACCCACCTTCCGGTCCGTTTGCCGGTGCGGCCGGGGGCGGTCATCGTGGAGACCTGCGGTGTGTTGCGCCCGTATGCCGTCGGTGCGCCCTCCCTGAGGGTGAAGGCGGTCTGGCTTCGGGGCTGGAGGTGGCGTCCATGGCACGGCCGATAGTGCGCCGGGGGGCGGTTCTCGGGCTCGGGGCGCTGTGGTGGTGGGCCGTGCTGCGGCTGGCGTTCGCGCCCGGCGCCGGAGTCCTGGAGGGAGCGGTCGCCGCCGGGGGATGGGGGCTGAGCCTGCTGCCGGTGCACTGCGTGCCGAAGGCGCGGGCGGCCGGGGCCGTGGGACCGGAACGCTGGCGGGACGCCTGGCGGGCGGCCCGGGCTACCACGGCATCGCCACCCCGCCGTTCGGGCGCAGGATCTGGCCCGTGGTGAAGGACGACGCGTCGGAGGCCAGATACAGCACGGTGTGCGCCACGTCCGCCGGCTCGCCGACCCGGCCCAGCGGCGCCATGCGGGCCATGGCCGCCTCGGTCTGCGCCTGGGCCTCGACCCCGTGGCGGTCGGTCATGGGGGTGCGGATCCAGCCCGGCGCGACCGCGTTGACCCGGATCCCGTGCCGGCCCACCTCGTTCGCCAGGGTCTTCGTCAGCTGGACGACGGCCGCCTTGGCCACGCCGTAGCAGAGCAGTCCGGGACGGCCGGTGTCGACGGCGCCGGACGCCATGGTGACGATGCTGCCGCCGGTCCTCGCCCCGAGCATCCGGCGTACGGCCTCCTGGCAGGCGTACAGCACCCCTTTGAAGTTGACGCTCAGCACCCGGTCGAGATCCTCGTCCCGGGTCTCCAGGACCGGGCCGGTGTGCATGATCCCGGCGATCGCGGCCATCACGTCCAGGCGCTCGCAGGATTCGACGGCCTGTCCGAGCTGCGCCCGGTCGGTGACGTCGAGCCGGTGGGTGCGGGCGGTGCCGCCGCCGTCCTTGACGAGTGTCGCCGTCTCGTGCAGGCCCTCCGCGTCGCGGTCGGCGCAGTGGACGGTGGCGCCGGCTTCGGCGAGCAGTACGGCCGTGGCGCGGCCGATGCCGCCGGCGGCCCCGGTGACGAATGCGGTGCGTCCGGTGAGGTCGTACGCCTTGACGGGCATGCAGGGACCGTACGAGGGTTTCTGACGAGTCGTCAATTAGTCGTACGGCGTGGAGTTCTGGAGCCGCGGGAGGCGTCCGGGGCCGGTCCCGTCTGGCAGTGCGGGCACCAGTAGGTGGGGCGCTCGCGGGAGCCGTCACCCTGCTCGGCGGCGCGGATCGAGGTGTGGCAGCGCAGGCAGGGGCGGGGTGCGCGGCCGTAGACGAACAGGTCCTGGCCGCGGCGGCCCGTCGTCGTGCGGACCGGGCGGTCGCGGTTGGCCTCCAGGAGCTTCTTGGCCACCTCGGGCAGTTTCGCGGCGCGGCCGGCGGGCAGAGCGCCGACGGGGAGCCATGGGGTGATGCCCAGCAGGAAGCAGAGCTCGCTCTTGTAGACGTTGCCGATCCCGGCGAGATTGCGCTGGTCGAGCAGGGCCTCGCCGAGGGGGCGGCCGGGGTCGGCGAGGAGGTTGGCGAGCGCCTGCTCCGGGTCCCAGTCCGGGCCGAGGAGGTCGGGGCCGAGATGGCCGACGACGCGCTGTTCGTCGGAGCTCCGCATCAGCTCCAGGACGGGGAGGCGATAGCCCACCGCGGTGAGCTCCGCGGTGCCCAGGATGGCGCGGATCTGGTGGGAGGGGCCGCCGGTCCAGCGCCGGCCGTGGGCGAACACCTTCCAGGAGCCGTCCATCTTCAGGTGGGAGTGCAGCGTCAGGCCGCCCTCGATACGGGTCAGCAGGTGTTTGCCGCGCGGGGTGACGTCCAGGACGGTGCGGCCCGTGAGGTCCGCGGTCGCGAACCGGGGCACCCGGAGATCACTGCGGGTCAGCACCTTGCCCGCGAGGGCGGCGTGCAGTCGCCTCGCGGCCTGCCAGACCGTGTCGCCTTCGGGCATGGGTCAAGGGTTGCACGGTGTGCGCCCGTGCGGTGACGGGTGATCGGGGGCGGTGGGCGGTGGTGGTGCCTGCCGGCTCATGCGCGAAGCCGCAGGCCGCGTGGGGTGGCGATGAAGCCCGCTCCTTCCAGAAGGGTGCCGATGGGGGACGTCAGGGCGGAGGCGCCGTTCACCCGCTCCACGGTGACCGTGCCGAGCGAGCCCGCCTTGGCGGCCGCGGCCAGGGCCTGGGCGGCTTCCCGGAGGCGCGGATCGTCGGTCGCCCCGCCGTCCGGGTCGGCGGGCCAGGCCAGCAGGGTCTTGCCGCCGCGCTCCATGTAGAGGGTCAGCTCGCCGTCGACGAGGACCACCAGCGAGCCCGCCTTCCGGCCGGGCTTGTGGCCCGCTCCGGTCGGGGGCTCCGGCCAGGGGAGGGCGGCGCCGTACGCGTTCGCCGGGTCGGCGGCGGCCAGGACGACGGCCCGGGAGCCGGATGTGCCGGTGCCGCGTCCGGAGCCGTACGCCGCGGGTCCGAAGCCGGACTGCGGGCCGCGGGGTCCTGCCGGGGGGAAGTCGCGAGGGGAGACGTATTCGTGGGGAGCGGCGCGGGGGGTGCGGGGGCCGGATCCGTCGGTGGGGGATGCCTCGAACCCGGCGCCGAACGAATCGTCGAACCGGATGCCGAATCCGGTGGTGGGGTCGCCGCCGAAGCCGGCGTCGAGATCGCCGCCGTAGGGCGCATCTGCACCGTCGGAGGGCGGCTGCGGCGGCAGGGCTTCGCCGCGGTCACGGGCGTTCGACACCGCGCGCAGGCGGTCCACCGCGCCGTCCATCGCGAACTGCGCCGCGCCGAGGCCCTCCACCACATAGCCGCGCCTGGCCTGGCCGCTCTCCTCGAAGACGGACAGGACGCGGTACGTCGCCGAGAAGCCGCCCTCGACGCCCTCCGCGGCGACGGCTCCCCGGGTGACCACGCCGTGCCGGTCCAGGAGGGTGCGGGCGAGGGCGTGAGCGCGCACCGTGGGATCGGCCTCGGGCGCCGGGAGCAGGGACCAGCGGCCGGCGACGGTCGGCGGGCCGCCGCGGGAGGCGGGGCGGACGGCGGCGGTGAGGGAGCCGTAGCGCCCGCGCGGGACGTTGCGCTTGGCGCGGTGGGCCGTCGAGCCCGTGGTGCGGCCCGAGCCGAGCAGGGAGCGCAGGGGGGACAGCGTGTCGTTGGTGAGGCGGCCCGACCAGGCCAGGTCCCAGACGGCGTCGGCCAGGTGGGGATCGGTGGCGTCGGGGTGGGTGGTCGCGCGGACCTGGTCGGCGATCTGGCGGAAGAACAGGCCGTAGCCCCCGGAGAGGGCGTCCAGGACCGATTGGTGCAGCGCCGTCAGCTCCAGGGGGTGTGGCGGAGGCAGGAGCAGCGGGGCGGCGTCCGCGAGGTACAGGGAGATCCAGCCGTCCTTGCCGGGGAGGGCGCCCGCACCGGCCCAGACGAGCTCTCCGGCGGAGGTGAGTTCGTCGAGCATCGCGGGCGTGTAGTGGGCGACGCGGGACGGCAGGACCAGCTTCTCCAGGGCCGACGCGGGCACGGACGCGCCCTGCAACTGCTCGACGGCACGCACCAGTCCGTCGACGCCGCGCAGCCCGTGCCCCTTGCCGATGTGCTGCCACTGGGGCAGGAACTGGGCGAGCGCGGCCGGCCCCACCGGCTCCACCTCGTGCCGCAGAGCGGCCAGGGAGCGGCGGCGCAGCCGGCGCAGCACGGTGGCGTCGCACCACTCCTGGCCGATGCCGGCGGGGTGGAACTCCCCCTGCACGACACGGCCGTTCGCGGCGAGGCGCTGCAGCGCGCCCTCCGTGACCGCCACGCCGAGGCCGAAGCGGGCGGCCGCGGTGGCCGACGTGAAGGGGCCGTGGGTGCGCGCGTACCGGGCGAGGAGGTCGCCGAGCGGGTCCTTGACGGGCTCCGTGAACGCTTCCGGGACACCGACCGGCAGTGCGGTGCCGAGGGCATCGCGCAGGCGGCCCGCGTCCTCGATCGCCGCCCAGTGGTCGGCGCCGCCGATGCGGACCTTGATCGCTCGGCGGGCACCGGCCAGTTCCCGCGCCCACGGCGGTTCGGCGCCACGCTCGGCCAGCTCGGCGTCGGTGAGCGGGCCGAGCAGGCGCAGGAGGTCCGCGACGCCCTCGGCGTCCTTGGCGCGGCGGTCCTCGGTGAGCCACTGCAGCTCACGCTCCAGCTCGGTCAGCACCTCGGCGTCGAGCAGCTCGCGCAGCTCCGCCTGGCCGAGCAGCTCGGCCAGCAGCCGTGAGTCGAGGGAGAGCGCGGCGGCACGGCGCTCGGCGAGCGGGGAGTCCCCCTCGTACAGGAACTGGGCGACGTAGCCGAACAGGAGGGAGCGGGCGAAGGGGGACGGCTCGGTGGTGGTGACCTCGACCAGGCGCACCTTGCGGGACTCCAGGTCGCCCATCAGCTCGACGAGTCCGGGGACGTCGAAGACGTCCTGGAGGCACTCGCGGACCGCCTCCAGGACGATCGGGAACGAGCCGAACTCGCTCGCCACCTGCAGCAGTTGGGCGGCGCGCTGGCGCTGCTGCCACAGGGGCGTGCGCTTGCCCGGGTTGCGCCGGGGCAGCAGCAGCGCGCGGGCCGCGCACTCGCGGAAGCGGGAGGCGAACAGGGCCGATCCGCCGACCTGGTCGGTCACGACCTGGTCGACCTCGCCCTTGTCGAAGACGACGTCCGCCGCGCCGACGGGCGCCTGCTCGGCGTCGTACTCGGAACCCGCCTTCATCGGCTCCTGGTCGAGCAGGTCCAGGCCCATCAGGTCGGCGTCCGGCAGGCGCAGCACGATGCCGTCGTCGGCGTGCATCACCTGGGCGTCCATGCCGTACCGCTCGGAGAGCTTGGCGCCGAGGGCGAGCGCCCACGGGGCGTGCACCTGGGCGCCGAAGGGGGAGTGCACGACCACACGCCAGTCGCCGAGCTCGTCGCGGAAGCGCTCGACGACGATGGTGCGGTCGTCCGGGACGTGGCCGCAGGCCGCGCGCTGCTCGTCCAGGTACGACAGGACGTTGTCCGCGGCCCAGGCGTCCAGACCCGCCGCGACCAGGCGCAGCCGGGCGTCCTCCTTGGCGAGCGAGCCGACCTCGCGCAGGAACCGGCCCACCGCGCGGCCCAGTTCGAGCGGGCGGCCCAGCTGGTCGCCCTTCCAGAAGGGGAGCCGGCCCGGCACGCCCGGCGCGGGGGAGACCAGGACGCGGTCGCGGGTGATGTCCTCGATGCGCCAGGAGCTGGTGCCGAGCGTGAAGACGTCGCCCACGCGTGACTCGTAGACCATCTCCTCGTCGAGCTCGCCGACCCGGCCGCCGCCCTTCTTGGGGTCGGAACCGGCGAGGAACACCCCGAAGAGGCCGCGGTCCGGGATCGTGCCCCCGGAGGTGACGGCGAGGCGCTGGGCACCGGGCCGGCCGGTGACCGTGCCGGCGACGCGGTCCCACACCACACGCGGGCGCAGCTCGGCGAAGGCGTCGGACGGATAGCGGCCCGCGAGCATGTCCAGGACCGCCGTGAACGCCGACTCGGGGAGGGAGGCGAAGGGGGCGGCGCGGCGGACCGTGGCGAGCAGGTCGTCGACCTGCCAGGTGTCCAGCGCCGTCATGGCCACGATCTGCTGGGCCAGGACGTCCAGGGGATTGGCGGGCACCCTCAGGGACTCGATGGAGCCGGTGCGCATGCGCTCGGTGACCACCGCCGCCTGCACGAGGTCGCCGCGGTACTTCGGGAAGACCACGCCGGTGGAGACCGCGCCCACCTGGTGACCTGCGCGGCCCACACGCTGCAGGCCGGAGGCGACGGAGGGCGGGGACTCCACCTGGACCACGAGGTCCACCGCACCCATGTCGATGCCCAGCTCCAGGCTGGAGGTGGCGACCACGGCGGGCAGCCGGCCGGCCTTGAGGTCCTCCTCGACGAGCGCGCGCTGCTCCTTGGAGACCGAGCCGTGGTGGGCGCGCGCGATCACGGGCGGGGCGCCCTGGGCCGCTCCGGAGCCGCCCATGAGCTCGGCCGGGGCGTGGTGCTCGTCCAGTGGTTCGCCGGTGGCGCGCTCGTACGCGATCTCGTTGAGCCTGTTGCACAGGCGCTCCGCGAGGCGGCGGGAGTTGGCGAACACGATGGTGGAGCGGTGGGCCTGGACCAGATCGGTGATCCGCTCCTCGACATGGGGCCAGATCGACGGCCGCTCCGCGCCCTCGGAGCCGTCGGCGACCGGCGAGCCGCCCAGTTCGCCCAGGTCCTCGACGGGGACGACCACCGAGAGGTCGAACTCCTTGCCCGACGCCGGCTGGACGATCTCCACCTTGCGGCGCGGTGAGAGATACCGCGCGATCTCGTCCACCGGGCGGACGGTCGCCGACAGGCCGATGCGGCGGGCCGGCTTCGGCAGCAGCTCGTCCAGCCGTTCCAGGGAGAGCGCGAGATGCGCGCCGCGCTTGGTGCCCGCCACCGCGTGCACCTCGTCCAGGATCACCGTCTCCACGCCGGTCAGCGCGTCACGCGTGGCCGACGTCAGCATCAGGAACAGCGACTCAGGCGTGGTGATCAGGATGTCCGGGGGCCGCGTGGACAGGGCGCGGCGCTCGGCGGCGGGGGTGTCGCCCGAGCGGATGCCCACCTTCACCTCGGGCTCGGGCAGGCCCAGGCGCACGGATTCCTGGCGGATGCCGGTCAGCGGGCTGCGGAGGTTGCGCTCGACGTCGACCGCGAGGGCCTTCAGCGGCGACACGTACAGGACGCGGCAGCGCTTCCTCGGGTCGGCAGGCGGGGGTGTCGAGGCCAGTTGGTCGAGCGCTGCGAGGAACGCGGCGAGGGTCTTGCCGGAACCGGTCGGGGCGACCACCAGCACGTCCGAGCCCGCTCCGATGGCCTGCCACGCGCCCGCCTGGGCCGCGGTGGGCGCGGAGAAGGCCCCCGTGAACCAGCCGCGGGTCGCGGGGGAGAAGCCGTCGAGGGCCCGGTGTGCGGAGCTGACCATGCGTCCATCCTGCACCTGTCCACTGACAATGGCTCTGACGCGGTGACGTGGCGCCGAGGGTGGGGGCGGGGCGAGCCGTGCCCGGCCTCGCGGAGAATGGGGGCATGGCAGGTTCGGGGAAGGAGGCGGCGCGGCACTGGCGGTACGCCCAGCTGCCGGGGGTCGATCTGCTGCGCGCCCGCTACATCCGCAAGACGTTCGTACGGCACACCCACGAGAACTTCGTCATCGCCGCCATCGCGGACGGGGTCGAGGTCTTCCACCACCGCGGCGCCGACCAGTACGCCGGTGCCGGGGCGCTCGCCCTCGTCAACCCCGACACCACGCACACCGGGCGGGCCGGAGTGCCCGAGGGATGGCGGTACGGGGCCGTCTACCCGTCGCCGCAGGTCGTGGCCGAGATCGCGGCGGAGACCACCCTGATCCGCGGGACGCCCGGCTTCGTCAGCCCGGTGCTCGACGATCCCCGCACCGTGCAGCTGGTCCATCAGGTGCTGCGGGCTACGGAGGACGGCAACGCGCTGGCCGCCGACACCCTGCTGCGCGTCGCCGTGACCCGGCTGCTCCGGCTCAACGGCGGGCCGCTGCCGCAGCGGGAGGTGCGGACGGCGGGGGCCAGGATCGCGGCACGCGCCCGTGCCGCGCTCGAGGAGCGGATGGCCGAGCCGCCGAGCCTGGAGAAGCTCGCGGCCGGCCTCGGCACCAGCCCGTTCGCGCTGCTGCGGGCCTTCCGGGACGCCTACGGGATGCCGCCCCACACCTGGCTCACCGACGCCCGGGTGCGGCAGGCGCGACGGCTGCTGGACGCCGGCACGACGCCCGCGGAGGCGGCGGTGGCCGTGGGGTTCACCGACCAGCCGCACCTGAACCGGCACTTCACCCGCATCGTCGGCGTGCCCCCGGGTGCCTACCGGCGGGAGCGCAAGAACGTACAAGACGCGCGCGGGTGACTGCTCCTACCGTCCGAGTCGTGGCAGAACAGACAGCTCTCGCAGACATAGGCGCCGAGGACGGCGGGAAGACCGATGCCGCCGTCTTCCGGGACGCCCTCGGCGTCGGCGTCGCCGTGGGCGTGTCCGGCTTCGCCTTCGGGGTGACCTCGGCCGGCAGCGGGCTCACGCTCCTGCAGACCTGTGCGCTCAGCCTCCTGGTGTTCACCGGCGCGTCCCAGTTCGCCCTGGTGGGCGCGCTCGCCGCCGGCGGCAATCCGCTCACGGCGGCGGCGGGCGCCTTCTTCCTGGGCGTCCGCAACGCCTTCTACGGACTGCGCCTGTCGCAGTTGCTGGCCCTCCCGCGCGCGGTGCGGCCGTTCGCCGCCCAGTGGGTCATCGACGAGACCACGGCGGTGGCGCTGGCCCAGCCCACGCGTCGGGCCACACGGATCGGGTTCACCGTCACCGGGCTCAGCCTGTACGTGCTGTGGAACCTCACCACGCTGCTCGGCGCACTGGGCGCCCAGGCCATCGGGGACACCGACGCGTGGGGCCTCGACGCGGCCGGGCCCGCGGTCTTCCTGGCGCTGCTCGCGCCGATGCTCAAGACCGGCACCGAGCGCGCCGTCGCCGGCCTCGCCGTCCTCCTGGGACTGGGCCTGCTGCCCGTACTGCCCGCCGGAGTGCCCGTCCTGCTGGCCGGCCTCGCGGCGCCCGCCGTCCTCTTCCTGGAGGGCCGCCGCAGGGGCGCCGCACCCGGCCACGCCCACCAGAACGACGTACCAGACGCACCAGAGGAAGACCGTTGAACACCTGGATCGCGATCGGCGCGACCGCCGTCGGCTGCTACGCCGTCAAGCTCGCCGGACTGCTCGTGCCCGCGGGCGCCCTCGAGAAGCCTCTCGTCAGGCGGCTTGCCGCGCTCCTGCCCGTGGCGCTCCTGGCCGCGCTGACGGCCCAGCAGGCCTTCGCCGACGGCCACACCCTGGTGCTCGACGCACGCGTCGCCGGGCTCGGCGCGGCCGCCGTGGCGCTGGTCCTGCGCGCCCCGTTCCTGCTCGTGGTGGCGGCGGCCGTGCTGGTCACCGCCGGGGTGCGGGCCATGGGCGGCTGACGGCGCCCGGGTCAGCCGATCGACCGCCCGTACGCCCTCAGCGTGCGCAGTGCCTCGACGGTCACCATGGGGCGAGTCTCCAGGGCGATGCCCGGCGCCCACGCGCGCCGGGCGTACCACCCGTGCGTGGCGGCGTGGGGCAGGATCGGCCAGCCGCCGTCCTCCTGCTGCGCGTCCGCGAGGTGGTCGAGGGAGCGCGCCATCTCCGCGTCCGTGAACCACGCGCGTGCGAGGGACCTCGGTGTCTTCGCGTAGTCGTGCGGGAAGTGCTGCTCGCCGGGCAGGTAGCCGGGGGCGAGGGGACAGGTGTCCAGGCGGTCGGGTTCGAGCGCCGCGAGCCGCTGTTCTCGCACCAGGCGGCCGAGTCGGGCCGCGGCCGCCTCCGCGCGCCGGCGGTCGGGGGCGGAGTCCAGGAAGGTCACGGCGGCCTGGATCTCGTAGGGGTGCGACCTGTCCAGCGAGTCGACCGCGTCCCAGCAGAAGTCCGCCGCCCTGAACAGCCAGGCGTGCCACACCGCGTTGCGGTTCAGCAGGCCCACCACCGGCCCCGTGGTGAGGAGTTCGCTCGGCGCGTCGTCCACGACCGGGAGGAACGGGGCCGCCGGATAGCCGCGCTGGCCGGAGCAGACGGCCGGCAGCGCGCCGTCCGCCCTGGAGACGGCGGTCAGGTACCGGCACACGTGTTCCACGCGCTGCCCGCCGCAGCGCCCGATGGCGTCCAGGACACGCAGCGCCTGCCCGGCGTGCAGCGGCTGGCTGACCGGGCCGCGCAGATTCGGGTCCAGGGCGT
Source organism: Streptomyces sp. NPDC101225 (assembly GCF_044767585.1). Classification (NCBI taxonomy): domain Bacteria; kingdom Bacillati; phylum Actinomycetota; class Actinomycetes; order Kitasatosporales; family Streptomycetaceae; genus Streptomyces; species Streptomyces sp. NPDC101225. The sequence continues at coordinate 27,786 of NZ_JBIWOE010000017.1, forward strand.
GGCCGTACCCACCGTCCTCGTTGCGGTAGGCGTCGAGCGCGGTCTCCACCGGGTCCGCGCCCCCGTTCAGGAAGTGGTGGGCGAAAAGGCGCTGTTCCAGCACGCGCGCGGTGAGCCAGACGAAGTGCTCGGCGCGGAAGAGCGGGGAGCGCGCCGGGGACGTGGCAGGGAGTGGGGAGACTCCTGTTTCGGACATGCGACAGACCGTAGAGCGGAAAGCGGTCTCGGCAACGGGTACCGGCGCAGGCCCACCCCCTGGGGCGGGATACTGGTGTCATGCGGTTGACGGTCTTCTGGCAGCGGATGGCGGATCACTTCGGTTCGGGGTACGCCGACACCTTCGCGCGCGACCACGTGATGGCGGAGCTCGGCGGCCGCACGGTGCACGAGGCGCTGGACGCGGGGTGGGACGCCAAGGAGGTCTGGCGCGTGGTCTGCACGGTCATGGACGTTCCGCGGGAGAGGCACTGATCGGTCACGGAGATCGCAGGACGGCAGTTGATTGTCGGACCGGTGGGCGAGACTTGATCCGTGGCACCCACTGACGAGACCGGGCAGACGGCCCGGCAGGCATCCCCGTCCGGCACGACGCCGCCCGGCCGGCCCCCGGCCGAGCCGGCCACCGGGCCGGGTGTCGGCATGCCGCGCTGGCTGCCGCGCGCCGCGGTGCTCGTTCTCGGTCTCTACGCCGCCCTCCAGCTGGGCACATGGGCCTTCCACCAGCTCACCGGCCTGTTGATCAACATCGTCATCGCGTTCTTCCTGGCCCTCGCCATCGAGCCCGCGGTGGGCTGGATGGCCTCGCGCGGGATGCGCAGGGGGCTGGCCGCCGGCATCGTCTTCATCGCCGTGATGATCGTGTCCGCGGGATTCGTCATCCTGCTCGGCTCCATGCTGGCGGGACAGATCATCAAGATCGTCGAGGACTTCCCGGACTACCTCGACTCCGTCATCAACTGGATCAACACCCACTTCCACACCGACCTCAAGAGCGTGGACGTCCAGGAGGGCCTGCTCCGCTCCGACTGGCTGCGCAACTACGTGCAGCACAGCGCCACCGGCGTGCTGGACGTGTCCGCGCAGGTCCTCGGCGGGCTCTTCCAGCTGCTGACGATCGCCCTGTTCTCGTTCTACTTCGCCGCCGACGGCCCCCGGCTGCGGCGGACGATCTGCTCCGTACTGCCGCCCGCACGGCAGGCCGAGGTGCTGCGCGCGTGGGAGATCGCCGTCGACAAGACCGGCGGCTACATCTACTCGCGCGGCCTGATGGCCCTGATCTCCGGCATAGCCCACTACATCCTGCTGCAGATCCTGGGCGTCCCCTACGCGCCCGTGCTCGGCGTCTGGGTGGGCCTGGTCTCGCAGTTCATCCCGACCATCGGCACCTACCTGGCGGGCGCCCTGCCCATGCTGATCGCGTTCACGGTCGATCCCTGGTACGCGCTGTGGGTGCTGGTCTTCGTCGTGATCTACCAGCAGTTCGAGAACTACATGCTCCAGCCCAAGCTGACCTCGAAGACCGTCGACATCCACCCCGCCGTCGCCTTCGGCTCGGTCATCGCCGGCACCGCCCTCCTCGGTGCCGTCGGCGCGCTGATCGCCATCCCGGCGGTGGCCACACTGCAGGCGTTCCTGGGGGCGTACGTGAAGCGGTACGCGGTCACGGACGACCCCCGGGTCCACGGGCACCGTCGAGGAGGACCGGGGACGGGACTGCTCACGCGCGCGCGGGTGCTGTGGGGGCGGCGGACGGCGGTGACGGGGGAGGCGCTGCGGGAGCCGAGTGAGCCGCGGGAGCCGAGTGAGCCGAGTGAGCCGAGTGAGCCGAGTGAGCCGAGTCGGCCGGGGCAGGGCTCCTCCTGAGGCACTGAGCACCAAGACACCGAGGCATCGAGGCACCAAGGCACCGAGGCACCAAGGCACCGAGGCACCGAGGCACCGAGGCACCGAGGCACCAGGACATCAAGGCGCCGGAGCGCAGGGGCGGTCGCGCGCTGACGCGCCCTGAGGTGTCCCCTCCGCCGGTGCCCTCTTCCGTCCCGCTCAGTACGTGAGCACCGCCCACACCCCGGCGCCGACGACGGCCACCACGTAGCAACCGGTCGCCGCCGCCACGATCCGCCGCCGGACCGGCTCGCTCCAGGACGTGCGGGACAGCAGCCAGGTCAGCGCCGGCAGCACCAGGACCGCATGCAGACCGGCCGCGTGCAACGGCTTGAGCGGGGCCGTCGAGTGGTACGCCGCCTCCTGGTGCCCGGTGCGGGTGAGTACGACACCGCGCGCGATCATCGCGGCGCCCGAGGCGAGCCCCACCAGCAGGATCGCGAAGCCGGAACGGACCGCCAGGGCCATCCCGGCGGGACCCGTGGGCCGCCGCCGGAACGAGGCGACGGCGAACACGCTGAGCAGCACCACGAGGACGCCGCCCCCCACCGCGAGCACCATGGACACCGCGGTGTCGAAGGGCGTCTCCATGTCGAGGTGCGAGGGCACCCGGCGCCACGCCTGAAGGGTGATGCCGCCGACCTCCACGACGCAGTCGGCGGTGAACACGGCGAGCAGCAGGGCACGCGGCCGCGCACCGATGCGCAGGTACGACGTCACCCAGGTGACCGCGATCAGCGTCGCCCCGAAGGACAGCCCGAAGGTGACGGGCTTGCGCCAGGACACGGGCCCGTACCAGGGGCCGCCGTCGACGGCGAACACCACCAGATGCACGAGGCCGGAGAGGATCAGGACGAGGCCGACGGCGTAGGCGGTCTTGCTGCTCTTCCGGGTCTTCATGCCCTCAGCGTCGCGAGAGCACCCACGCCCCGTCGTCGTCCCGCCGAAGACACCCGCCGTACGCCACAAGAAGTAGCGCGGGGCACCAACTCCGTACCGGCACACCGGGAGTGTGCCGGTGTGCCGCGTGGTGCGCTTGACACAAAAATCGAACATCCATTCTCATGGAGGTTCCGGTGAGGTTCTCGGCGGGTGGTTCAACCCGGTTCGGACGGAGAAGTGCCCGAGTTGTCCACAGGCCGGACGGGCGTCGGGGCGCATTGTCAGTGGCAGGCGTTAGCGTCTTTGACGTGAAGCGATCGACTCAAGCAAATCGGGTGGAACCCATGGCAGGAACCGACCGCGAGAAGGCCCTCGATGCCGCTCTCGCACAGATTGAACGGCAATTCGGCAAGGGCGCGGTCATGCGCATGGGCGAGCGGTCGATGGAGCCCATCGAGGTCATCCCGACCGGGTCGACCGCGCTCGACGTGGCCCTGGGCGTCGGCGGCCTGCCGCGCGGCCGCGTCGTCGAGATCTACGGTCCGGAGTCGTCCGGCAAGACGACCCTGACCCTGCACGCGGTGGCGAACGCGCAGAAGGCCGGCGGCCAGGTCGCCTTCGTGGACGCGGAGCACGCCCTCGACCCCGAGTACGCCAAGAAGCTCGGCGTCGACATCGACAACCTGATCCTCTCCCAGCCGGACAACGGCGAGCAGGCCCTGGAGATCGTGGACATGCTGGTCCGCTCCGGCGCCCTCGACCTCATCGTCATCGACTCCGTCGCCGCGCTCGTCCCGCGCGCGGAGATCGAGGGCGAGATGGGCGACAGCCACGTCGGTCTGCAGGCCCGTCTGATGAGCCAGGCACTGCGGAAGATCACCAGTGCGCTCAACCAGTCCAAGACCACCGCGATCTTCATCAACCAGCTCCGCGAGAAGATCGGCGTGATGTTCGGCTCCCCGGAGACCACGACCGGTGGCCGGGCGCTGAAGTTCTACGCCTCGGTGCGTATCGACATCCGCCGCATCGAGACCCTGAAGGACGGCACGGACGCGGTCGGCAACCGCACCCGCTGCAAGGTCGTCAAGAACAAGGTCGCGCCGCCCTTCAAGCAGGCCGAGTTCGACATCCTCTACGGGCAGGGCATCAGCCGCGAGGGCGGTTTGATCGACATGGGCGTGGAGCACGGCTTCGTGCGCAAGGCCGGTGCCTGGTACACGTACGAGGGCGACCAGCTCGGCCAGGGCAAGGAGAACGCGCGCAACTTCCTCAAGGACAACCCCGACCTGGCCAACGAGATCGAGAAGAAGATCAAGGAGAAGCTGGGCGTCGGAGTGCGTCCGGAGAATCCGGCCGCGGAGCCCGGTGCGGACGCCGCTGTCTCGGCCACCGCGGGCGACGCCGCGAAGTCGGTGCCCGTCCCGGCGGCCAAGGCGGCCAAGGCCAAGGCTCCGGCTGCCAAGAGCTGACGCATGACACGGCGAACCGACTGGGCCGAGTACGCCTACCAGGACGCCGCGGGTGAGCGGAGCGGCGGGAACGACGGGGGAGCCGCCGGGCCGGGCCGCGCCGCGTACGGTGACGATGCGGGGCACGGCGCGGACGGAGGACACGGCCGCGCCGCGCCGTACGACGCGCGGGGCTCGTACGGCGCAGACGGGCCGTTCGGTGACGACGGCTCGGGCGACGACGACGGCTCGTACCACGACGGGTCGGGCGGCGGGGAACGGCGCGACGACGGGGCGCCGGAGGGTTTCGGCTCGTCCCGTGGCCGCTCTCGCCGGGGCGGTGGGGCTCGTGACGGAGCCCGTGGCGCCGGCGGTTCCCGCGGACGCCGCCGGCGGCGTCGCGACGAGGCGTCCGATCAGGACGGGGGCTCCTCCTCTTCGTCGAGGGCCGAGCAGGAGGAGTCCTCAGGGGACCCGGTGGAGCGGGCACGGGCGATCTGCCTGCGCCTGCTCACCGGGACCCCGCGCACGCGCAAGCAGCTCGCGGACGCCCTGCGCAAGCGGGAGATCCCCGACGACGCCGCGGAGGAGGTGCTGTCGCGGTTCGAGGAGGTCGGGCTGATCGACGACGGCGCGTTCGCGGGCGCCTGGGTGGAGTCCCGGCACCACGGCCGCGGCCTGGCCAGGCGGGCCCTGGCCCAGGAGCTGCGCACCAAGGGCGTCGACTCCACGCTGATCGACGAGGCCGTCTCCCGGCTCGACTCCGAGCAGGAGGAGGCGACCGCTCGCGACCTCGTCACCCGCAAGCTGCGGGCCACACGCGGCCTCGACCGGGACAAGCGGCTGCGCCGTCTCGCGGGCATGCTCGCCCGCAAGGGCTACCCCCAGGGCATGGCCCTGCGGGTGGTACGGCAGGCGCTGGAGGAAGAGGGCGAGGACACGGAGTTCCTCGGGGACGAGGGGTTCTGACGCGGGCCCGGCACGGCGGGAGCCGTTCGCGTGCCGGACGACGATCCGCGCCCGCCTACGGCGTCACCGGCAGCCCCGCCGCCTTCCATGCCTGGAATCCGCCGACCAGATCGGTTGCCCGGCCGAGCCCCAGCCGGTGCAGGGACGCCGCCGCGAGGCTGGAGGCGTAGCCCTCGTTGCAGATCACCACGACCCGCACGTCGTGACCGGTGGCTTCGGGCAGGCGGTGGCTGCCCTGAGGGTCGAGGCGCCACTCCAGTTCGTTGCGCTCGACGACGAGGGCGCCGGGGATCACGCCGTCCCGCTCGCGCAGGGCGGCATAGCGGATGTCGACGAGGAGCGCCTCGCCGGCCTCGGCGGCGTCGTACGCCTCGCCGGGCTCGATGCGCTCGTAGCCCTGGCGTATCCGCTCCAGCAACTCGTCGATGCCGACGGGCCGTTCGCCCGCGCCGTTCGCCGTCCCGCTCACTGCCACTCCTCCGGGAGCTCGACCTGCTCCAGACGGAGCACTTGGCCCGTGCGACTGTAGCGGCCGATCCGGGGCAGGGGCGGACAGGAGGCGTGGACGGAGACCGCAGCCGTGCGGTGGACTCGTTGAGCACCTCGTGGACGTGATGACGGACATGGGACACGTCCTGAAGAGTTCGCGAGGGGGCGCGTGGAAGCACTGAGGCGCGCTCGGAAAAAAGTGATGCGAATTCAGCAGGACGGGCGACACACGCAGCCCGAGTAGCGGACGAGGTCCATGTGGACCCTCCGCCACAGGCGCGTCAAGGTGTCGGTCACGATCCGGAGTAGACCGTCGGTGGTGCAGAACGGTCAACTCACCGTCACTGACCGGACCACGGGGTGACGGTGCGTACGGTCACTTCGCGGCCGGGCCGACCGTGGCCTCCTCCTTCGCCGGCCCGCCGAGCGTGGTTTCCGCCGCCGCGTACAGGTCGGCCGGGCGCACGCCGCCCAGCGCCGTGACCAGGTGACCGTCGGGGCGCACCAGCAGCACCGTGTGCGGGGCCGCACCGGGGTAGCTCTCGGCGACCAGCAGCTCGGCCCGGTGTGGCAGCGCGGCCACCGCGGCCGCCAGCCGCGGCATGATCCCGGCGCTCACCCAGTGCTTGCGCGCCCACACCCCCGTGCCGGGCGCGACCAGCACCACCAGCAGGGCATCGTGTCCCAGCCGGTCCCGCAGCTGCACGAAGGAACCGTCCTCCGCGGTGACGCGCACATCGGTGACCGCGGCGCCGGGCGCCGTGCCCACCGGGACCTCGGCCTCCAGGTGCCGGGGCGCCAGCGGCGAGTGGTCGTACGCCCCCGGCGCACCGAGCGCACCGCGCCCCAGGTGACCGTCCGTGAGCAGCGCGTCGTGACCGCGGGCCGAGCCGGGCACGTACGCGCGCAGCCCTCCTCCGCCGCGCAGCAGCGGCAGCACCTGGTCGGCGGCGCGCAGCCGGGCGGCGACGATTCCGCGCCGCTCCGCCTGGTAGCTGTCGAGCAGGGCCTCGTGCGGCCCGTGATGCCAGGCCAGCGCCAGCTTCCAGGCCAGGTTGTCGGCGTCCTTGAGCCCCTCGTCGAGTCCTTGCGTGCCCAGCGCGCCGAGCAGGTGTGCCGCGTCCCCGGCGAGGAAGACCCGGCTGGCCCGCCACCGCCGGGCCAGCCGGTGATGGACGGTGTGCACGCCGGTGTCGAGGAGCTCGTACGCCGGCGCCGAGCCGCCCGACCAGCCGCCGAGCGTCTCCCGGACGCGTGCCAGCAGCAGTTCGGGCGTGACCAGGTCCTTGCCCGGCGGCAGCAGCCAGTCCAGGCGCCACACGTCGTCCGGGAGGGGGCGGGCGGTCACCTCCGCGGCCGGGGGCCCGGACGTCCGCCACGGCGGCATCCGATGGAGCAACGCCTCGTCCGGCCACGGAAGTTCCGTGCGCAGTGTGGCCACGGCGTGTCGCTCCACCGCCGTACGGCCGGGGAAGCGGATGTCCAGGAGCTTGCGCACGGTGGAGCGCGGGCCGTCGCAGCCGACCAGGTAACTGCCACGCCAGTACGTGCCCTGGGGGCCGCGGGTGTGGGCGGTGACGCCCGAGGCCTCCTGCTCGACGCCGTCGAGGCGGCTGTCCACGACGACCTGCACCAGGCGCTCGGCGGCCAGGGCCTCGCGCAGGGCGCCGGTCAGGACGTGCTGGGCGATGTGCAGGGGGGAGGGCTCGTCGTCGCCGAACGTGACCTCGCGCATCACCTGCTTGCGCCGTACGGACCGCCATGCGGCCCAGTGGGCCCCCTCCCGCGAGAGCGGCAGGCTCGTCAGCCGCTCCAGCAGCGCGGCGGTCTCCTCGCGCAGGACCACGGTGCGCGCGGGACGTTGTTCGTCCTTGCCGGGGCCCTCGTCCAGCACGACGGCAGGCACGTCCTGACGGGCCAGCGCCAGGGCGAGCGTGAGCCCGACGGGCCCCGCTCCGACGATGATCACCGGGTCCACGGCGCGGCGCCCCCTGACCGCGGCGATGTCCTCGCGGACGCATGTGAACAGAGGGTTGGAGCAGGGTGCACGATCACAGAACGTATGCAACCCATTGGCGGGGTTTGCGTCAAGCGACGGGGGCAGTGGCGATCATGCCACTGCCCCCGTGCGCCGTTCATGCCACTTGACTGATCATCAGGTATCGGCACCGGCTCCCTAGGGGCCGTGAACCTCGGCCGCATTGAGCTCGACGGCGTCCTCGGCGCCGAGGACCGCGCCGGTGCTGCGCTTGCTGCGCCGCAGCCTGCCCTCCAGCCAGCCGGCGAAGCTGGTGAGGAGGAAGTTGACGATGATGTAGATGATCGCCACCACGACGAAGCTCTGGATCACGTTGGCGTAGTTGGCGGCCAGCGTGCTGCGTGCGTTGAGCAGCTCCGTGTAGCCGATCATCACGCCGCCGAGCGCCGTGTCCTTCACGATGACCACGAGCTGGCTGACGATGGCCGGCAGCATGGCGGTGACGGCCTGCGGGAGCAGGATGCCGGCCATCGTCTGGCTCTTGCGCAGACCGATCGCGTACGAGGCTTCCGTCTGTCCCTTGGGGAGCGCGAGGATGCCGGCCCGCACGATCTCGGCGAGGACCGAGGCGTTGTAGAGCACCAGGCCCGTGATGACCGCGTACAGGGGCCGGTCCTCGGTGCCGACGCCGGTGGAGCGGGCGTAGAACTCGTTGGCGAACAGCATCAGCAGCAGGACCGGGATCGAGCGGAAGAACTCGACCACGACGGCCGCCGGACCACGGACCCAACGGTGTTCGGACATGCGCGCGATGCCGAAGAAGGCGCCCAGCGGGAGCGCGATGACCATGGACAGCGCGGCGGCCTTCAGCGTGTCGCCGAGGCCGGGCAGCAGATACGTCGTCCACGCGTCGGAGGTCGTGAACGGCTCCCAGAGGGACCACTTCAGCTGGCCCTTGTCGTCCATCGTCTGCCAGACCCACCACACCAGCAGGGCGAGCAGCAGGACGAAGAGCACCGAGAGGAGGACGTTGCGCCGCCTGGCCCGGGGGCCGGGGGTGTCGTAGAGGACGGAGCTCATCGCTTCACCGCCATTCGCTTGCCGAGCCAGCCCAGGAACAGGCCGGTCGGCAGGGTCAGTACGACGAAGCCGAAGGCGAAGACCGCGCCGATGAGCAGCGTCTGGGCCTCGTTCTCGATCATCGTCTTCATCAGGTAGGCGGCCTCGGCCACGCCGATCGCGGACGCCACGGTGGTGTTCTTGGTCAGCGCGATCAGGACGTTGGCCAGCGGGCCGATCACCGATCGGAAGGCCTGCGGCAGCACGATCAGCCGGAGTGTCTGGCTGAAGTTCAGCCCGATGGCCCTGGCCGCCTCCGCCTGGCCCAGGGGCACGGTGTTGATGCCGGAGCGCAGCGCCTCGCAGACGAAGGCCGCGTGGTAGGCGATGAGGCCGAGCACCGCCAGCCGGAAGCCCTGGATCTTGAAGTCGGAGGCACCCAGCGTCACACCGAAGATGTCGGCGAGGCCGAGCGAGGTGAAGACGATGATGACCGTCAGGGGGATGTTCCGGACGATGTTGACGTAGGCGGTGCCGAATCCGCGCATGAGCGGGACCGGGCTGACCCGCATCGCGGCCAGCAGGGTGCCCCAGACCAGGGAGCCCAGGGCGGAGAGGACGGTGAGTTTCACCGTCATCCAGAACGCCCCCAGGACGTCATAACCTTGAAGAAAGTCGAACACGATCTCCCGCGCTTCCGGGTGGGTGGCGTACGAGGAGGGCGTGGCGCGCCGCCGCCGTGATCGCGGGGGGTGGCGGCGCGCCCCTGAGAAACCCTGCGGTGGCCCCGGTCCGGAGCCCTCGCCCTACTGGACGATCTGGCCGATCTTCGGGGCGGGCTCGTACTGGTAGTTGGCCGGGCCGAAGTTCTTCTCGACGTCCTTCTTCCAGGTGCCGTCGCTGACCATGGTCGTCAGGGCGTCGTTGATCTTCTTCAGGGTCGCGGAGTCACCCTTCTTCACACCGATGCCGTAGTTCTCGTTGCTGAGCTTGAGCCCGGCGAGCTTGAACTGGCCCTTGTACTTGTCCTGCGCGGCGTAGCCCGCGAGGATCGAGTCGTCGGTGGTCAGCGCGTCCACGGCACCGCTCTGGAGGCTCGCGATGCACTCCGAGTAGCCGCCGTTCTCCTTGAGGTTGGCCTTGGGCGCGATCGACTTCTGGACGTTCTGCGCCGAGGTGGAGCCCGTCACGGAGCACAGGTTCTTGCCGTTGAGGTCCGTGCCCTTGGTGATGTCGGAGTCCTTCTTCACCAGCAGGTCCTGGTGGGCCAGGAAGTAGGGACCGGCGAAGTCGACCTTCTGCTTGCGCTCGTCGGTGATCGAGTACGTGGCCGCGATGAACTTCACGTCGCCGCGGGAGAGGGCGTTCTCCCGGTCGGCGCTCTTGGTCTCGACCCACTCGATCTGCGAGGGCTTGTAGCCGAGCTTCCCGGCGACATAGGTGGCCACGTCCACGTCGAAACCGGAGAAGGTGCCGTTCGGCTCCTTCAGGCCGAGGCCGGGCTGGTCGTACTTGATACCGATCTTGATCTTGTTTCCGCCGCCGGACGACCCACTGTCCTTGTCCTTGTCGCTGGACCCGCACGCCGTGGCGGCCACGGCGAGGGCGAGGACAGCGGCCGAGGCGGCGGTGACCTTGCGGAGCTTCATGGTGAACATCCTTTGGGTGGTGAGGAGCTGAGAGCCGGCGCGGAGACGGTGGAGACCGGGGCCGGCGGTGGCCGGGCGGGGCGGACCGGCCGTCAGTGGTGCAGGATCTTCGACAGGAAGTCCTTGGCGCGGTCGCTGCGCGGATTGCTGAAGAACTGGTCGGGCCGAGCCTCTTCGACGATCCTGCCGTCCGCCATGAAGACCACACGGTTTGCAGCCGATCGTGCGAAGCCCATCTCGTGGGTGACGACGATCATGGTCATGCCGTCCCGGGCGAGCTGCTGCATGACCTCGAGGACCTCGTTGATCATCTCCGGGTCGAGCGCGGACGTCGGCTCGTCGAAGAGCATGACCTTCGGGTCCATGGCCAGGGCACGCGCGATGGCGACACGCTGCTGCTGGCCGCCGGAGAGCTGCGCGGGGTACTTGTCCGCCTGCGTGGCCACGCCGACCCGGTCCAGCAGGGCCCGGGCCTTCTCCTCGGCCTTCTTCTTGTCGGCCTTGCGGACCTTGATCTGGCCCAGCATCACGTTCTCGAGCACGGTCTTGTGCGCGAAGAGGTTGAAGGACTGGAAGACCATGCCGACGTCGGCGCGCAGCCGGGCCAGCTCCCTGCCCTCCTGGGGCAGCGGCTTGCCGTCGATCGCGATCGAGCCCGAGTCGACGGTCTCGAGACGGTTGATGGTGCGGCACAGGGTGGACTTGCCGGACCCGGACGGTCCGATGACCACCACGACCTCGCCGCGGGCGATCGTCAGATCGATGTCCTGCAGCACGTGCAACGCGCCGAAGTGCTTGTTGACGCTCTTCAGGACGACAAGCTCGCCTGCACTGGCCACGTCTTCCTTGGCCACCGATACTTCGGTCATCGCTCTCAGGCTCCGTCCTCCTCGGTTTCGGAGGACAGTAGTAACCGGCGACGACCAGCGTCATTACATCTGAGGGGAATCTGAGCATCACGATCCGATAGCAATCGGACACGTGTCGTAGCAGTTCCCGGCGGGGGCGTATCGGCCGGATAACGGAAGCCGCGCGCAACCGGAACCCTCTTGACGCCGTCGTCGTCCATCAGCGTGACTGCGGTGGTGCACGCGCGCGCGTGCACGGAATTCTCCACCCCTGCCGACCGCACGGCCGATGAACCGAAGGAGGACCGGATGAGGCTGCTCCTCGTCGAGGACGACAACCATGTGGCCGCCGCCCTCTCCGCGGTTCTGGCCCGGCACGGTTTCGACGTCACGCACGCGCGCAGCGGCGAGGAAGCTCTGCAGGCGCTGGTTCCGGAGGGCGACTGCTTCGGCGTCGTCCTGCTCGACCTGGGCCTTCCCGACCAGGACGGATACGAGGTCTGCGGCAAGATCCGCAAGCGCACCGGCACCCCGGTGATCATGGTCACCGCCCGCTCCGACGTGCGCTCCCGTATCCACGGCCTCAACCTCGGCGCCGACGACTACGTGGTGAAGCCGTACGACACCGGTGAACTGCTCGCGCGGATCCACGCCGTCAGCCGGCGCACCGCCCACGAGGACCCGGCGGGTGGCGGCGACGACGCGCTGCGTCTCGGGGCCGTGCTCATCGAACTGCCCACCCGGCAGGTCAGCGTGGACGGTTCGGTCGTCCAACTCACCCGCAAGGAGTTCGATCTGCTCGCCCTGCTCGCGCAGCGCCCCGGGGTCGTCTTCCGCCGGGAGCAGATCATCAGCGAGGTGTGGCGCACCAGCTGGGAGGGGACCGGCCGCACCCTGGAGGTGCACGTGGCGTCCCTGCGCGCCAAACTGCGCATGCCGGCCCTGATCGAGACCGTGCGCGGCGTCGGCTACCGGCTCGTCGCCCCGGCTTCGTAGCCTGCACGGGTGCGTACACGTCTTCTTCCGCTGCTGATCGTCCTGATGGCGGCCGTACTGCTCGCGCTCGGCGTCCCGCTCGCCGTCAGCGTGGCCGCCGCGCAGCAGCAGAAGGTCGTCGTCGACCGGATCGACGACACGGCCCGCTTCGCGTCGCTCGCGCAGTTCGTCACCGACGCGTGCAGCTCCACGCGCACGTCCAGGGACGAGCGCCTCGACACCCTCACCACCGAGCTGGCCAGCTACTACGGCGTCTACGGCATCAGGGCCGGCGTCTTCTGCCGGACCGACGTCCCCATGGCCCAGGCGCCGCAGACGTTCTTCCTCCCGGAGGCGGGCGAGGTGCGCGAGGCGTTCGCCGAGGCGCTGCTCAGCCGCCGCAGCCACGACCCCCGGCAGGTGTGGCCCTGGCAGCGCGGCCGGCTGGTCGTCGCCTCGCCGGTCATCCGGGACGGCGACGTCGTCGCGGTCGTCGTCACCGACTCGCCCACCGGGCAGCTGCGCTCCCGGATCCTGCACGGCTGGCTGATCATCGGCGTGGGCGAGATCGCCGCGATGCTGCTCGCGGTCGGCGCCGCGCTCCGGCTCACCGGCTGGGTGCTCAGGCCCGTACGCGTGCTGGACGCCACCACGCACGCGATCGCGAGCGGCCGGCTGAAGTCGCGGGTCGCGGCCGCGGGCGGGCCGCCGGAACTCCAGCGCCTGGCACGGTCGTTCAACGAGATGGCGGACAACGTCGAGGACGTGCTGGAGCAGCAGCGCGCCTTCGTCGCCGACGCCTCGCACCAGCTGCGCAACCCGCTCGCCGCGCTGCTGCTGCGCATCGAGCTGCTCGCGCTGGAACTGCCGGAGGGCAACGAGGAGGTGGCATCGGTACGCACCGAGGGCAAGCGCCTCGCGGAGGTTCTCGACGACCTGCTCGACCTGGCCCTGGCCGAGCACACCGAGGCCGATCTGCGGGTCACCGACATCGGCGAGCTGACCGCCGAGCGCGTCGCGGCCTGGACGCCGACCGCCGAGGCCAAGGGTGTGCGGCTGGTCGGCAACTGCCCGGCGACCACCGCCTGGGCCGACCCGGTCACCCTGTCCAGCGCCCTGGACGCGGTGATCGACAACGCGGTGAAGTTCACGCCCGAGGGCGAGTGCGTCGAGGTGACGGTGGCGGCCGACGGCGGGACCTCGACCGTCGTGGTCAGCGACAACGGCCCGGGCCTGACCGACGAGGAGCTCGGCCGGATCGGCGACCGCTTCTGGCGCAGCGGCCGCCATCAGAACGTCAAGGGGTCCGGCCTCGGCCTGTCCATCTCGCGCACCCTGCTCGCGGCGGGCGGCGGCTCCCTCTCCTACGCCCGTCACGAGCCGCACGGCCTGACGGTGACGGTGGCGGTACCGAGGAACAGCCCCACGGCCGGGTGAGCCGGCGAACGGCCGGGTGAGCCGGCGACGGCGAAGGGTTCGGTGAGTCGGCGAACGGCCCGGTGAGGGGTCCTACGGCTTGACGGAGCGGTAGTAGCGCCGGGCGCCCTCGTGCAGGGCCAGCGGGTCGGTGTAGATCGCGGTGCGCAGGTCGACGAGCTGCGCGGAGTGGACGCGGGTGCCGATCCGGTCGCGGCTCTTGATCACGGTGCGGGTCACCCACTCGGTGAGCCGGGGGTTCATGTCCGTGCGCGTGATCAGCAGGTTGGCGACCGCGATCGTCGGTACGGCGACCCCGTTCTGGACGCTGGGGTAGGCCGACTCGGGCATGTTGGTGGTGCGGTAGTAGCGGGTGGCGCCGCCCTGGCTGTGCAACTTGGCGACGAGGCCGGCCCGGATCGGCACGAAGCGGAAGGTGAAGCCGTCGGCGAGTTGCTGCAGTCCCAGCGTCGGCGCCCCGCCCGACCAGAAGAACGCGTCGATCCTGCCCTGCCGCAGCCGCTCCGGAGCGGTGTTGATGCCGTCGGCGAACGGCGTGATGTCCTTCTTCGCGTCGATGCCGGCCGCCTGGAGCACGCGGTCGGCGATCAGCCGCACGCCCGAGCTGGGCGGTCCCACGGCCACGCGCTTGCCCTTGAGGTCCGCGACGGAGTCGATGTCCGAGCCGCGCGGCACGATCAGCTGCACATAGTCGTCGTAGAGGCGGGCGACGCCGCGCAGACGACCGGCGTTGGTCCCGTGCTGGAGCTTGTACGTCTCCACGGCGTCGGCCGCGGCGATGGTGAAGTCGGCCTCGCCGGTCGCCACGCGCGTGACGTTCTCCTGTGAACCGTCGCTGGTCTGGAGCGTCACCTTCAGGTGGGGCATGTCCTTGTCGAGCGCGGTGCGCAGGAGCTTGGCGTACTGCTGATAGACGCCGGCCTGCGTGCCCGTGCTGACGGTGATCGCCCCGCTCGGGGCCGCCTCGCCCAGGGGCAGCAGCCACCACAGCAGCAGCCCGAGGGCGACGACGCCGGCGACCGCGCCCTGCAGGGCCCGGCGTCGGCCGATCCGGCGGAACATCGTGGACATGCGTGGGATCCTGCCAGCCGGTGCGCGATGCTGACCAGGGCGGGAGTCACAACGGGGGCGCAACTCGACCACGAAGGGCGTTGTCGGTGCCGGAAGGGCAGCCGCTCGTGGCCGGGAGCGCCGGTAGTCCGCGGACGCGGGGGCGCCTCCACTCGCCCGGCTTTCGCCCCGGAGGGGCCGGCGCGCTCTCCTCCGGGCGATGAGGCGACGTGGGTGCCGGGCTGGGGACCGGGGAGGGTTCGCGCGGTCCTCTCGCGCGGATCGTGGCCGCTCCGCGCGGCTGCGGCCGGGACGGGCCCGGATGGCCGGCCGGCCCGTGGGCCCGGCCGCGTGGGCTCCGCCCGCCGGCATCCGGTCCGGCATCCGGTCCGGCATCCGGTCCGGCATCCGGTCCGGCATCCGGCCCGGCCTCAGGAAGGCCGGTCGCCCACCGGCGCAGGCGTCTCCGCCGGCGGTGGGGACTGCGTGCGGTCCTTGAGGCGTCCTGTCAGGCGGCGGGCCAGGGGTTCGGTGCAGCGGGCGGTGAGGGGGCCGAGGACGACCAGGATCAGGACGTAGGCCGTGGCCAGGGGGCCGAGTGAGGGTTCGATGCCCGCGCTCACCGCGAGGCCGGCGATCACGATCGAGAACTCGCCGCGGGCCACCAGGGCGCCGCCCGCGCGCCACCGGCCCCCGACGGAGATGCCGGCCCGCCGTGCCGCCCAGTACCCGGTGGCGATCTTCGTCGCGGCGGTGAGCAGCGCGAGGGCGAGTGCGGGCAGCAGCACGGGCGGGATGCTCGCCGGGTCCGTGTGCAGCCCGAAGAAGACGAAGAAGACCGCGGCGAACAGGTCCCGCAGCGGGCTCAGCAGAGTGTGCGCCCCCTCAGCGACCTCACCGGACAGCGCGATGCCGACCAGGAACGCGCCCACCGCGGCCGACACCTGGAGCTGCTGCGCGACGCCCGCGATCAGGATCGTCAGGCCGAGCACGACGAGCAGCAGCTTCTCCGGATCGTCGCTGGAGACGAACCGTGAGATGACGCGCCCGTAGCGCACGGCCACCAGCAGGACCAGCCCCGCCGCCCCCAGCGCCACCGCCAGCGTCACGCTCCCCGCGAGCAGCCCGGCCCCGGCCACCAGCGCGGTCACGATGGGCAGGTACACCGCCATGGCCAGGTCCTCCAGCACGAGGACGCTGAGGATCACCGGGGTCTCCCGGTTGCCGACGCGCCCCAGATCGCCGAGCACCTTCGCGATGACCCCGGACGACGAGATCCAGGTGACACCCGCCAGCACGACCGCGGCCACCGGCCCCCAGCCGAGCAGCAGAGCCGCCACCGCGCCCGGCACGGCGTTGAGGGCGCAGTCGACCAGGCCGGCCGGATGGTGCGCCTTGAGGTTGGTGACCAGATCACCGGCCGTGTACTCCAGACCCAGCATCAGCAGCAGCAGGATGACGCCGATCTCGGCGCCGATGGCGACGAACTCCTCGCTGGCCCCGAGCGGCAGCAGACCGCCCTCGCCGAAGGCCAGCCCGGCCAGCAGGTACAGCGGAATGGGGGAGAGCCGGAAGCGGCCGGCCGCCCGGCCGAGCAGACCGAGGCCGAGGAGGATGGAGCCGAACTCGATCAACAACACCGCGGAGTGCACCGGTTCACTCCCGCCCGAGTATCGCCGCGGCGGCGTCGACGCCCTCGCGCGTGCCCACGACGATCACGATGTCACCGCCCGCCAGCCTGAAGTCCGGCGTGGGCGAGGGAATCGCCTCGGCCCGGCGCAGCACCGCCACCACGGACGCCCCCGTCTGCGTCCGCATCCGTGTGTCGCCCAGCACCCGACCGTTCCAGCGCGAGGCCGCGGCCACCTCGATCCGCTCGGCGACCAAGCCCAGGTCGGAGGTGTACAGCAGGCTCGCGCTGTGGTGGGACGGCTTCAGCGCGTCGATCAACGCGCCCGCCTCGGCACCGGTCAGCCGCAGCGAGTGGGCGCACGAGTCGGGATCGTCGGCCCGGTACACGTTCACCGTGCGCGCGCCGTCGCGGTGCGCCACCACCGACAGATGGCGTTGGTCACGGGTTACCAGGTCGTACTGGACCCCGATACCCGGCAGCGGTGTCGCCCTCAGGCGTGGCGCAGACACGTTTCTCCTCTGTGTGCGGCGGCATGGTCATGAGCTGCCGGTGATCACCGGGCCCGTTCGCATGCTGCCATTCGGCCGTACGGTGGCGACATGGGTGACGTGACGGATATACGCGGCCGGGGACGGCCGGTGAGGCTGGCCGGAACCGTGCCCGGGGCGCCGGGGACGAGCACGCCGGAAGCGCCCGCGATCAGAGCGAGAGGGAAGACCGTGTCGCTGTTCTGGCGGATCTTCTCCCTCAACGCCGCGGGCCTGACCGTGGCCGCCGCCCTGCTCCTGGGCCCGGTCACCGTCTCCACACCCGTCCTGCCCGCCGAGGCACTGGTCGTCGTCGCGGGCCTGGCCTTCCTGCTGGTCTGCAACGCGGTCGTGCTGCGGCTCGGCCTCACCCCGCTGCGACGGCTCGGCCGGGCCATGTCCACGGCGGATCTGCTGCGTCCCGGCGCCCGCGCGGCGGTCGGCGGTCCGGCGGAGGCGGCCGAGCTGATCACGACGTACAACACGATGCTCGACCGGCTGGAGAGCGAGCGGGCGGCCGGTGCGGCGCGTGCGCTGTCGGCGCAGGAGCGCGAGCGGCAGCGGATCGCCCGCGAACTGCACGACGAGGTCGGCCAGACCCTGACCGCGGTCCTCCTCCAGCTCAAGCGCGTCGCCGACCGGGTCCCCGAGGAACTGCGCGCGGAGGTGGGCCAGGCGCAGGAGGCCACCCGCGCGGGCCTGGACGAGATCCGCCGCATCGCCCGCCGGCTGCGCCCCGGCGTCCTGGAGGAGCTCGGCCTGGTCAGCGCCGTGCGCTCGCTCGCCGCCGAGTTCACCACGCGCGGGCTGACGGTGCGCCACAGCGTCCCCGGTGATCTGCCCCCGCTGACCGAGGAGTCCGAACTGGTCGTCTACCGCGTGGCCCAGGAGGGGCTGACCAACACCGCACGGCACGCGCGTGCCGACCGTGCCGAGCTCCGGCTCCGGCCGCTCGGCGACGGCGTCGAACTCCTGGTCCGCGACAACGGCACGGGCCTCGGCAGGGCCCCGGAGGGCGCCGGGATCCGCGGCATGCGCGAACGCGCGCTGCTCATCGGTGCCGAGCTGTCGCTCGAACCCGGCCCAGAGGCGGGCACCGACGTCCGCCTGCGCATCCCCGTCGCCGAAGGAGGCCGCCGATGACCGCCCCCGCGCGCGTGCTGCTCGCCGACGACCACGCCCTCGTACGCCAGGGAGTGCGCCTCATCCTGGACGGCGAACCGGATCTGACGGTCGTCGCCGAGGCCGGGGACGGAGCCGAGGCGGTCGACCTGGCGCGCACGCGCGAGGTGGATCTGGCCGTCCTGGACATCGCCATGCCCCGGACGACCGGTCTCCAGGCGGCCCGTGAGCTCTCCCGCCGCCTGCCCGGCCTGCACATCCTCATCCTGACGATGTACGACAACGAGCAGTACTTCTTCGAGGCGCTCAAGGCCGGGGCGAGCGGCTACGTCCTGAAGTCCGCGGCCGACCGCGACCTGGTCGGGGCGTGCCGCGCTGCCGTGTGCGGCGAGCCGTTCGTGTACCCCGGGGCCGAGCGCGCCCTGGTCCGCTCCTACCTGGAGCGGCTGCACCGGGGCGACGGCCTGCCCGCGCGCGCGGTCACCGAGCGCGAGGAGGAGATCCTCAAGCTGGTCGCCGAGGGGCACACCTCGAAGGAGATCGGCGAGCTGCTGTTCATCAGCGCCAAGACGGTCGAGCGCCACCGAGCGAACCTGCTCCACAAGCTCGGCATGCGCGACCGCCTGGAACTGACGCGGTACGCGATCCGCGCGGGCCTGATCGAACCCTGACTCCCCGGTTGTCCACAGGGCTGCGGGAGGCACTTCCGGCACCGCCTACCCTTGTCGCATGAGCAGCATCGACCGGAGCCCGGCCGTGGGCGTGAAGACCTACGAAGTGCGCACCTACGGGTGCCAGATGAACGTGCACGATTCCGAGCGATTGTCCGGCCTGCTCGAAGACGCCGGTTACGTGCGCGCGCCGGAGGGCTCCGACGGTGACGCGGACGTCGTCGTCTTCAACACCTGCGCGGTCCGTGAGAACGCCGACAACAAGCTGTACGGCAACCTCGGCCACCTCGCCCCGAAGAAGGCCGCGCGGCCCGGCATGCAGATCGCGGTCGGCGGCTGCCTGGCGCAGAAGGACCGCGACACCATCGTGCAGCGGGCGCCCTGGGTGGACGTCGTCTTCGGCACGCACAACATCGGCAAGCTCCCGGTCCTGCTGGAGCGCGCCCGGGTGCAGGAGGAGGCGCAGGTCGAGATCGCCGAGTCCCTGGAGGCGTTCCCGTCCACCCTGCCGACCCGGCGCGAGAGCGCGTACGCGGCGTGGGTGTCGATCTCCGTCGGATGCAACAACACCTGCACCTTCTGCATCGTCCCGGCCCTGCGCGGCAAGGAGAAGGACCGCCGGCCCGGCGACATCCTCGCCGAGGTGGAGGCCCTGGTGGCCGAGGGCGTCTCCGAGATCACGCTGCTCGGGCAGAACGTCAACGCCTACGGCTCCGACATCGGCGACCGCGAGGCCTTCAGTAAGCTGCTGCGCGCCTGCGGGCGGATCGAGGGCCTGGAGCGGGTCCGCTTCACCTCCCCCCACCCCCGCGACTTCACCGACGACGTGATCGCGGCCATGGCCGAGACCCCGAACGTGATGCCGCAGCTGCACATGCCGCTGCAGTCCGGCTCGGACACCGTCCTGAAGGCGATGCGCCGCTCCTACCGGCAGGACCGCTACCTCGGCATCATCGAGAAGGTGCGGGCCGCCATCCCGCACGCGGCGATCACGACGGACATCATCGTGGGCTTCCCCGGCGAGACCGAGGAGGACTTCGAGCAGACGCTGCACGTCGTCCGCGAGGCCCGCTTCGCCCAGGCCTTCACCTTCCAGTACTCCAAGCGCCCCGGAACCCCGGCCGCGACGATGGAGAACCAGATCCCCAAGAAGGTCGTCCAGGCGCGGTACGAGCGTCTCGTCGCCCTCCAGGAGGAGATCTCCTGGGAGGAGAACAAGAAGCAGGTCGGCCGTACCCTGGAGCTGATGGTCGCCGAGGGCGAGGGCCGCAAGGACGGCGCCACCCACCGCCTGTCCGGCCGGGCCCCCGACAACCGCCTGGTCCACTTCACCAAACCCGAGCAGGAGGTGCGCCCCGGCGACGTGGTCACGGTCGGGATCACCTACGCCGCCCCGCACCACCTCCTCGCCGAGGGCGCCGTCCTCGGCGTGCGGCGCACGCGCGCGGGCGACGCCTGGGAGAAGCGCAACGCGGCCGAGGCGGCCAAGCCCGCGGGCGTGCTGCTGGGCCTGCCCACGATCGGGGCGCCGGCGCCGCTGCCGGTGGCGACCGGAAGCGGCTGCGGCTGCGACTGACCGGCCCCGGCCGGGGGACCGACGACGATGTGGACACGGGGGAGAGCACCTGATGGCGCGATGGGCGCTGCTGCTGGACAAGCCGCCGGGCGAGGGGCCGTACCGCAGGCAGTACGAGCTGATGGCGACGATCGACGGCTCGCGCGACGAGGCGGAGGCGCGGTTCGGGGAGCTCGTCAGGCTGTACCGGCCCAGGCATCCGCGGTACCCGCAGCGCATGCGGCGCTTCCGTACGGCCGAGGGCTGGATGCTGGTCGGTGACGGCTCGTCCGGGGGCGTGTTCACCTACCAGTTCCTCTTCACCGAGCTGGAGTGGGACTCGGGCCCCCTCACGTACTGACGGCGTACGCTGCCGATCATGCTTGTCGCCGCCGCAGTCTGCCCGTGCCCGCCGCTGCTCGTGCCCGAGGTCGCCGCGGGCGCCGCTCCGGAACTGGACGCCGCCCGGACGGCGTGCGCCGACGCGCTCGGGGTGCTCGCCGCGTCCCGGCCCGACCTGCTCGTGGTCGTCGGCCCCGCCGAGCAGGGCGGGCGCGGCACGCACCCGCAGGGCACGCGAGGCTCCTTCGGCGGCTTCGGCGCGGACGTCGACGTACGGCTGGGTGCACCGGAGGCGCCCGACGCGGACCCGGAGCGGGTCCTGCCGCCCTCCCTCGCGGTGGCCGCCTGGCTGCTGGAGCGGATCGGGTGGTCGGACGCCCCGGTCGAGGGTCTCGGCGTGGGGGAACCTCTCGCGCCCGAGCGGTGCGTCCAGGTCGGGAGGGACATCGCGGCCCGGGCCGAGCGGGTGGCGCTGCTGGTGATGGGCGACGCCAGCGCCTGCCGCACGCTCAAGGCCCCCGGTTACCTCGACGAGCGCGCGGCCCCTTTCGACGCGCGGGTCGCGCGGGCGCTGGCCACGGCGGACGTGACGGCCCTCGAGGAGCTGGACCCCGGGCTGGCGTACGAGCTGAAGGCGTCGGGCCGGGCCCCCTGGCAGGTGCTCGCGGGCGCGGCCGACGGCGCGGGCCTCAGCGGCGCCCTCCTGTACGAGGACGCGCCGTACGGCGTCGGCTACCTGGTCGCGGCCTGGTCGTAGCGCGCCGGCCGTACAGACCCCAGGACCCGGGGCGGTGGAAACGGCGGACGGCCGGGAGCCCTCGGGCCCCGCGGCCGTCCGCCGATGTGCCGTGCCTCCGGTCAGGACGCCGGCGGTGGTGAGTCCGGCGCCGCGGTCGTGCCGCCGCCGGTCCCCGCGTCGTCCTTGTGCGCGAGTTTGTCCATGGCGTCCTTGGCCCTGCCCGTCCCCGTCTGGATCCGGTCGCTGTACTTGCCCTTGGTCTTCTCGTCGACGACCCTCGCGGCCTTGTCGAGACCCTGCGTGATCCTGTCCCCGTGCTGCTGCGCGAGCCCGGAGACCCTGTCCTTGGCCGGGGAGAGCTTGGCCTTGAAATTGTCCAGGAGACCCATCGTCCACCTTTCGTCGTTCCCGGGCTCGTTCGCCGCGGGGCCCACCGCCGCGCCACGGCCGGCTCACTCGCGCGCGGAGCGATCACCTACGGGCGTTCTCGCCGGCCTCGCTGTCCGCCGGCTGTCCGCCGGACTGCTGCCTGGGGATCTCGACACCCTCGGGGGAGGCGTTGTCCTCGCCGGAGGCGCCGTCCTCGACCGGGGTGTCCTCGGCGGTCTCCGGCTTCGTGGGCCCGCCCTCGGTCCGGTCGCCGGTCCGCCCCGTCGCCTCGGCCGCTTCTGGCGAGGGTTCGGCCGCCGCGGGCCCGGCCGTCGGCGGGCTCGCGGGTGCCTCGGCGGTTGACGCCTCCTCCGTGGTCCTCGACCTCCGGAGAAGTCGCGCAAAAACGCTCATATCCGCTCCTTACGTTACTCGTGCGGGCGGAATCCCGCGTCGTCCGGTGCGCCCGTTTGCGCCGTCCGGGTCGCCGCCTCCCGAAACCGGCGGCGAAACCTCGCAACGGGCAACGACCCCGCCTCCACACCGTCACGTAACTCGTTCGAGGAGCCCTTTCGGTGTTTGCGAGACTGGTGCGGTGAGCAGCGCACCCCCCGCCCCCCGAGTCATCGCCGTCGTCGGACCCACCGCGGCCGGAAAGTCCGATCTGGGCGTCCTTCTCGCCCAGCACCTGGGCGGGGAGGTCGTCAACGCCGACTCCATGCAGCTCTACCGGGGGATGGACATCGGAACGGCCAAGCTGACGCCCGGGGAGCGCGGCGGCATCCCGCATCACCTCCTCGACATCTGGGACGTGACGGTCACGGCGTCCGTCGCCGAGTACCAGAGACTGGCCCGCGAGAAGATCGACGCCCTGCTCGCCGAGGGCCGCTGGCCGATCCTGGTCGGCGGCTCCGGGCTGTACGTCCGCGGGGCCGTCGACAACCTGGAGTTCCCCGGCACCGACCCCGCGGTCAGGGCGCGCCTGGAGGAGGAGCTCACGCTGCGTGGCTCGGGCGCGCTGCACGCCCGGCTGGCCGCCGCCGACCCCGAGGCGGCACAGGCCATCCTGCCCAGCAACGGCCGCCGCATCGTCCGGGCGCTCGAGGTGATCGAGATCACCGGCCGGCCCTTCACCGCCAACCTCCCCGGGCACGACTCGGTCTACGACACCGTCCAGATCGGCGTCGACGTGGCCCGTCCCGAACTCGACGGGCGCATCGCCCGCCGGGTCGACCGGATGTGGGAGGCGGGGCTCGTGGAGGAGGTGCGCGCGCTGGAGGCGCGGGGACTGCGGGAGGGGCGCACGGCCGCCCGTGCGCTCGGCTATCAGCAGGTGCTCGCGGCGCTCGCGGGGGAGTGCACGCTGGAGGAGGCGCGGGCCGAGACGGTACGCGCCACCAAGCGCTTCGCCCGCCGTCAGGATTCCTGGTTCAGGCGCGACCCGCGGGTGCACTGGCTCAGTGGGGCTGCGGCGGATGTCACAGAACTTCCGCAGCTCGCACTGGCGTTGGTCGAACGACCGGTTACAGCCTGATCACGTGATGGCATCGGGACGCTCCGGCCGCCGTCCGGGCCTCCGGCGCCGTGCCATCATCGAGCTTCGATCGACCAGTGAAGTCCTAGTTGGGAGGGCGCGTGGCGATGGAGGCCGGCCCTCGCGACACCGCACAAGGCACCGAGCCCCTCACCGTCGACAGCGGTGAACAGGAGCAGGACGAGGACCGTCTGAGCTCCGACGGACCCGATGACGCACAGGGCGGAGTGACCGCGGACGGCCCCGAGCCCGACGAGATGTTCGCCGGTGGTCCGGAGGTCGAGGTCGAGCTGCGCCCGCAGCGCCGGCTGCGCATCTGGCAGCTCGCCCCGATCGTGGCCCTGGCCGCGATCGGCTCTCTGATGTTCGCCTTCCCGCTCGCCTTCGACTTCGGCGACAGCGGTGCGGTGATCGCCATGCTGGGGCTGCTGATCTGCTCGTGCGCGGCCGGCTGGGGCATGATGGCCGCCCGCCGCGTGGGTTACACGTGGCCCGGGCTGCCGCAGCGCGGCTCCGGGCGCAGACCGGACTGGCGGGTCGTGCTGGCGTACACCGTGTTCCTGGCGGCGGTCGTGGTGCTCGCCGTATGGCGTGTGGCCCGGCTGCGCTGACGTTCACGCGCGCGTGGGGCCGTCCTGGCCACCCCGTACGATCGAGGCATGAGCACGCGCGCGCGGATCGCCTTCCTCAAGGGCCACGGCACGGAGAACGACTTCGTGATCGTCCCGGACCCCGAGAACGCCGTCGGCCTGACCCCGGCGGCCGTCGCGGCCCTGTGCGACCGCCGCGCGGGCATCGGCGGCGACGGCCTGCTGCACGTGGTGCGGTCCGCCGCCCACCCCGAGGCGCAGCACACGGCCGCCGAGGCCGAGTGGTTCATGGACTACCGCAACGGCGACGGCTCGGTCGCGGAGATGTGCGGCAACGGCGTGCGCGTGTTCGCTCGCTACCTCCAGCGGGCCGGGTACGCCGGCGAGGGCGACCTCTCGGTCGCCACCCGCGCGGGCGTGAAGAGGGTGCACATCGCCAAGGACGGTGACGTCACCGTCGGCATGGGCAGGGCGCGGCTGCCCGAAGGGGACGTCACGGTGAGCGTCGGCGAGCGCAGCTGGCCCGCGCGGAACGTGAACATGGGCAATCCGCACGCGGTCGCGTTCGTCGAGGACCTCGCGCACGCAGGCCCCCTCCGCACCCCGCCGCCGTTCAGCCCGGCCGCCGCCTACCCGGACGGGGTGAACGTGGAGTTCGTGGTCGACCGCGGCCCCCGGCACGTCGCGCTGCGCGTGCACGAGCGCGGCTCCGGCGAGACCCGCTCGTGCGGCACGGGCGCGTGCGCGGTCGCCGTGGCCACCGCCCGCCGGGACGGCACCGACCCGGCCGTGACCGGAAGCCCGGCCACGTACACCGTCGACCTGCCCGGCGGAACCCTGCTGATCACCGAGCGGCCCGACGGCGAGGTCGAGATGACCGGTCCCGCGGTGATCGTCGCCGAAGGCGAGATCGACGCCGAGTGGCTGGAATCGTTCGTCCGCTGAGTGGTCCGGCGGCTTGGGATCGAAGGCGCGTGTGCCGGATGGTGCATGTGTCAACTTCCGTTGTGATGACCGGGCGTTCGAAAGCACGGTGCGTCACCGGTCGCATGGCGCGAAATCGTAAACATCGATCTCTTCGCTCGAATGGGTGATCCGTTTCACGCTCGGCGAGAGGCGGTCAGTCGCACGTGATGGGCTCGGTAGCATCAAGCACCGGCCCGGGCGGGGGACCGTTGCCATCCCCTGAGCCGTGTCCGTCCTGGGGCACCCCGTCCGCCGGTCCATGCAGCCGGAGGTGCCCATGAGTGCGGAGGCGACGAACCCCGCGACCCCAGGTCCGGCAGCAGGTTCCGCGGCGCGCTGGCGGGCGCGCATCGACCTGCGCCGCCTCGGCCGTGCCGCCCTGCTCGGCCCCACCGCACGTGACCGGCTGCCCAGTGCCATCAGTCATGTCGTCGACGCCCATCGCGCCCACCATCCGGGCGCCGATCTCGACCCCCTGCGCCGCGCCTACGTGCTGGCCGAGTCCTCGCACCGCGGCCAGATGCGCAAGAGCGGTGAGCCCTACATCACGCACCCGCTCGCGGTGACGCTGATCCTCGCCGAACTCGGCGCCGAGACCACCACTCTGACGGCCTCGCTGCTCCACGACACCGTGGAGGACACGGACGTGACGCTCGATCAGGTGGGCGAGGAGTTCGGCGCGGACGTCCGCTACCTCGTCGACGGCGTCACGAAGCTGGAGAAGGTCGACTACGGCGCCGCCGCCGAGCCCGAGACCTTCCGCAAGATGCTGGTCGCCACCGGCAACGACGTCCGCGTGATGTCGATCAAACTCGCCGACCGCCTGCACAACATGCGCACCCTCGGCGTCATGCGCCCCGAGAAACAGGCGCGCATCGCGAAGGTCACCCGCGACGTCCTCATCCCGCTCGCCGAACGGCTCGGCGTCCAGGCGCTCAAGACCGAACTGGAAGACCTCGTCTTCGCGATCCTGCACCCCGAGGAGTACGAACACACCCGGGAACTGATCGTCGACAACGCCGCCCGCACGGACGACCCGCTCGCCGAGATCGCCGACGAGGTACGCGGCCACCTGCGCGAGGCCGACATCGCGGCCGAAGTCCTCATCCGGCCCCGGCACTTCGTCTCCGTCCACCGCGTCGCCCGCAAGCGCGGCCAGCTGCGCGGCGCCGACTTCGGCCGGCTGCTGGTGCTGGTGAACGAGGACGCGGACTGCTACGGCGTCCTGGGCGAACTGCACACCTGCATGACACCCGTGGTCTCGGAGTTCAAGGACTTCATCGCCGTCCCCAAGTTCAACCTGTACCAGTCGCTGCACACGGCGGTCGCCCATCCGGGCGGCCAGGTGGCCGAAGTCCTCATCCGCACCCACCAGATGCACAAGGTCGCCGAGGCGGGCGTCATCGCGCTCGGCAACCCGTACGCGCCGGCACCCGACGACCCGGCCGACGGCGAGCGCGTCGACCCCACGCGCCCCGGCTGGCTCTCCCGCCTCCTCGACTGGCAGGAGGGCGCGCCCGACCCCGACACGTTCTGGTCGACCCTGCGCGAGGACCTCGCCCAGGACCGCGAGATCACCGTCTTCCGGCCCGACGGCGCCGCGCTCGGCCTGCCCGAGGGCGCCAGTTGCGTCGACGCCGCGTACGCCCAGTACGGCGAGGACGCGCACGCGTGCATCGGCGCCCGGGTCAACGGCCGCCTCGCGACGCTGAGCACGGTCCTGCGCGACGGCGACACGGTCCAGCTCCTCATGGGCCAGGACCCGGCCTCCGAGCCCTCCAGAGAGTGGCTG
This sequence comes from Streptomyces sp. NPDC101225, assembly GCF_044767585.1. NCBI lineage: Bacteria > Bacillati > Actinomycetota > Actinomycetes > Kitasatosporales > Streptomycetaceae > Streptomyces > Streptomyces sp. NPDC101225. Next base: position 54,294 of record NZ_JBIWOE010000017.1, read on the forward strand.
GAGCACGCGCACACGCCCGCCGCCCGTATCGCCATCCAGCGCCGGCTCGCGGCCCATCCGGCCGCGGACGACGCGCGGGAGCAGCGGGAGGAACCGCCGGCGGCCGCGCTCCGGCCCACCGCCGAAGGCTCGGTGCTGCGCTCCACCACGGCCGACATCATCGTCGACCAGCCCGGCGCGACCGTACGCCTGGCCGGCTGCTGCACACCGGTGCCACCGGACGAGGTGACCGGCTTCGCGGTGCGCGGAGGCGTGGTCACCGTCCACCGGATCTCCTGCGCCGCGGTGGAGCGCATGAAGAGCGCCGGGCGCGCGGAGGTCGGCGTGCGCTGGGGAGACACCACCGAGTGCCGGGTCACGCTGCTCGCCGAATCGTTCGTCCGCCCCCATCTGCTGGCGGACCTCACCGAGGCCATGGCCCTCGAAGGCGCCGAGATCGTGTCCGCGACGGTCGAGCCCCCGACCCAGCAGCGCGTCCGGCACACGTACACCCTCCAGCTCCCCGACGCGGCGCACCTGCCCGCGCTGATGCGGGCGATGCGGAACGTGGCGGGCGTGTACGACGTGAGCCGGGCGCACACGCCCGGGGCGTGAGCGCCGCGCGTCGTCACCGATCTACCCGTTCGGGTGGGCCGGACGCGCGTCGTCGCCGTCCGGGGCGTACACGCTGATAGCGGTGATCCATGCTGCTCACCCCTCGCTCCCGGACGCCGGAAGCCTCTTCCCGCGGCCCCCGGGCCGCCGTGCCCTCCCGCTTCCGCCGTCAGCTGCGCGGTCGCCGCCGCCTGAAGGCGACCGCCCTGCTCGCCTCCGCCGTCTCCGTCTGCCTGCTCGCCGCCGGCACGCCCGCCACCCCCGTGGGCGTCGGTGACCGCCTCTTCCCGTACCTCGGCAACCCGGGATACGACGTCCAGTCGTACGACATCGCGCTCACCTACCGCGGCAGCAACAGCAAGCCGCTCCAGGCGGTCACCACGATCAACGCCAGGACGACCGCGGCGCTGGACCACTTCAACCTCGACTTCGCCCACGGCACGGTCGAGTCGGTCCGGGTCGACGGCGAGCCGGCCACCTTCACCAGCGCGGGCGAGGACCTCGTCGTCACGCCGGACAAGCTGCTGCCCGCCGGCAGCTGGACACGGATCACCGTGCGGCACACCAGCGATCCGGTGCCCGCCAAGGGCCAGGACGGCGGCTGGGTGCAGACCTCCGACGGGCTCGCCATGGCCAACCAGGCCGACGCCGCACACCTGGTGTTCCCGTGCAACGACCACCCCTCCGACAAGGCGCTGTTCACCTTCCGGATCACCGCCCCCGACGGCTACACGGCCGTCGCCAACGGTCTGCCGGCCGACCGGGAGAGGAGCGGCGGGACGACCACCTGGACGTATCGCACCCACCACCCCATGGCCACCGAGCTCGCCCAGGTGTCCATCGGCCGCTCCACCGTGCTGCACCGCACGGGACCGCACGGCCTGCCCGTACGCGACGTCGTCCGCACCGAGGACCGCAAGGAACTCGAACCCTGGCTCGCCAAGACGCCCGGCCAGATCGCCTGGATGGAGAGCAAGGTCGGCCGTTACCCCTTCGAGACGTACGGCATTCTCATGGCGGACGCCTCCACCGGCTTCGAACTCGAGACGCAGACGCTCTCCCTGTTCGAGAAGGAGCTCTTCGCCGGGAACACCTACCCCGCCTGGTACGTCGAGTCGGTCATGGTGCACGAGCTGTCCCACCAGTGGTTCGGCGACAGTGTCAGCCCCCGTACCTGGTCCGACCTGTGGCTCAACGAAGGGCACGCCACCTGGTACGAGGCCCTGTACGCGCAGGAGAAGGCCGGCAAGCCCATGGAGAAGCGCATGAAGGCCGCCTACGCGGCCTCCGACGGCTGGCGCGCGGCCGGGGGCCCGCCCGCCGCGCCCAAGGGACCCGAGCCCGGCCAGAAGATCAGCATCTTCCGGCCGAACGTCTACGACGGCGCCGCGCTCGCCCTCTACGCCCTGCGCCAGACGATCGGCCGCCCCGCCTTCGAGCAGCTGGAACGCCGCTGGGTGAGCCTCCACCGGGACGGCACGGCGAACACCGCCGACTACGAGCGCCTCGCCTCCCGGATCTCCGGACGCGACCTGAGCGGCTTCTTCAAGGCGTGGCTCTACGGCGAGAAGACCCCGCCGATGCCCGGCCACCCGGACTGGACGTCGGACGCGCCCGACGCCAAGGGCGGCAAGGGAAAGCCCGCCCGGGCCGCCCAATAAGGCGATGACGAGACGGGCCGTACCGTGCGACCATCGTCGGGTCCACGACGTGGGGTACCGGGAATCTCCCGGGGTACTCCTACGTTGTGACCAGTGACGCAGTCCCCATCGACGTAAGGATCCAATGACCTCCTCTTCATCCCCTTCCCAGGACACTGAGCGCTTCGCGCACACCTACGCCGAAGGTCTTCGGGCCGATGCCCTGATGGAAGAGGACGTCGCCTGGAGCCACGAGATCGACGGAGACCGGGACGGCGATCAGTTCGATCGCTCCGAGCGTGCGGCCCTGCGCCGTGTGGTGGGCCTCTCCACCGAGCTCGAGGACGTCACCGAGGTCGAGTACCGGCAGCTCCGGCTGGAGCGCGTCGTGCTCGTCGGCGTCTGGACCACCGGGACCGTGCAGGACGCGGAGAACTCCCTCGCGGAGCTCGCCGCCCTCGCGGAGACCGCGGGCGCGCTCGTGCTCGACGGAGTGATCCAGCGCCGTGACAAGCCGGACGCCGCGACGTACATCGGTTCCGGCAAGGCGAGCGAGCTGCGCGACATCGTCCTCGAATCGGGCGCGGACACCGTCATCTGCGACGGTGAGCTCAGCCCGGGCCAGCTCATCCACCTCGAGGACGTCGTCAAGGTCAAGGTCATCGACCGTACGGCCCTGATCCTCGACATCTTCGCCCAGCACGCCAAGTCCCGAGAGGGCAAGGCGCAGGTCGCGCTCGCGCAGATGCAGTACATGCTGCCGAGGCTGCGCGGCTGGGGCCAGTCGCTGTCCCGTCAGATGGGCGGCGGCAAGGGCGGCGGCCTCGCCACCCGTGGTCCCGGTGAGACCAAGATCGAGACCGACCGGCGACGGATCCGCGAGAAGATGGCGAAGATGCGCCGGGAGATCGCGGACATGAAGACCGGCCGCGAGATCAAGCGCCAGGAGCGCAAGCGCCACCGGGTGCCCTCGGTCGCCATCGCGGGCTACACCAACGCGGGCAAGTCCTCGCTGCTCAACCGCCTCACGGGCGCCGGGGTCCTGGTCGAGAACGCGCTGTTCGCGACGCTGGACCCGACCGTCCGCCGCGCGGAGACGCCCAGTGGCCGCCTGTACACGCTGGCGGACACGGTCGGCTTCGTCCGGCACCTGCCGCACCACCTGGTCGAGGCGTTCCGCTCCACCATGGAGGAGGTCGGCGAGTCCGACCTGATCCTGCACGTGGTGGACGGCTCGCACCCGGACCCGGAGGAGCAGCTCGCCGCCGTGCGCGAGGTGGTCAGGGACGTCGGCGCCACCGACGTGCCGGAGATCGTCGTGATCAACAAGGCGGACGCGGCCGACCCGCTGACTCTCCAGCGGCTCCTGCGGATCGAGAAGCGTTCCATCGCCGTCTCGGCCCGCACGGGCCGGGGCATCGCCGAACTGCTCGCGCTGATCGACGACGCACTGCCGAGGCCGTCCGTCGACATCGAGGCCCTGGTGCCGTACACCCACGGCAAGCTGGTGGCACGCGCCCACGACGAGGGTGAGGTGATCTCCGAGGAGCACACCCCGGAGGGCACCCTGCTCAAGGCGCTGGTCCACGAGGAACTGGCCGCGGAACTGCAGCCGTACGTGCCCGTTCCGGCCCTCTGACCCACCGCACGAAGGCCCGCCCCCTGCGACAGGGGGCGGGCCTTCGGCATTCCGCCGTCGCCGTTCCGGCGTCACCGGCCGCCGTACGTCCTGCTCATGTTCTCGTAGAGCGTCTCGGCGCCCTTGCCGAGCTGCGGGCCCGCGAGCCAGGTGTTGTCGGACGGGCCGATGGAGGTGTTGGAGACCAGGGCGGTCCTGCCGTTCACCACGCGGAACCAGCCGCCGCCGGACGAACCGCCCGTCATGGTGCAGCCGATGCGGTACATCGTCGGCAGCGAGGGGCTCAGCGAGAGCCGGCCGGGCCGGTCGATGCACCGGAACATCTTCAGGCCGTTGAACGGCGGCGCCGCCGGGTAGCCCCAGGCACCCATGCTCGACACCGCCCGCGGCGCCGGGGCGGAGAAGTCGACGGGCAGAGCCGCGCCGACCGTCTCCTCCAGCGACTTGGCACCCTGCTCCGGCTTCACGTGCAGCACGGCATAGTCGTACGCGGCGCCCGCGCCGCCCGTCTCCGAACCGCCCTGGATCCACTGGCTGGAGGTGGAGGCCCAGTCCGCCCACCACTGGCCGTACGGCGCGACCTGAGCGGCGCCGGCACTGCGGAGCCGCGACGCCGACTCGCCGAGGTCGTTGTAGGCCGGCACGAAGGCGATGTTGCGGTACCAGCCGCCGCCCTTGCCGGCGTGCACGCAGTGGCCGGCCGTCCACACCAGGTTCGACCTGCCCGGATGGTTGACGTCCTTGATCACCGTGCCCGAGCAGACCATCGATCCCTCGGGACCGTCGAAGAAGACCTTGCCGACCGGGGCCGCGTGCCGGTGGTAGGGCGTGCGCTCGGCGACGGCCTGGATCGGCGCCGGCTCAGGGTCGCTGATGCCCTGGTCGGCGGACGCGTCCTTGGTCGACAGCGTCTTGTTGGCCTCCTTCGCGGACTGCATCCGCTCCGGCTTCCACAGACCCTCGATCACCGGGTTGACGAAGTCCTTGGCCGCGCTGAGCCACTTGTCCTTGTCCCAGTTCTTCCAGCCGCCCTTGGCCCACTGGTCGACGTCGATGCCGTGGTCCTTGAGCTTGCTCGCGATGTCGGACGGCACCTTGAGCTTGCCGTCGCCGCCGCTCGCCGAGGCGGTGACGGTGGCGTCGGGCTTGCCGGCCGAGTCGTCGCCCGAGCCGTTGCACGCGGTCGCGGTCAGCGCGAGCGCGGCGACGAGACCCGTGGTGGCGAGTGCGGTGCGCTTGGTCCGCCGGCCGTGTGACGACGCTGCGGGCGTACGAGTGGAACGCATGGTGCGGAGACCCCCGTCGGAACGTATGTATGTCATGTGCTTGCCAGTTCTGCGTCGAGCCTGTCTCTGGGAAGCGACACCCCACTGTGCCCGTGGAGTTGAGGGCGAACGGGGACGGGACGGTGACGGTTTCTCCGAGGGGCCCGCCCCCGTCTGTGCCTACCGGTCGGTCACTGCCCGGCGAACTTCTTGCTCACAGAGTCGTACACACCCTTGGCCACGTCACCCAGTCGGGGACCGGCCAGCCAGCCCGAGGTCACCGGGCCGATCGAGGTGTTCGACACCAGCGCGGGCTTGCCGTCCGAGCCGTCGGCGACCCAGCCGCCGCCGGACGAACCGCCGGTCATGGTGCATCCGATGCGGTACATCGTCGGGGCCGAGGCACTGATCGACAGCCGGCCCGGCCGGTCCGTGCACCGGTACAGCTTCTGGCCGTCGTACGGCGCGGCGGCGGGGTAGCCGTTCGCGGTGATGCTGGGAACCTTCGGCACGGCCGGGGCGTTGAAGTCCACAGGAAGCGCCGAACCGACCGTCTCCTCCAGTGACTTGCCGTTGCCGCCCTTCTCCGGCGTCACATGGATGACGGCGTAGTCGTACGGCGCACCGTCGCCGCCCGTCTCACCGCCCTGCTCGATCCACTGCTGCGAGGTCTGCGCCCAGTCGGCCCAGTAGACGCCGTAGGGAGCCACTTCCGCCCTGCTCGCGTTCTGCAGCTGGGCCGTGCTCCTGCCCGCGTCGTTGTACGACGGCACGAAGGCGATGTTGCGGTACCAGCCGCCCTTCTTGCCGGCGTGCACGCAGTGGCCCGCGGTCCAGACGAGGTTCGACTTGCCGGGGTGGGCCGGGTCCTCCACGACCGTGGCCGAGCAGACCATCGTGCCTTCGGGGGAGTCGAAGAACACCTTCCCGGCCGTCGCCGCGTTGGCGTGGTACGTAGGCGCCACGGCCTTCGCGTCCACCGGCGTCGGTGTCCGGTCGGTCACCCCCTGGTCACCGGAGAGGTCGTTGTCGTCGACACTCTTGTCCGGGTCGTTGGCACCCCGCATCCGGTCCGGGTCCCACAGACCCTTGATGATCGGGTTGACGAAGTCGTTGGCCTCGCGCAGCCAGTCGTCCTTGTTCCAGTTCTTCCAGGCGCCGTCTTTCCACTTGTCGATGTCGATCCCGTGCTCTTTGAGCTTGTTCCTGATGTCGTCCGGGATCTTGATCTTGCCGTCACCGGAGCCCGAGGTGCCGGCCGCGGACGCTGCCGCCTGGCCGTCGGCCTTGTCGTCACCCGAGGTGCATGCGGTGGCGGTCAGCGTCAGCGCCGACGTGAGGACCATGGCGGCGAGAACGGGCGAGGTCCTGCGGCGCGTACTCCTGTCTCGCCGGACGTGGAACGACGGCCGTATGGATCGCATGGTCTGAACTCCCCCTGAGATGAACGTACTGGGCTTGTCGGGCCCGCGGGCCTGTCAGGTCTGTCAGGTCTGTCTGACAACGGCACCACACACTATGCGCTCGCTGTGGGTGGCCGCCGACGGAACGGCAACGGTTTCGCTACGGAGTCTCTGATCAGGTAATTCGTCCTGAATGGCGGTTGGTTGGAGTCGCTGGGCGTGGTGGGGGGCGGTGGGGAGCGGCTCCGCGGGGCGTGCGCGGAGCGGGTGGGGGGGGAAGGCCGAGACGGAGGCGCGCGGGCAGGCGCCGGGGAGTGAGGCGGGGGTCGGGAAGGCGCGTCGTGCGCCAAGGATCTTGAAGCAGCCCGTAACCCGGTCGGTCACGGGGTGTTGGTAGCGGTGGGGGGTCTGCTGTCCGTAGGCGGTCCCCTGTTCCTGTGTGGGCGGGAGGACTGAGAGCCGTGGCCGAGCCTGCGTGCCGGGGGAGTGCGTCAACGGGGGCCCGCGCGGGCCGTACGACCGGCGTGAGCGCCGAGGGCGAGGACGCCGGCGGCGTTTCAGGACCGGCCCGGGCCGTGCGCGCAGGGCCACCGCGGCGCCAGCCGGCGCGCGAATCGGCTGCGCGGACCTATGCGCGGGCCGTGCCGGTCGTGCCCGTACGAGCGCGAGGGATGACCGTCGAGGGCGCCGACGGCCGCCGCTACCTCGACTGTCTCTCCGGCGCCGGGGCGCTCGCCCTCGGCCACAACCACCCGGTCGTGCTGCAGGCGATCCGCAGGGTCCTGGACTCGGGCGCGCCCCTGCACGCGTTCGACCTCGGGACCCCCACCCAGGACGCCTTCGTCGCCGAACTGTTCCGCACTCTGCCGCCCGGGCTCGCCGGTCACGCGCGCGTGCGGTTCTGCGGGCCGAGGGCGACGGATGCGGTGGAGGCCGCATTCCGGCTGGTACGGGCCGCGACCGGCCGCAGCGGCATGTTGACCTTCTCGGGCGCCCGCCACGGCGTGACCGCCGAAGCGGTGGCGATGCCGGGTGAAGCCGACGACACCCCGGCCGAGCGGCTGCCCCGTCCCCGGAACGACGGCCGGGCTTCCGGAGCCGGCGGAACTGACGAACGCTGGGATTGCGGCAACGGTGGCCCTCACTACAGGTGGGATTCCGGCGTCGGTGGCCCGCACCCTCGCTGCGCTTCCGGCGTCGGCGGGCCTCGGGACTTCGAACTCGCCGCTCGCTGGGCCGAGTCCGCCCTCGACGATCCCGAACCGGGCATGCCCCGCCCCGCCGGCGTGATCCTCGACCCGGTCCAGAGCGAGAACGGCGTGATCCCCGTGCCGGACGCCTGGATGCGGCGGATGTGGGAGATCACCGCCGACCGCTCCCTTCCGCTGATCGCCGACGAGGTGCAGACGGGCGTCGGACGCACCGGTGCCTTCTGGGCGGTGGAGCACAGCGGTGTCACCCCCGACGTCATGGTGCTCTCCAAGGCCATCGGCGGCAGCCTCCCGCTCGCCGTGCTGGTCTACCGCGACGAGCTCGACGTCGGGCAACCCGGCGCCCTTTCGGACACGTTCCTCGGCAACCAACTCGCCATGGCGGCGGGCACGGCCACCCTCACCTACGTCCGCGAAAACCACCTCCCCGCCCGGGCCGCCGCCCTTGGCGCCCGCATGCTTGATCAACTCCGCGCACTGCAGAAGGAGTTTGCCTGCGTGGGGGACGTACGCGGGAGGGGCCTGATGATCGGTATCGAGTTCGTGGACATCACCGACTCCACCGACTTCACCGACTTCGCCGGCTCCACTGACATGGCCGGCATGGCCGATGTCGATGAGCTCGTGGAAGCGGAGGCCGGTGAGGATCTCGCGGTCAGGAGGGAGAGCACGGCCTACGACGGACTCGGCACGGGGGCGTCGACACCGGCCGTCGACTCCTGCCTCCCCCTGCCCGCTCCCGGCATCGCGGCCGCCGTCCAGCGGGAGTGCCTGCGCCGCGGCCTGATCGTCGATCTCGGTGGCCCGCACGCGAGCGTCGTACGGCTGCTCCCACCCCTGACGATCAGCGACGAACAGGCGGCCGCGGTACTCGACCGCCTGGCCGACGCCGTCCAGGCGGTGGCGCGAGCCCACGCCGGCAGCCCCGCCGGACCGCACCGGCCGCAGGAAGCCGACGTTGAACTCCGGAGCCAGGAAGACCGCGCCAAGAGGGCCGTCCGGCGCGGCAGCTGACGCCTGCCCGCAGCCTGCCCGCAGTCGTACGCCCCGCTCGACACCGTCGTCCGCGCGCCGTACCCCCGGCTCGCCACCGCGCCTGATCCGGAACCACCCACGAGGATCGCTTTGAACACCACCCGCACACCCGGCGCTGACGCCCACCCGCCGAAAACCGACGCCCCCGACAGGGTCCCCGGACAGAGACGAGCCCCGATCACCGACTCCTCCCCTCTCCCCGCTTCCGACCTCCTCGAACACGCCGACCCCCTCGAACACCCCGACCCGACCACCGCAGCAGACGCCGCGACCATCGAGAACCTGCTGCGCTGCTGGGTACGGGAAGCCGACCTCCCGGCCCCCGCCGACGGCACGCTCCGCATCCCCCTCCCCGCCAGCGGCACCACGCTCCTGACTCCGGTGCACCACTGGTCTGCGACGGGGTGGCACCGCTTCGGACGCCCGTACTTCGAGGGCACCCCCGCCCCCTCGTCACCGGCCGACGCGGTCACCGTCGCCGCCCTGCTCGCCCGCGAGACGTCCGGCACCCGGGCCACGACCGCCTCCGACCTGGTCTCTCGCGTCGTCGACTCCTTCCGTCGTACCGCCACCTTCATCGGTGAGCGCCGCGCACACCCGTGCGACGGGACCGATCTCTTCCTCTCCGCCGAGCAAGCACTCGTGCTCGGACACCCGCTGCACCCGACGGCGAAGAGCCGGGAAGGCCTCTCCGAAGCCGAAGCGCATCTGTACTCACCGGAGTTGCGCGGCTCCTTCCCCCTTCACTGGCTGGCTGTCGCACCCGCCCTTCTCGCCACCGACTCCGCCTGGACCGAGCGTGGCCGCGCCGTCCACGCGCCCCAGCTCACCGCCCGGCTCGCCGAAACCGAGCTGCCCCTGCCCGACGGCTATGCGGCGCTCCCCATGCATCCCTGGCAGTTCCGCGAGGTCCGGCAACGCCCCGAGGTCGCGGCATTGATCGACGCCGGGCTCCTTTGCGACCTGGGTCCAGCCGGTGCTCCCTGGTATCCCACCTCCTCCGTGCGCACCGTCCACCGGACCGGTGCTCCCGCCATGCTCAAACTGTCGCTGGGCCTGCGGATCACCAACTCCCGCCGCGAGAACCTCCGCAAGGAACTGCACCGCGGCGTCGAGGTGCACCGCCTGCTGCGCAGCGGGCTGTCCCGGCAGTGGCGGGCCGCGCACCCGGGGTTCGACATCGTCCGCGACCCGGCCTGGCTCGCGGTCGACGTCCCGGAGGGCACCCCCGTCCCCGGTCTCGACGTGATGATCCGGCACAACCCCTTCGGCCCCTCGGACGATGTTTCGTGCGTCGCCGGGCTCGTCACGCCCCGGCCGCAGCCAGGAGCGGGCGCTCTTGCAGGCCCGGCACCCTGCCCGGAGTTGGCCTCCCGCCCGGAATCGGCAGCCCTTCCCGAGCCGGCATCCCGCTCCCACAACGAGCCGCGGATCCTGCGATCCCGCCTGGCCGTGGTCATCACCCGTCTTGCGGACCGCACGGGCCGGCCTCGCGGTGCCGTGGCCGCCGAGTGGTTTCTGCGCTACCTCGAACAGGTCGTACGCCCCGTGCTCTGGCTGGACGCGGAGGCGGGGATCGCCTTGGAGGCCCATCAGCAGAACACCCTGCTTCTACTGGACCCCGAGGGCTGGCCCGCAGGCGGCCGCTACCGGGACAACCAGGGCTACTACTTCCGTGAGTCCCGCCGTACGGAACTCGACGCGCGGCTGCCCGGTATCGGCGAGCGCAGCGACACCTTCGTCTCCGACGAGGTCACCGACGAGCGCTTCGTCTACTACCTCGCCATCAACAATGTGCTCGGCCTCATCGGTGCCTTCGGTTCGCAACGCCTGGCCGACGAGCGGCTGCTGCTCGCCGCCTTCCGCCGCTTCCTCGATGACGTCGCCTCCGGCCCTGCCCGACTGCGCACCTCGCTCCCGGCCCACCTGCTCGACTCACCCGTCCTGCGCTGCAAGGCCAACCTGCTGACCCGGCTGCACGGGCTGGACGAACTGGTCGGCCCGGTCGACACCCAGTCCGTCTACGTCACCATCTCCAATCCCCTCCTCCTCTGACAGCCGCCTCCGACGACCGCCTCTGACGAGCGCCTCTGACGAGCGCCTCCGACGATCGCCTTTGACTGACGGCGGCTCCTGACAGCCATCTCTTACCGACGCCGAATCCCGTGGGACGCGGGCCGTGGCCGACCATCGCCGGCCGCCACCGACCGACACCAACTCCCTTCCGCTCCGAGGAACATGCCCCACCCCGACTTCTGAGAGGAGCGTCGCCGTGCCTCCCACCGACGCCACCGCCCACGCAGCCACCGCCGCCACCGACACCGGCGCCGATACGAGTCCCGATCCCGCCGAGAGCCGCGCCGCCGCGGGCACGGACAGCGAGGACACGCTGGATCTGCGGCTGCCCGACGAGCTGATCGCGCTCTTCGCGGCGGAAGCAGACACCGGCGAGGCGCGCAGCGAGGCGCCCATGGCTGCACCCACCCTCGTCACCGGGCCTGCCCTCGTCGCCGCGCCTGCCGTCTTCGCCACGGCCGACGAGGACCTCCTCGACCATGTCGCCGCCTGGGGACCGACGGTCACACCCGCGGGTGTGTTCCAGCTCGTCCCCGTGCAGGTCGAGCGGGATCTACCGCTCATCAACCGCTGGATGAACGACCCAGCCGTCGCGGAATTCTGGGAGCTGGCCGGACCTCGGGCCGTGATCGAGAGCCACCTGCGGGCCCAGCTTTCCGGGGACGGACGCAGCGTTCCCTGCCTTGGTGTGCTGGAGGGCACGCCGATGAGTTACTGGGAGATCTACCGGGCGGACCTCGACCCTTTGGCCCGCCACTTTCCCCTTCGGCCTCATGACACCGGAATCCACCTCCTCATCGGTGAAGTCGCCGACCGTGGACGCAAGCTCGGCAGCACCCTGCTCAGGGCCGTCGCCGACCTCGCGCTCAACAAGCGCCCAGCCTGTGCACGCGTCATCGCGGAACCCGACCTTCGCAACACCCCCTCCGTCGCTGCCTTCCTGAGCGCCGGTTTCCGGTTCTCCGCCGAGGTCGACCTGCCCACCAAGCGGGCCGCACTCGTGGTCCGGGACCGGTCCCTGCGCAATCTGCTGTGACGCCGTGCACCGGCATCGTCACTTTTGGTACACCGCTCACGCCGATCGGGTTCCCATCGCCAACGTCTTCGCCCGCAGCCGCACGAGCCGCAGGAGCCGCACCGAGCCGCAAGAGCCGCGCCGAGCGACGGCAACCGCCGTTCCCAAGCGATGGCAGCCGCGCCGAGCATCGACAGCCACAGCCCCAAGCGATGCCAACCGGTGCAAGCGATGGCAACCGATCCCGCCGATCCAATCGATCCAACCGGTCCAATCGATCCCGCCGATCCAACCGATCCGCTCCACCGCGCACAAAGGAGCCCCGGTCTTGATCCTGCCCCTCCTCCCCGCCTTGATCGCCCCGTTGTCAGTGCCGGGCCGTAGGGTGGTCGAGCTATGACGAAGCCCTCACTCCCCGAACTCCTGCATGCTGCCGTCACTGCCGTCGGCGGTTCGGAGCGCCCCGGCCAGGTGACCATGGCCGAAGCCGTCGCTGAGGCGATCGACGACGGCTCCCATCTGCTGGTCCAGGCCGGCACCGGCACCGGAAAGTCGCTCGGCTATCTCGTGCCCGCGCTCGCGCACGGGGAGCGCGTCGTCGTGGCGACAGCCACCCTTGCGCTGCAGCGGCAGCTGGTCGAACGGGACCTGCCGCGCACCGTCGAGGCGCTGCACCCCCTGCTGCGCCGCCGCCCGGAGTTCGCGATGCTGAAGGGCAGGTCGAACTACCTCTGTCTGCACCGCTTGCACGAGGGGGTGCCGCAGGACGAGGAGGAGGGGCTCTTCGACCAGTTCGAGGCGGCCGCACCCACCAGCAAGCTGGGCCAGGACTTGCTGCGCCTGCGCGACTGGTCGGACGAGACGGAGACCGGGGACCGCGACAACCTCACGCCCGGAGTGTCCGACCGCGCCTGGGCGCAGGTGTCGGTCTCCTCCCGTGAGTGCCTGGGGGCGACGAAGTGCGCGTACGGCGCCGAGTGCTTCGCCGAGATGGCCCGCGAGCGCGCCAAGCTGGCCGAGGTGGTCGTGACCAACCACGCGCTGCTCGCGATCGACGCCATCGAGGGTGCCCCGGTCCTCCCGCAGCACGAGGTGCTGATCGTCGACGAGGCGCACGAACTCGTCTCGCGCGTCACGGGAGTCGCCACCGGCGAACTCACGCCTGGCCAGGTCAACCGCGCGGTGCGCCGCGCGGCCAAGCTGGTCAACGAGAAGGCGGCCGACCAGCTCCAGACCGCCGCCGAGGGCTTCGAGCGGCTGATGGAGCTCGCCCTGCCAGGCCGCCTGGAGGAGATCCCGGAGGACCTCGGGTACGCGCTCATGGCTCTGCGCGACGCCTGCCGCACGGTGATCTCCGGGATCGGCGCGACCCGCGACAAGTCCGTCCAGGACGAGGACGCGGTGCGCAAGCAGGCGCTGGCGTCCGTGGAGTCGGTGCACGACGTGGCCGAGCGGATCACGAACGGCTCCGAGTGGGACGTCGTGTGGTACGAGCGCCATGACCGCTTCGGTGCCTCCCTGCGTGTCGCCCCGATGTCCGTGTCGGGACTGCTGCGGGAGAAGCTCTTCGCGGACCGCTCCGTCGTGCTGACGTCCGCGACGCTGAAGCTGGGCGGCGACTTCAATGGCGTCGGGGCCTCGCTCGGGCTCTCGCCGGAGGGCACGGAGGGCGAGGACCTTCCGCAGTGGAAGGGCGTCGACGTCGGCTCGCCCTTCGACTACCCCCGGCAGGGCATCCTCTACGTGGCCAAGCACCTGTCCCGCCCCGCGCGCGACGGCGACCGCGCCGACATGCTGGACGAGCTGTCGGAGCTGGTCCAGGCAGCCGGCGGCCGCACTCTCGGACTGTTCTCCTCCATGCGGGGCGCCCAACTCGCCGCGGAGGAACTGCGCTCGCGCATCCCGCAGTTCCCGATCCTCCTCCAGGGGGAGGAGACGCTGGGCGAGCTGATCAAGAATTTCGCCGCCGATCCGAAGACCTGTCTCTTCGGCACGCTGTCGCTCTGGCAGGGCGTCGACGTCCCCGGCACCAGCTGCCAGTTGGTCGTCATGGACAAGATCCCGTTCCCGCGTCCGGACGACCCGTTGATGAGTGCCCGCCAGAAGGCGGTGGAGGACGCGGGAGGCAACGGCTTCATGGCGGTCGCCGCCACCCACGCGGCGCTGCTCATGGCTCAGGGCGCCGGTCGCCTCGTACGGGCGTCGGGGGATCGCGGCGTGGTCGCCGTACTCGATCAGCGGCTGGCCACGGCCCGGTACGGCAGCTATCTCAAGGCGTCGCTGCCGGACTTCTGGTACACGACGGACCGTAACCAGGTCCGCAGGTCGCTGGCGGCGATCGACGCGGTGGCGAAGAAGGCGGAGGAGGAGACCGAGGAACACGGGGAGGAGCACGCAGAGGCGGAGTGACCAGGAAGCAGTGGCCGGGGGTGGCCTGGCGTCGCCCCATGCCATCCACCCGGCCGCAGGCCGACGGCCGTCCGGCGGGTGCCGGGGCATTCACACGCCCATGGAATTCCGGGCGGCCCCGGACAGCACAGGGCCCCGGAACCGGCGCAGGGGTCCCGGGGCCCGGATCAGAGGGCGGCCCGTAGGCATCGCCCGCCGCGGCCGTCATACACGGCGCAGCACTGCCACCACCTTGCCGAGGATGGTCGCGTCGTCGCCGGGGATCGGCTCGTACGCGGCGTTGTGCGGGAGGAGCCAGACATGGCCGTCCTCGCGCTTGAAGCGCTTGACGGTGGCTTCGCCGTCGAGCATCGCCGCGACGATGTCGCCGTTCTCGGCGACAGGCTGGCGGCGGACCGTGACCCAGTCGCCGTCGCAGATCGCGGCCTCGATCATGGAGTCACCGACGACCTTCAGGACGAACAGTTCGCCGTCGCCGACCAGTTGGCGGGGGAGGGGGAAGACGTCCTCGACCGACTCCTCGGCGAGGATCGGGCCACCGGCGGCGATGCGGCCGACCAGCGGGACGTAGGACGCGGCGGGCTTGCCGGCGGTGTCGGTGGGCTGCGCCGAGGTGCCCTGGTCGGAACCGCGGACCTCGTACGCGCGCGGGCGGTGCGGGTCACGCCGCAGGAACCCCTTTCGCTCCAGTGCCATCAGCTGGTGCGCGACCGAGGAGGTGCTGGACAGGCCGACCGCCTGGCCGATCTCCCGCATCGACGGCGGGTAGCCGCGCCGCTGCACGGAGTCCCTGATGACCTCGATCACCCGGCGCTGTCGGTCGGTGAGCCCGGAACTGTCCGCCCGGATGCCTGGAGGTCGCCCCGGCAGGGAGCGCTTGTGCCCCTCGGGGTTCACGGCTTCGTTCATCGCATGCACCGGCTCGAGTCGGCCCTGGGAGCGGTCCTGGGCAGTGATGGTGGCACTGTCTGCGGTGGTGGTCACGTCGGCCCCTCTCGATGGTCTCCCTGCTGGACAACGGTAGTTGGTTTCGAAAGGTTGCGCCAAACACACGTTCGAGTGAAAAACCGCGGAGAGCCTGACTTGATCATGTGTCTGGGTGTATAGCTAACGCGGCACCTGGCGGGCAAAAGGGCCCATTGTTGTACTCTTCACCGCCGGGGTGCTGGCCTCGTGGGTTCCTGCCCAGTCTGCCATCCGGCATTCCGTCAACAGGAGGCGGACTCCCATCTCTGCGGGAGCCCCACGCCCTCTCCCTGCGGCGCCCACGGTATCTCCGCATGTGCCGTAACGGTACGCCCGTGCACCAGCGGATCCGCCGTGCCGCCGCGGGCGGGTGGCACATGCCAATCCTCGCGCGACACGCGCGCGTGGCGTGTATGGCTGGCCGAACACCACATCTAGTGGTTGGATTTCATCAGCAGCCCAGAAGTTGTGGTCCCCCGGGTCATCAGGCTCCGAGAGATCGCCTATGCTTAGGGCTGCTTCGAGGGGCTCGTGAGGCCCGGCGAGGCTATTGAGTCTGCTGTGAGGAGGGTTGGGAGTTATGCACTGCCCCTTCTGCAGGCACCCCGACAGCCGGGTCGTCGACAGTCGTACGACCGACGACGGCACGTCGATCCGCAGGCGCCGCCAGTGTCCGGACTGCTCCCGTCGTTTCACGACCGTGGAGACGTGTTCGCTCATGGTGGTCAAGCGGTCCGGGGTCACCGAGCCTTTCAGTCGTACCAAGGTCATCAACGGCGTGCGCAAGGCATGTCAGGGACGGCCTGTCACCGAGGACGCACTCGCCCAGCTCGGCCAGCGGGTCGAAGAGGCGGTGCGGGCCACGGGAAGCGCCGAGCTGACCACCCACGACGTGGGGCTGGCCATACTCGGCCCGTTGCAGGAGCTCGACCTCGTCGCGTATCTGCGATTCGCCTCCGTCTACCGGGCGTTCGACTCGCTCGACGACTTCGAGGCGGCCATCGCGGAGCTCAGGGAGGGGACGCGACCCGCCGCCGCGGACGACGAAGACCGCGAGGACGCCGTCGCAGGGAGCCAGGAAGACGATCGCGGGCGCGGAGGGACCGTCGAGGTCCCCGAGCCCGCCCACGCCGCCGACTGACGGGCTGCCGGAACCGGGCCGAGACCCGGAACCGGCCGCGAGGCGGCGACCGAAGACCTGTTGCGGAGGGCAGCGCGAGCTGCCCGCAACACCAGTCACAACACCGTGCCACGGGAACAACGGGGCACTTCAGGGCGTTTTAGCCCCTACAGGGAGGCGGCATGACAGAGACGGCGAGCGGTCCGGCACGGAGTTCCCGAGCCAAGGGCAGCAAGGCGGCCAAGGGACTGCGTATCGAGCGCATCCACACCACCCCCGGCGTGCACCCGTACGACGAGGTGGCCTGGGAGAGCCGTGACGTCGTCATGACCAACTGGCGCGACGGCTCGGTCAACTTCGAGCAGCGCGGCGTCGAGTTCCCCGACTTCTGGTCGGTGAACGCGGTCAACATCGTCACCAGCAAGTACTTCCGCGGTGCCGTCGGCACCCCGCAGCGCGAGACCAGCCTCAAGCAGCTGATCGACCGCATCGTGAAGACGTACCGGAAGTCCGGCGAGGACAACAAGTACTTCGCCTCGCCCGCCGATGCCGAGATCTTCGAGCACGAGCTGGCGTACGCCCTCCTGCACCAGATCTTCAGCTTCAACAGCCCCGTCTGGTTCAACGTGGGCACCAAGCAGCCCCAGCAGGTCTCCGCCTGCTTCATCCTGTCCGTCGACGACTCCATGGAGTCGATCCTCGACTGGTACAAGGAAGAGGGCATGATCTTCAAGGGCGGTTCCGGCGCGGGCCTGAACCTCTCCCGCATCCGCTCCTCCAAGGAGCTGCTCTCCTCCGGCGGCAACGCCTCCGGCCCGGTCTCCTTCATGCGCGGCGCCGACGCCTCCGCCGGCACCATCAAGTCCGGTGGTGCCACCCGCCGTGCCGCCAAGATGGTCATCCTCGACGTCGATCACCCGGACGTCGAGGGCTTCATCGAGACCAAGGTGAAGGAGGAGGAGAAGATCCGCGCCCTGCGCGACGCGGGCTTCGACATGGACCTGGGCGGCGACGACATCACGTCCGTCCAGTACCAGAACGCCAACAACTCGGTCCGCGTGAACGACGAGTTCATGAACGCGGTCGAGCAGAGCGGCACGTTCGCCCTCCGTGCGCGGATGACCGGCGAGGTCATCGACGAGGTCGACGCCAAGGCCCTGTTCCGCAAGATGGCCGAGGCCGCCTGGGCCTGCGCCGACCCCGGCATCCAGTACGACAACGTCATCAATCACTGGCACACCTGCCCGGAGTCCGGCCGTATCAACGGCTCGAACCCCTGCAGCGAGTACATGCACCTGGACAACACGTCCTGCAACCTCGCCTCGCTGAACCTGATGAAGTTCCTGAAGGACGACAGCAAGGGCAACCAGTCCTTCGAGGTCGAGCGCTTCGCGAAGGTCGTCGAGCTCGTCATCACCGCGATGGACATCTCGATCTGCTTCGCGGACTTCCCGACGCAGAAGATCGGCGAGAACACGCGCGCGTTCCGCCAGCTCGGCATCGGCTACGCCAACCTCGGCGCCCTGCTGATGGCGACCGGCCACGCCTACGACTCCGACGGCGGCCGCGCCCTCGCCGGTGCCATCACCTCCCTGATGACCGGCACCGCGTACAGGCGCTCCGCCGAACTCGCCGCGGTCGTCGGCCCGTACGACGGGTACGCGCGCAACGCGAGCGCCCACAACCGCGTCATGAAGCAGCACGCCGACGCCAACGCCGTGGCCGTCCGCATGGACGACCTCGACACCCCGGTGTGGGCCGCGGCCACCGAGTCCTGGCAGGACGTGGTGCGCCTCGGCGAGAAGAACGGATTCCGTAACTCCCAGGCGTCCGTGCTCGCCCCGACCGGCACGATCGGTCTCGCGATGTCCTGCGACACCACCGGTGTCGAGCCCGACCTCGCCCTGGTCAAGTTCAAGAAGCTGGTCGGCGGCGGCTCGATGCAGATCGTCAACGGCACGGTCCCGCAGGCCCTGCGCCGCCTCGGCTACCAGGAGGAGCAGATCGAGGCGATCGTCGCCCACATCGCCGACCACGGCAATGTGATCGACGCCCCCGGCCTCAAGCCCGAGCACTACGAGGTCTTCGACTGCGCCATGGGCGAGCGCGCCATCTCCCCGATGGGCCACGTCCGCATGATGGCCGCGATCCAGCCGTGGATCTCCGGCGCCATCTCCAAGACGGTCAACATGCCGGAGTCGGCGACCGTCGAGGAGGTCGAGGAGATCTACTTCGAGGCCTGGAAGCTCGGCGTCAAGGCGCTCGCCATCTACCGGGACAACTGCAAGGTCGGCCAGCCCCTCTCCGCCAAGACCAAGGAGAAGGAGAAGACCGAGATCACGGAGAAGGCCGAGGCGGCCATCCGCGAGACGGTCGAGAAGGTCATCGAGTACCGCCCCGTCCGCAAGCGCCTCCCGAAGGGCCGTCCCGGCATCACGACGTCCTTCACGGTCGGTGGCGCAGAGGGCTACATGACCGCCAACTCCTACCCGGACGACGGTCTCGGCGAGGTCTTCCTGAAGATGTCCAAGCAGGGCTCGACCCTCGCGGGCATGATGGACGCCTTCTCCATCGCGGTCTCCGTCGGCCTCCAGTACGGCGTGCCCCTGGAGACGTACGTCTCGAAGTTCACCAACATGCGCTTCGAGCCGGCCGGCATGACGGACGACCCGGACGTGCGGATGGCGCAGTCGATCGTCGACTACATCTTCCGCCGCCTGGCGCTGGACTTCCTGCCCTTCGAGACGCGCTCCGCGCTCGGCATCCACTCCGCCGAGGAGCGTCAGCGTCACCTGGAGACCGGCTCCTACGAGCCCTCCGAGGACGAGGTCGACGTCGAGGGCCTGGCCCAGTCGGCGCCGCGCGCCCAGGAGCTGACGGCCGTGGCCACGCCGCGTGCCGAGGTCGAGGCGGCCAAGCCCGCCCCGCAGCAGGCGCACACCAGCGCCGAGCTGGTGGAGATGCAGCTGGGCATCCAGGCCGACGCCCCGCTCTGCTTCTCCTGCGGCACAAAGATGCAGCGGGCCGGTTCCTGCTACATCTGCGAGGGCTGCGGCTCGACGAGCGGCTGCAGCTGACGGGGGCGGGGTGACACCCCGCCCGACAGGTAGGCCCTGACGGAGGAGGGGCGCCGGCCGAGCGCCGGCGCCCCTCCTCTCCGTTCCTCCGTGCCGTGCTCGTCAGGACGGTTGCGCCCGGCCCATGACCTGGGTGAACGTCGCCGGGTCGTCCGCGAAGCCGTGCACGCCGGCGCGGAAGGCCCAACCGCCGGAGCCCTCGCGTGTGAATGCGCCGATCGTGGCCGCGGTCGCACCGAGAACACCGCCGAAGTCGTCCTCGGCCAGGACGGTGTAGCCCTCGCGGATGCGCACACCCGGATTGCGCACCGCGACGAAGGTCCGCTCCGCCGCGCGCTGCTGGATGACGACACCGACCACCACGCGCGCGTACCGGCTGTCCAGCCGGTCGAGTTCGAGGGTCATGACCTCGTCCCAGCCGAAGCCCTTGCCGTCCTTGCTGTCCCGGTTGAGATAGATGGTGCCGTCGGGGGACCGGCTGTCGAAGTGCACCGCGTAGACGGGCTCGCCGTACGGATCGCTCGCCAGATAGGTGGCGGCGATGATGTCGAGATCGGTGGGCGGCTCTCCTGCCGGACTCGGGTCCCATTTCAGTGCGACTTCGGCCTTGCGGATCGCTTTGTTGAGGCCGTTCACCAGACTTCCCCTTCCCCGTTCCCCATGCGCCGCATCCGCCCTGAACTGCGGGGCGGACAAGGCCGGTTGTCCATCGTGCCACGCATGCACCACCCTGTGCCGCAGCACGGTCCGCCCGAGCGTGACCGACGCCACGCTCCGTGGCCTTACCATGGCGCGGTGCTGGTCAAGTGGATTCGCTGCACCGTGGTGGACCGCCGCGGCTTCGAGCGGGGGCAGCGAAAGTGGGCGGGGCTTCTGGGGGAGCCGGGGTTTCGGGGGCAGGGCGGTGGCTGGAGCCGGGGACGGACAGGTGTGGCGCACGTTTTCGCCTTCTGGGAGAGCCGCGCCTTCTACGACTCCTTCATGGCCCGCTCCCACGACCGGCTGGCGGCGGCCCAGGTGGGCACGTTCAAGGACGCGCAGGTCAAGCTCTTCGACTACCGCTTCGACGTGAAGACGGGCTTCGAACCACGCTTCACCGACGCCGACCTGGTGCGCGTCGCCCACTGCCGGGTCCACGAGCACCGCGCCGAGCACTTCACGCTGATGCAGGAGAAGGTGTGGAACCCCGCCATGGCGGGCTCGCCGGGCATGATCCGCGGACTGTTCGGCGAGGCACCGGGACATGAGTTCCTCGTCCTGTCGATGTGGCGCTCGTCCGCCGAGCACGGCAAGTACCGCGTGGAGCGTGTGGAGCGGCTGGCGCTACGGGCCCAGACGGAGGCGGACGTCGCGGCACTCGCCGGCGACATCGTCGAACTCGAGCCGACCTGGACCGTTTGAGAACTGGACCCGCCGGCCCGTTGTTCGTGCGCTCCGATGTGACCTGAGGTGCAGGAAATGTGTGACCTACGCCGTATGGAGCCCGTACGAGTGCTCGATCAGCCG
Source organism: Streptomyces sp. NPDC101225 (assembly GCF_044767585.1). Classification (NCBI taxonomy): domain Bacteria; kingdom Bacillati; phylum Actinomycetota; class Actinomycetes; order Kitasatosporales; family Streptomycetaceae; genus Streptomyces; species Streptomyces sp. NPDC101225. The sequence continues at coordinate 75,250 of NZ_JBIWOE010000017.1, forward strand.
TTGTCCGATCTAGGGTTTCGGCATGGCAAGACCACGGCGCATCGTCCTTGTCCGGCACGGAGAGTCAACGGGCAATGTTGATGACACCGTCTACGAACGCGAGCCCGATCACGCGCTGGCACTGACCGAGCGCGGATGGCGACAGGCCGAGGAGACCGGCAAGAGGCTTCGGGACGTCTTCGGCCGCGAGCGCGTCAGCGTGTACGTGTCGCCCTACCGCCGTACCCACGAGACCCTGCGCGCCTTCCACCTCGACCCCGAGCTGATACGGGTGCGCGAGGAGCCCAGGCTGCGCGAGCAGGACTGGGGCAACTGGCAGGACCGCGACGACGTACGCCTTCAGAAGGCGTACCGGGACGCGTACGGCCACTTCTTCTACCGCTTCGCCCAGGGGGAGTCCGGAGCCGACGTGTACGACCGGGTGGGCGGCTTCCTGGAGAGCCTGTTCCGCAGCTTCGAGGCCCAGGACCATCCCGCGAACGTGCTGCTGGTGACCCATGGTCTCGCCATGCGGCTGTTCTGCATGCGCTGGTTCCACTGGACGGTCGCGGAATTCGAGTCGCTGTCGAACCCCGGGAACGCGGAGATGCGGATGCTCGTTCTCGGGGAGGACGGGAAGTACACGCTCGACCGGCCCTTCGAGCGCTGGCGGGATCCGGAACCGTACGGGATCACCGGATAGAGTGGCGAAGCGATGACCCCTGATTCCTCTCCCGAAGGGCGCCTGGACCGCGCCCTGGCCAGCCTGCGTGGACTCGCGGTGGGGGACGCGCTGGGCTCGCAGTTCTTCGTTCCGGCGAACCTCCCGCTGCTCAAGCGGCACGAGCTGCCGTCCGGCCCCTGGCAGTGGACGGACGACACGGAGATGGCCTGTTCCGTGGTCGCGATCCTGACCGCCCACCGCCGCATCGACCAGGACGCGCTGGCGCACTCCTTCGCCGAGCGCCACGACTTCGACCGGGGATACGGCCCCGCCGTCAACCGCCTGCTGCGACTGGTCCGGGAGGGCGGCGACTGGCGCGAGCTGGCCGCGGCGCTCTTCAACGGGCAGGGATCGTGGGGCAACGGCGCGGCGATGCGGATCGCCCCCCTCGGCGCCTGGTACGCGGACGACCCGGAGCAGGCGACCCACCAGGCGGAGATCTCGGCCTATCCCACGCACCAGCACCGTGAGGCCGTCGTCGGTTCCATGGCGGTCGCCGCGGCCGCCGCGCTGGCGGCCGCCCCCGGCGGCCCGCCGAGCCCCGAGGCACTCCTCGACGGCGTCGTCGCGCTCATCCCGAAGAGCGCCGTGGGCGCGGGCCTGCGGCGTGCCCGGGACATGTTCGACTACGGCGACGCGGGCACCGTCGCGGCCGTGCTGGGCTGCGGGCGGCGTACGTCGGCCCATGACACCGTGCCGTTCGCCCTCTGGTCGGCCGCGCGATCCCTCGGCGACTACGAGCGGGCGTTCTGGACGACCGCGCGCGTCGGCGGCGACGTGGACACGACCTGCGCCATCGTGGGCGGTGTGCTCGGTGCGCGGAAGGCCGGGTCGCCGCCGGCCGAGTGGCTGGAGCGGACCGAGGACCTGCCGGGCTGGGTCCGGGCGTCGGCCTGACGCCTGTCTGCGGCGGAAGTCTCCGGTTGGACGGCCGCCTGACTCCGGCCCGAGAACTCTCTGTGTTCACCGGGAACTCTGCGTGACGGCCCGTCCGTTGTCCTGGCATCGACCGTGTGGGTCACGGGTCGGTGCGGGCGGGAGTCGCACGAGGCTTCAGGGGGGTGTTCATGCAGTTCGTGGTCGCATCGGCGGCACTTCTGCTTCGGGCCGTGTTCAGCCTGTCGGTGCTGGTGCTGGTGCTGGTGCTGGTGCTGGTGCTGGTGCTGGTGCTGGTGCGCGTGGCCGGACCGGCGTCCTCGCCGTCGGTCTCCTGGACCCGGTCCGGCCACCCGCGGTTCGGTGCGGGCGCGTCGCCCCGATCAGCCGACCGGCGCGGCCGCCGCGCCGGAGAGTGCCTCCAGATCGCTCTTGCGGACCCGGATCACGAACCACGCCGTGGCGAGGGCGACGACGGCCATGGCGGCGGCGGCGACGAAGGCCATCGAGATGCCGTGGGCGAGCACCTCGTGTCCCCACGTGCCGGGCAGATTGTGCGTCTTGGCGAACTCCGCCTTCTGCTCCGGCGAACCGCCCGTGAGGAACTTCGGCACCTGCTTCTCCGCCTCGTTCTTGCTGGCCGAGCCGAAGACCGTGGTCAGGATGGACAGACCGAGCGAACCGCCCACCTGCTGCATGGCGTTGAGCAGTCCGGAGGCCGCGCCGGCCTCGTGCTGGGCGACACCGGAGACCGCCGTGACGGTGAGCGTCACGAAGTTGAGCCCCATGCCGAAGCCGAACACCAGCATCGGGCCGAGCACCCCGCCGACATACGTGCTGTCGGAGCTGATGAGGGTCTGCCAGGCCAGGCCGACGACGGCCAGCGCCGAGCCGGTGACCATGAACGGCTTGGGTCCGAGCACGGGCAGGAACCGCTGCGACAGACCCGCGCCGATCGCGATCACCACCGTCACCGGCAGGAAGGCCAGCCCGGCCTGGATCGGCGTGTACCCCAGCACGTTCTGCACGAAGAGCACGATGTAGAAGAACATGCCGAACATCGCGGCGGCCAGGGTCAGCATGATCACGTACGTGCCCGAGCGGTTGCGGTCGGCGAACATCCGCAGCGGGGTGATCGGCTCCTTGGCCCGGGACTCGATGACCGCGAAGGCCGCCAGCAGGACCGCGGCGGCGGCGAAGGAGCCGAGGGTCAGGCTGTCCCGCCAGCCTTCGTCCGCCGCGCGGATGAATCCGTAGACGAGGGAGGCCATGCCGACCGTCGAGGTCGCGGCGCCGGCGATGTCGAAGCGGCCTCTGTGCCGTTCCGACTCGCTGATGTACATCGGCGCGAGCACGGCGATCAGTACACCGATCGGCACGTTGACAAAGAGCACCCAGCGCCAGTCGAGCCACTCGGTGAGCATGCCGCCCGCGAGCAGACCGATCGCGCCACCGCCCGCGGAGACGGCGGCGAAGACGCCGAAAGCCCGGTTCCTCTCGGGTCCCTCGGGGAACGTCGTGGTGATGAGTGCCAGGGATGTGGGCGACGCGATCGCGCCACCCATGCCCTGCAGGACTCGCGCGGCCAGCAACTGCCAGGGCTCCTGGGCGAGTCCGCCGAGCAGGGAGGCGAGGGTGAACAACAGGATGCCGGTCATGAAGACCCGGCGGCGGCCGAGGATGTCACCTGCCCGGCCGCCCAGAAGCAGCAGGCCACCGAAAGTGAGTGTGTAGGCGCTGACGACCCAGGTGAGGTCGGTGGTGGTGAAATCCAGCGCATTTTGAATGTGCGGGAGCGCGATGTTCACAATCGTCGCGTCGAGTACGACCATGAGTTGACAGGCCGCGATGACGGCGAGCGCGATGCCGGGGTGCCCTTCCCGGCGGGCCCTGCCCGGCTTCTGTTCCTTGATCAATTGAGAGGTTGTCACTATGGGTCCCCCACGAATACGGTAGTGAACGCTCGCGTTCACTGTCTCGTCAACGGTAGTGAGTCCCCAATAGAGAACGCAAGCGTTCACTTAAATTGATGTGTCGCGTGGCGTATCCCCCGACGCCGCCCCGCGGCGCCACCCCGTCCCCGGAAAACCCCGCTCCCCATGCCAGCTGGAGACACTCAGATGGTTACCTCGCGCTGGACGGCCGCCCCCGCTCAGGCGGCCTCCCTCCGTCGGCGCGGCGCCGTGCTCGAACGCGCGATCCTCGAAGCCGCCCTGGAACAGCTCAGCACGGTCGGCTGGAACGGCCTCACCATGGAGGGCGTCGCCGCCGGCGCCCAGACCGGAAAAGCGGCGGTCTACCGCCGCTGGCCGTCCAAGGAGGATCTTGTCGCGGACGCGCTCCAGGCCGGACTGCCGCGTCTTGAGCAAGCCCCGGACACGGGCAGCGTCCGGGAGGACCTGCTCGCCCTGTGCCGCGGAGCCCGCGACGCGATGTTCTCCCGGCCTGGTTTCGCGGTTCGCTCCGTGATTCACGAGTGCGATCCGGTCCAGGCCGAACGTTTCCACGCCGTGATCTTCGACGGCATCGTGGAACCCGTGCTCAAGCTGCTCCGCGAGATCATCACCCGTGGAATAGAGCGGAACGAGGTACGCCCCGACGCAGCGAACGACTACGTCTTCGACGCCATCCCGGCCATCATGATGTACCGCAACAAGATGCGCGGGAGCGAATGGGAAGATCGCGATCTCGAAGACATGGTCGACCAGTTGATGCTTCCGCTGCTCCGGCCGGGCGGCGCCTGAGGGCGAACCGCGAACGACCCGGGCCCGGCTGACGGAAACCGGGGTGTCGCCGGGTGATCCACGGGGCGTAGGCTATGGGGCGCCATGCCGTACGAACCTCCTACTCACACCGTCGAGCGCTCACTCCGCGCCACGACCGGAGCGAAGATCATTGCCGGTGTCGACGAGGTGGGGCGCGGCGCCTGGGCCGGTCCCGTCACCGTGTGTGCGGCGGTCACGGGTCTGCGCAGGCCCCTCGAAGGTCTCACCGACTCCAAGCTGCTCACCGTCAAGCGGCGTACCGCACTTGCCGTGGAGCTGGAGACGTGGGTGACGTCCTACGCGCTGGGGCACGCCTCTCCGGAGGAGATCGACGACCTGGGTATGACCGCCGCCCTGCGTCTGGCGGCCGGGCGGGCGCTCGCCGCTCTGCCGGTCCGTCCCGACGCGGTGATCCTCGACGGGAAGCACGACTATCTCGGTTCGCCCTGGCGGGTCCGTACGGTGATCAAGGGCGACCAGTCCTGCGTGGCGGTCGCGGCGGCGTCGGTGATCGCCAAGGTTCGGCGCGACAAAATGATGGCCGAACTGGGTATCGACCATGCAGACTTCGGTTTTGCGGACAACGCCGGGTATCCGTCGCCCGTCCACAAGGCCGCACTGGCGGAGCGGGGACCCACCCCGTACCACCGGTTGTCGTGGGCTTATCTTGATGCGCTGCCCCAGTGGCGGCACCTCAAGAAGGTCCGCAGTCTGGCGGACGGAAGCGTTCCGGAGATCGAGGGTCAGCTCGGCTTCGACTTCTGACGCTTCCGCTCGCACTCGTGTGCCACCCGCCGACGCGAGCCGCACCAACGTTTGATAAATATCAGCCCATGCCTCTCCTTCCCGAGGAGCCTCAGATTCACGAGAGTGCCCAGGGTCCCCGCGCCACGCCAGCCAGCGGCCGCACCGCGCCGACCCCCCGTCCCGTACCCGGTCCGCGTCCCGCGGCTCCGCCGCGTCCCGGTCGTCCCGGGCCGCTGCGGCCCGCGCCGCCTGCGCAGCGCTCGTCGCGCGACACGGCCCCGGTGAAGCCCGGGCCTCCGGCCCCGGCCCCGGCCACTTCGGCCACCCCGCAGATCCAGCTGATCCCGGCTCCGGTGGGCGGTGCGCTCGACGCCGCCGACGAAGCCGTGGACCTGCTCCTGGACTCGGGCCGTGCCCCCGGCGAAGTGCTGGTGATCACCACCGGCGAACAGCATCCGTGGGCCGCCCACGAGCTGTCCTTCGGTGAAGCCTCCTACTGGGCGCAGCACGAAGCGGGCGACGACGTCTTCTACATGGGCGCCGATGTCGCCACTCGTGCCGCCTCCCGTCCCGTGGTCGTGGTCGCCGTCAACGGCGGTTCCGACGCGGCCGCCGCCACCGCGCTGCCGCTGGCCCTCTCCCGGGCCGGCACCCTGCTGATCGTCTGCGGTGACCCGCAGCAGATCAACCCGGTTCTGGGCGCGGGCGTCTGAGCCTTTTCCGGTCCGTCCGCGAGGACACCGGAACGGCTCGGACGCCGTAGCGGCGGTCATGCACAGCGGGCGTTTCGGCATGCCCCGGGCCGGCAGGTCGGGGCGTCCTGAGCGTCCCGTCACGCCCGGTGGACGTCTGCGTTCGCCGACGGCCGCGCGGAGTCCTCGAAGGTGCCGGTACGGCTCACCGGGCTCGTCCCGCTCGCCGGGCTGCTCGGACGTGCCGGCCGTCCCGCTCGTCGGCGGAGCGCCGGGACCGCCCCAGACGGTGCTCTCAGCGAGCCGCCGCGCGGCGCAGGACCTCGGAGGCGGCACCGCCGGTTCGCGGCAGTGGGGGCGGTGCCTCGGACGAGCCGAGCGGCTCCGGCGTCGACCCCGCGTGGGGGCGGCGGCCGCCACGGCCCTCGCCGAGCACCTGCCAGCCGTCGCGTGTCAGCGTGATGTACGCACCGCAGCGCAGTCCGTGCAGTGTGCACGCATCACGCAGGCTCCACATCCAGGCGCCGTCCTCCTCGGTCCAGCGCGCGTCGCCCTCGCGGCAGTAGAGCAGCACCGCGGTGCGCACCGGTGTGCGGCGGCGCAGATCGTGCGGGATGACCCTGCGCAGCTGGGCGAGCAGTGTGTTGCGGAACATCCAGCCGTCGGCCGCGGCCGCGCGGCGGGTGAACGAGGCGCTGGCGCACAGCCGTTCGTCCGGATCGAGCACGGCCACGACGGCGGTCGCCGGCCGGGGATGGTGGCGGGCGTGCAGCCCGCTGACGACTTCCCGGGGATTGCGCAGCAGAGGGATCCCGGCTGCGGCCCACTCCGCGGGTTCGAGCATGCGGGCGAGGGGGTTGGCGGACGCGGCGGACAGGTCGGCCGATACCGACGCGGCCGCCGAGGACGGAGCGAATCCGAAGGTCACGGTCCTCCCTTCGGCTACACGCCCGCACTACGGGCGGAGGTCTGGTACGGGGGAGCGCGCACCGCAAACAGAGCCCTGCCGGGCCCACGGACGAAGCCGTGCGGGGAGCGGACTTCAATTCTTGCGGTCGAACTTGGATGCGGCAACGAGCAATTGGGGCCACTGACCGGAATCGGGGGGTGTGTGGTTTATATCCCTACCCAGAGTGTTGCGCCACGACCCATGAGGCCGCCGTTCACTTCAGGTTCGTACATCGTTGGGGTGAGCGTGGCCCGGCGAGCCGGTCGGCCTCTCCTCGGCCGTACGGTCCGTCTTTCCTCGGCCGCGCGTCTCGTCGACGGCTCGCCACGTGATCGTCACACCGGGTGAAGTGGCTGATTGTCGGTGCCGTCGGGTTGCATGGGGGCATGGACGAACCAGAGCTCCGCACCGAAGCCGACACCATCCTCGCTCAGCTGGTGGGTGATCCCGGCGGGTCCGCGCGTTTGCGGGAAGACCAGTGGCAGGCGGTCGCGGCCCTGGTGCGTGATCACCGGCGTGCCCTGGTGGTGCAGCGCACCGGCTGGGGCAAGTCGGCCGTGTACTTCGTCGCCACCGCCCTGCTGCGCCGACGCGGCTCGGGCCCGACGGTGATCGTCTCCCCGCTGCTGGCGCTCATGCGCAACCAGGTCGAGGCGGCGGAGCGGGCCGGCATCCGCGCGCGCACCATCAACTCGGCCAACCCGGAGGAGTGGGACACCATCCACGAGGAGGTGGAGCGCGGCGAGACCGACGTCCTCCTCGTCAGCCCGGAGCGCCTCAACTCCGTGGATTTCCGCGACCAGCTGCTGCCCAAGCTCGCCGCCACGACCGGCCTCCTGGTGGTCGACGAGGCGCACTGCATCTCCGACTGGGGCCATGACTTCCGCCCGGACTACCGCAGGCTGAGGGCGATGCTCGCCGACCTGGCCCCCGGCGTGCCGGTGCTGGCCACGACGGCGACCGCCAACGCGCGCGTGACGGCCGACGTGGCCGAGCAACTGGGTACCGGCTCCGGCGAGGCCCTGGTGCTGCGCGGCCCCCTGGACCGGGAGAGCCTGCGGCTGGGCGTGGTGCAACTGCCGGACGCCGCGCACCGCCTGGCCTGGCTCGCCGAGCACCTCGACGAACTGCCCGGGTCCGGGATCATCTACACGCTGACGGTGGCCGCGGCCGAGGAGACCAGCGCGTATCTGCGCCAGCGCGGCTTCCCGGTGGCTTCCTACACGGGGCGCACGGAGAACGCCGACCGGCTTCAGGCCGAGAACGACCTGCTCGCCAACCGGGTCAAGGCCCTGGTCGCGACCTCGGCGCTGGGCATGGGGTTCGACAAGCCCGACCTGGGCTTCGTGCTCCACCTCGGCTCACCGTCCTCGCCGATCGCCTACTACCAGCAGGTGGGCCGCGCGGGCCGCGGCGTCGAGCACGCGGACGTGCTGCTGCTGCCGGGCAAGGAGGACGAGGCCATCTGGCGCTACTTCGCCGACACGGCATTCCCGCCCGAGACGCAGGTACGGCAGACCCTCGCGACCCTCGCCGACGCCGGCCGCCCCCTCTCCGTACCCGCACTGGAGGCAGCGGTCGATCTCCGGCGCAGCCGGCTCGAGACGATGCTGAAGGTGCTCGACGTCGACGGCGCGGTCAGGCGCGTGAAGGGCGGCTGGACGACCACGGGCGCGGAGTGGGTCTACGACACCGAGCGCTACGCCTGGGTGGCACGGCAGCGGGGCGCCGAACAGCAGGCTATGCGCGACTACGTGAGCACGACGGAGTGCCGGATGGAGTTCCTGCGCCGGCAACTGGACGACGAGGGGGCGCGCCCCTGCGGGCGCTGCGACAACTGCGCGGGCTCCTGGGCCGATTCCTCCGTCTCGACGGAGACGCTGACCGCGGCGACGAAGGAACTCGACCGCCCTGGGGTGGAGATCGAACCACGCCGGATGTGGCCGACGGGCATGCCCGCGCTGGGCGTCGAACTCAAGGGCCGCATCCCGGCCGGGGAGCAGTGCTCCACGGGGCGTGCGCTGGGCCGGCTGTCGGACATCGGCTGGGGCAACCGGCTGCGGCCCCTGCTGGCCGAGCACGCGCCCGACGGTCCGGTTCCCGCCGACGTGCTGCAGGCCGCGGTGGCGGTCCTCGCCGACTGGGCGCGCTCGCCGGGCGGTTGGGCACCGGACGTCGCGGACGCCATCGCCCGACCGGTGGGGATCGTCGCCGTACCGTCCCTGACCCGCCCGCAGTTGGTGGGTTCGCTCGCCCAGGGGATCGCCGACGTCGGCCGTCTGCCCCTGCTCGGCACCCTGACGCACGGCGGACCGGGAGACGCGCACGCGGTACGGCGCAGCAACTCCGCGCAGCGGCTGCGGGCGTTGTCTGGTGCGTTCACCGTGCCGGAGGAGCTGAGGGGCGCGTTGGCCAGGTCTCCCGGGCCCGTTCTGCTGGTGGACGACTACACGGACTCCGGGTGGACCCTCGCGGTTGCCGCGCGGCTGCTCCGCCGGGCGGGCAGCGGGCAGGTGCTTCCGCTGGTTCTTGCGGCGACGGGCTGACAGGCCCCGAGAGGCGGCCTGAGGAGGACCGAGCGACGCTCGAATTGACGTGTCCCTGGCCCGACTTATCCACAGGGCAAAGCGGAGTTTCCTGATCCGCGAGATCGTCAAGGCATGACGAATCACGGCGAAACCACTGGATCCTCCGAAAACGGCAAGGCTGCGGAGCGCGACGGGCACGACTTCGGCGAGGAGGGTCCGGTGTCCTTCGGTGACGAGGGCCCGGACCGCTTCGGCGACGAGCCGTCGGCGTGCTTGGGCGGCGAGGGATCGGGCCACCCGGACCCGGGCCCGGCGCCGTCGGATGGACGCCCGGGCCACGTCGACTGCACCGCCTACGACAGCCACGGCGCGCAGCATCAGGTGACGCTCCGCACCCCCGCCGAGCTGGCCGACGCGCTGCCGTATCTGCTCGGGTACCGCCCCGAGGACAGCATCGTCCTGGTCGCGCTGCACGACCAGGACGTCCGCGGCCGGTTCGGCGGCCGTGCCCGGCTCGGCATTCCCGCCGGAGCGGACGACTGGGGTTCCGTGGCACGGCAGCTGGCCCAGGGGCTGGTGAAGGGAAGCGAGCGCAGGGGGGCCCGGCCCGAGCAGATGGTCGCCTACCTCATCCAGGAACCGGGGAAGGGCGAGTCGGGGCGGGACGTCATGGAGCGCTTGCGCCCACTGGCCCAGAAACTTCGCGTCGAATGCGGTCTCCTCGACGTGCCCGTCATCGAGGCGCTGTGCATCTCGGACGGCCGCTTCTGGTCGTACTGCTGCGTGAACGAGGCCTGTTGCCCACCCGGGGGAATCCCCATGGGACTGCCCGGCACCTCGGTCCTGGCCGCCGCCGCCACCTACGCCGGCCTTCAGGTGCGCGGGACCCTGCGGGAGCTGCGGGCCAGGCTGCAACCCTGGGAGACCGCCGCAGCCCTGGATCAGGAGAGCGCCCTGGATGCCGCGAGCATGGCGCTGGTTCCCAGGATTCTCGACGACGTCAGCCGCGCGGGCGTGGCCGACGAGACACTGGACCTGGCCGCGCGGATCATGCGCCGGCTGGCTGAAGCGACACCCGTGCCCGGCGCGCTCATGTCGGACCTCCGTGATGACGCACTGCTCGCACACGACGAGGCCGCGACCGTCATTCTCGGTCTGCAGGACCGCGTGACCCGGGACCGGGCGGCCGCATGGATGGAAGGCGATGAGGCCGCTGCGGCACTCCGGCTCTGGCGAGCACTGGCCCGCCGGTGCGTCGGGCCGTACGGGGAGTACGCGGCGGCGCCCCTGACACTGGCCGGTTGGGTCGCCTGGTCGACGGGCGACGGCCTGGAGGCCCGCGAGGCGCTGGCCATGGCGCTGGGGGCCGATCCGGGGTACCTGTTCGCTCGCCTGCTGCACCAGGCCTGCAACGAGGGACTGGACCCGGAGTCGATCCGCCGCTGCCTGCGGACGGAGCGGAAGGACCGCGACCGTGGGCAGGCGACGACGCAGGAGCCGCTCGGCGCGGACGAGGAGCTCGGCGACGGCGCGATGTCCGGCAAGGACGAAGATCTCTGCAGGCACGAGGACCTGAGCACGCACGAAGACCTGTGCAGCGATCAGGACCTCCACGAGAGCGACAAGGAGGCGGCCGCGGAGCCGTCGGGGAGCGAGGCCGCCGAGGCGGAACCCCTAACGGAAACGAACGGGCCGGTTTCTCGCTCGCGACGCCGCCACCGTCAGCGCGGACCGGTGGGCGGTCATTCGCGCTCGGCGAAATCAGAGCGGCGGGGGAGTGGAACGAGGGTTCCCCGCCCGCGGACGCTCGCGACAGGCGGCACTCGCCCCGGTGCCGCGGGTGCGGAGCACGCGCGCCCGCGTACGTCCGGAAAGAGCGCCGTGCGCCGACGCGGCGACCGGCCCGGAGAACTGCACACCGGCCACGAGGACCGACACACCAGCCCTGGGGACCGGCACACCGGAGCCGACGGCACGACGGGCGAGTTGTGAGCGTCCGCCGGGGAAGCGCTGGTCGGTGGGGCCGCATCGAGTTCGGCCGCGGCCCGCGTGAGCGTGACCCGAAGGTCCCCGCATCCGTTCACCTGTGTGGCGGAGCACCCGGATGCCCGTGCCGCCAGCCAGCCACGTCCGTCCGGACCTCCACCCGGCGCCGCACACGCCCGAGGCGCACCGAGCGCAGAAGAAGCCACGCCATGCACCAGCTGACTCCGCCTTCCGCGGCCGACGACGACAGGCCGGTCGACCGGCTCGGCCCGACTCCCGGGATGGGCGCCGATCCGCCGACGCACACGGACCGGGTCGGTCCGCCCGAGTTCCGGCTCACGACCGACGCAGCGCGCGCCTTTCCACCCATCGGCCAGGAGGGGCAGGCGCCGGTGACGACGGGGCGGCCCCCGGCCGTGTCCAGGTCCACGTCCGCACCCCCCGAGGGGCGTGCGGCCGGGCCGTCGGGCCCGACCCGGCATACCGAGCCCTGGCCGGACCGGTCACATCCCTCGCCGCCGTCGGCAAGCCAGAACCGGGCCCTGGCCCCACCCGCGATTCAGATCCCGAACTCGGCGGCGCCTCCTCGCCGACCTGTCGACCTGCCTCCCGCCCACACGACCATGATCTGCGTCGCCCTCCCCGCCCTCGCCATCTCCACGGACCAGGGGCAGATGACGGGACAAGGGCTCGACGGGTTCTACCGTTCGGGCCGACGCCTGCTCTCCCGTTGCCGGCTCCGCGTGTCCGGACGCGAACCGCTGGCCGTGCAGGCCCGCCTGACCACGGCCGGCAGCGCCCGCTTCGTGGGCGCGCTGCGCGCCTCGCCCCACTCGGGCCCCGACCCTGACCTCGTCGTCGAGCGCATCCGCCACGCGGACGGCACGGAGCGGATCACGCTGCGCAGTGCCGCCCTTCGCCCCCTGCGCGTGCCGGTCGAGGTCGCCCTCGGCACGGACCTGGCCGAGCTGGGCGCCATCGCGGCCGGCGCGGCGGGGCCCGAACTGCCCGCCAGCGTCTACGACTCGGGCCTACGCTGGTCAAGCCCCTCCGGGACCTCCTCGGTCACGGCGGATCCGCCGCCCATGGACGCGCTGGCTTCCGCAGGTTTGCTGCGCTGGGAATTCGAACTGCCCCCGGGCGGCAGCAGAAGCCTGGAGCTGCGGGTGCGCCGGGACGGAGCGGGCCCCGTCCGGGCCCTGGGCCGCACGGCCGCCGGCCCCCTCGCCGCCGCGCAGGCATCCGGCGACGACCCCCGGCTCCAGCCGCTGCTGCGGACAAGCATCGAAGATCTGAACGCCCTGCTGCTACGCGATCCCACGCACCCGACCGACATGCATCTCGCCGGAGGAGCCCCCTGGCGCTGCGGCTCCGCTCCGGCCGACGCACTCGCCGCGGCCCGGATGGCACTGCCCCTCGGCACCCGGCTCGCCGCAGGCACGCTGCGTGCCCTCGCCCGCACCCAACTCCGTGGCACAGGGCCGCAGTCGGGCATGTTCCCCGGCCCGAGACGGGACGCGGGAACCCACCTGCCACCGGCCTGCACCGGCACCGAAGCCGGCCTGCTCTTCCCGGTGCTTCTCGCCGAGGCCCGCCGCTGGGGCCTGCCCGATTCCGAGACGGAGGAGCTGCTGCCGACGGCCGAGCGCTGCCTCACCTGGCTGCGGACGACCGTCGGCGACGGCACCTATCTGCGCGACCCGCACACCGGCGGGCCCGTCCGCTGCGAGACCCAGGCCCACGCCCACCGCGCCGCGCTGCTGGGTGCCGATCTGCTCGAGGCCTGCGGCAGACCCGGCGTCGCCGCGCTGCGGCAGTGGGCCCGGGCACTGCGGACGGCGTTCCGGGAGGACTTCTGGATCGACGACCCGGGCGGCGGCAGACCCGCGGCCGCACGCGCCCCCGACGGCACCCGCGTTCCGCATCTGGGCGCGGCTGCCGTCCATCTCCTCGACACCGGCCTGCTCGGCGGGGGAGAACGGGCACCCGGGCTGCTCGGCAAGGTGCAGACCGGACAGCTGGCGCGGCTGCTCGGCGGCCCGGCCATGGACTCGGGCTGGGGTCTGCGCGGGCTGGCGGTGAAGGAAGCCGGATACAACCCGTTCGGCCACCGCACCGGAGCCGTCCGGGTCCACGAGACCGCCGTCGCCGTCGCGGGCCTGGCCGCAGCCGGCTACGAGAAGGAGGCGAGCTCACTGCTGAGGGGCGCCCTGGCCGCGGCCGAGTCGTTCGGGTACCGCCTGCCCGAGATGTACGCGGGCGAGCAGCGCACCGACGGGAGCGCTCCCCTGCCGCACCCGGCGGCCTGCCGTCCCGCCGCCACCGCCGCGGCCGCCGGCGTCCTGCTGCCGGTCACGCTCGCGGGCATCCGTCCCGACGCCCCCGCCCGGACGGTGACGTTGCGCCCCGTGCACAGCGCCCCCCTGGGGGAGGTCGTCCTGACAGGACTTCGGGTCGCCGGCGCCCCCTTCTCCGTACGGGTCGGCCGGCTCGGCCTCGCCATGGTCGAGGAGGCCGCCGACGGGCTGCAACTGGGGGTGTGACCACGGCCTGCGCCCCACCGCACAACGGCCCGGACCGCATGGTGAGACGCATATCGGACCGATGTGGATCAGCCAACGAAGCGACCGGCGAAGGGAGTGTTTATCGTCAAGCAGACGACTATGATCGCCGCATGCCCTACGACCCGTCAGCATTTCCGCCCTTCGCCGTCACCGTGGACCTGGTCGTGCTGACCGTGCGCCGCCATGCGCTGTGCGCGTTGGCGGTTCGCAGGGGCGAACCACCGTTCCAGGGGCGCTGGGCGCTCCCCGGCGGCTTCGTACGGGCCGACGAAGATCTGTCGCAGGCCGCGGCCCGCGAGCTGGCCGAGGAGACCGGGCTGCGTGCCCAGGAGTCGTCCGTGCCGGCCCAGGACAACGGCGCTCACCTGGAGCAGCTCGCCACGTACGGCGACCCCAAACGGGACCCGCGCATGCGTGTCGTCAGCGTCGCCCACCTGGCGCTCGCTCCGGACCTGCCCGCGCCCCGGGCGGGCGGAGACGCCAGCAACGCACGCTGGGCGCCGGTCGAGGAACTGCTGCAGCAGGGCGGCTACGGCCGTGACGGCGAACCGGTGGCACCACTCGCCTTCGACCACGCCCAGATCCTGTCCGACGGTGTGGAGCGCGCCCGTTCCAAGATCGAGTACTCCTCGCTCGCCACGGCGTTCTGCCCCACCGAGTTCACCGTCGGCGAGCTGCGCCGGGTCTACGAGGCGGTGTGGGGTGTGGCCCTCGATCCGCGCAACTTCCACCGCAAGGTGACGGGTACACCGGGCTTCCTCGTTCCCACCGGAGGGACGACGACCCGGCAGGGCGGACGCCCGGCGCAGCTGTTCCGGGCGGGCGGCGCCACGCTGCTCAACCCCCCGATGCTGCGCCCCGAGGTGTGACGGCGGAGTCCGAACTCGGCGCCGCGGGTTCGGTGGAGGACGGCGACGCGCGTCCGAGCAGTCCCGTCATGGACGGCCGTGTGGGCGCGCGATCACGATAAAACAGGACATAGCGCGCTATCTTGCTGCCGTGATCCAGGTCTTCGGGTTGACCAGCATTCCCCGCAAGGGGTCTCCGTGCGCCGTCGTCGACGTCTCCTTCGACGCACACTCGGGCCGCGTGACCGCGTTGCTCGGTGCGCCGGGGGCGGGTAAGACGACGGCCCTCAGACTCATGCTCGAACTCCAACAGGGCCGCGGCATCACCTACTTCAGAGGTCGCCCCCTGCACCGCGTCGCGCATCCGGCGCGCGAAGTGGGCGTGCTTCTGGGCGACGTGCCGGGACACCCGGCCCGCACCGTCCGCGGCCATCTCCGCCTGCTCTGCGCCGCCGCCGGAGTCGGCGTCCGCCGTGCCGACGAGGTCATCGAGGCGGTGGGCCTCGCCGCCCTGCGCGACGAGCGCCTCGGCACCCTGTCTCGCGGCATGGACCGCCGCCTCGGGCTGGCCTGCGCCCTGCTGCCCGATCCGCACACCCTCGTACTCGACGAACCGGCCGACGGGCTCTCCGCCCGTGAGACCCGCTGGCTCTACGGCATGCTGCACGCGCACGCGGACCAGGGCGGCACGATCCTGCTCACCACGTCCGACCCCAAGGAAGCGGCCCGTGGCGCCCACCGGGTCGTCACGCTGGAGCAGGGCAGACTCGTCGCCGACCAGGCCGCCGACGACTTCGCCCGCACCCGGCTGCGCCCCCGCGTCGCCGTCCGCAGCCCGCACGCCCCGCGCCTCGCCGCCCTGCTCAGCAAGGAGGCTCGCGGCGCGCAGCGCTCCGTCGAGGTCGTGCGCGAGGGCGGCAACCGTCTCTCGGTGTACGGCAGCAGCTGCGCGGACGTCGGCGAGACGGCCTTCCGGCACGGCGTCCTCGTGCACCAACTCGCCGACGAGGTGGGGGACATGGGACCCGGGGCGACGGACACCCTCGTCCGGCCACCGGTCGCTCTCGACGAGCCGCAGGCGCGGCCGGAGGCGCCGCGGGCGGACGCGGACCGGGGCGCCGACGCGGCGCCCCACGGCCCGGTCCCGGTCGGGGAGCCCCGTCGCGCAAGCGTGGAAACGCCCTCTGCGCATCCGGCCGTCCCGTCCCTTCAGGGACGCGCCGAAGGGCCTGCCGTGGCGCAGACCGACGACGGGTCCTCCCTGCCCCCGCCCATCTCCCCCCGCCCCGCCCGCTCCCCCCTCCGCCCCCTGCGCTACGAGATTCGTCGCGCCACCGGTATCGGTACCGGGTTCCTCACCGCGGCAGCCGTGCTTGTCGTGTCCGCCCTCACCGCCGTCCTCCTGGCCCGTACCGGGCACACCCCGCAGGCGCGGTTGCTGGCCGCGTGGCCGCGCCAACTGCCGCTGCCGCCCGCCGCGCTCGGCGCTGGGCTGCTCGGGGCGCTGGCCTTCGGGGACGAGTTCCGCCACCCCGCGCTGGCGGCGGACCGCGGGACCGTGCCCCGCCGGCTGGGGCTGCTCGCGGCGAAACTCTTCGTCGCCACCGCCACCGCGCTGATGCTGGCCTTCACCACGCTTGGCTGCGACGCCGAGGTGCTCTACATCGTCTACGGACGGGAGCTCACGCGAGTTCCCGCGGACTGGCTCTCGCTCAGCGCGAGTTGGCTCGGGCTGGTCGTCGGATGCGCGTGGGCCGGTGTATTGGCCGCGGGCGTCTTCCGTTCCACAACCGCGGGACTCGCGGCGGTGCTCGCCGTACCGGTCGCCGTCGTTCCGCTCGTACAAAAGGTCTTGGTGGGATCGTCCGTTCGTACGGCGGCCGGATTTCCGCTGAGGCTTCGCGAGGTGCTCATGGTGCAGTGGCCTTTCGGGGGTGAGCGCTATCTGTCCGCCGCGGCGCGGGTGATCGCCCAACCCGTGGGAGGTGCCATGACGTTGTCGCTCACCGCTCTGCTCTGCGCATATCTGCTCACCACCGTGCGCGCCCGGGTCCGATGACGGCCGTCCTTCCGCTTTCCCGCCCACCCTGTGCGCAACTCCCGGAGGTAAGCCCATTTCTTTCCGATAAAGGCGTCAATTGAGGCGAAGTGAGCGATCACCCTTTCGTGTGCTTTTCACCAAAGCCCTCAAGGGAGTTGGGGAGAGCGCCGACAAAAGGTCCGTGAGTACCCTTGCGCACACCATGATGACCGCCGCCCGCTCCGCCGACTCCGGTATCGCCGGCCCGGGTGAACTCGACCGCTATCCCTACGCGGAGACCCCCATGGTCGACCGCGTCTCAGCTCCTGCCTGGGAGGGCGCGGAACCCGAGCTGGGCCGCGTGGGCCGACGTGCCGCAGGCAGCCGTGGACGCGGGCTCCACGGCCAACTTGTGCAGCAGCTTGGCCAGATGATCGTCTCCGGTGACCTGGGCGCCGACCGCCCGCTGGTGCCCGAGGAGATCGGCCAGCGTTTCGAGGTCTCCCGCACCGTCGTGCGCGAGTCGCTGCGGGTTCTCGAGGCCAAGGGCCTGGTGAGTGCCCGCCCGAACGTGGGCACGCGCGTGCGGCCCGTCAGCGACTGGAACCTCCTGGACCCGGACATCATCGAGTGGCGCGCCTTCGGGCCCCAGCGCGACGACCAGCGCCGCGAGCTGAGCGAGCTGCGCTGGACGATCGAACCGCTCGCCGCCCGCCTCGCCGCGGGGCACGGGCGCGACGACGTCCAGCAGCGGCTCGCCGACATGGTGGAGATCATGGGGCACGCCATGGGCCAGGGCGACGCGATCACCTTCTCCCGGGCCGACAGCGAATTCCACTCCCTGCTGATCCAGGTCGCGGGCAACCGGATGCTGGATCACCTCTCCGGGATCGTGACCGCCGCCCTCCAGGTGTCCGGCGGTCCGGTCACCGGCTGTGACCGGCCGAACGAGACGTCGCTCGGGCACCACGGCCGGATCGTCGACGCCCTCGCCACCGGCGACGGCGCGGGGGCCGAGTCGGCCATGCGGCAACTGCTCACCGTCCACCCCGAGGTGGAGCGCGTCGTCCCCGCCCCGCGCGAACACTGATCGCACCCCGCGGGCGGCGCGGCCGGGAGATGTCTTCTTCCTCCTGTGGCATCGCACGGCCGCCGAACCGCCTCCGTCGGACCCCGCAGGATCCGGGAGACCCTGCGGGGTCCGACGGCGTGACGGGCAGCGAGACAGTACGGCCATGCAGTGATCCGGCCCCAGGATGACCTCTTATGCCCTTATCTGCTCGCTTTTGAGTGCTTACGGGCTGTGACTCGGGCCACGTAGATTGGGCGTAACACTCGTGGAAACAGCGCGATGACCTAAGAGGTGACAGCCGAGGAGGGAATACGGACGCCGTCTGCGGCGCTGTGCATCTCCCCGGCCCCCGCCCGCGCCGTCGGCCCAATCCCCCAAGCCGGCGGTCGGCTCCTGTCCGCCGTGGACGGGGCCGGAAGCCGTTTTCCAACGTTCCGAGAGGTTGTTCGTGTCGGCCAGCACATCCCGTACGCTCCCGCCGGAGATCGCCGAGTCCGTCTCTGTCATGGCTCTTATTGAGCGGGGAAAGGCTGAGGGGCAGATCGCCGGCGACGATGTGCGTCGGGCCTTCGAAGCTGACCAGATTCCGGCCACTCAGTGGAAGAACGTACTGCGCAGCCTCAACCAGATCCTCGAGGAAGAGGGTGTGACGCTGATGGTCAGTGCCGCGGAGCCCAAGCGCACCCGAAAGAGCGTCGCAGCGAAGAGTCCGGCCAAGCGGACCGCCACCAAGACGGTCCCGGCGAAGACGGCGCCGGCCAAGAAGGCCGCCACCGCCGCCGCCCCGGAGACGCCGACCGCCCCCGACGCGCCGGTCGAGGACGACACCAAGAAGGTCGCTGCGAAGAAGGCGGTCGCCGCCAAGAAGCCGGCGGCCGCGAAGAAGACGGTCGCCAAGAAGACGGCGGCCAAGAAGACCAGCGCGAAGAAGGACGACGCCGAGGGCGCCGAGGAAGAGACGATCGAGGAGACCCCCAAGGCCGGCGACGAGCCCGAGGGTGCCGAGAGCGCCGGCTTCGTGCTCTCCGACGAGGACGAGGACGACGCGCCGGCCCAGCAGGTCGCCGCCGCGGGCGCCACGGCCGACCCGGTCAAGGACTACCTCAAGCAGATCGGCAAGGTCCCCCTGCTCAACGCCGAGCAGGAGGTCGAACTCGCCAAGCGCATCGAGGCGGGCCTGTTCGCCGAGGACAAGCTCGCCAACGCCGACAAGCTGGCGCCGAAGCTCAAGCGCGAGCTGGAGATCATCGCCGAGGACGGCCGCCGCGCCAAGAACCACCTCCTGGAGGCCAACCTCCGTCTGGTGGTCTCCCTGGCCAAGCGCTACACCGGCCGCGGCATGCTCTTCCTGGACCTCATCCAGGAGGGCAACCTCGGTCTGATCCGCGCGGTCGAGAAGTTCGACTACACCAAGGGCTACAAGTTCTCCACGTACGCCACCTGGTGGATCCGTCAGGCGATCACCCGCGCCATGGCCGACCAGGCCCGCACCATCCGCATCCCGGTGCACATGGTCGAGGTCATCAACAAGCTCGCGCGCGTGCAGCGCCAGATGCTCCAGGACCTGGGCCGCGAGCCCACCCCGGAGGAGCTGGCCAAGGAACTCGACATGACCCCCGAGAAGGTCATCGAGGTCCAGAAGTACGGCCGCGAGCCCATCTCCCTGCACACCCCGCTGGGTGAGGACGGCGACAGCGAGTTCGGAGACCTCATCGAGGACTCCGAGGCCGTCGTCCCGGCCGACGCCGTCAGCTTCACGCTCCTGCAGGAGCAGCTGCACTCCGTTCTGGACACCCTGTCCGAGCGTGAGGCCGGCGTCGTCTCCATGCGGTTCGGTCTCACCGACGGTCAGCCGAAGACCCTCGACGAGATCGGCAAGGTCTACGGCGTGACGCGCGAGCGCATCCGTCAGATCGAGTCCAAGACCATGTCGAAGCTGCGCCACCCGTCGCGCTCGCAGGTGCTGCGCGACTACCTCGACTGAGACCTGGCCGAAGGCCCGGTCCCACGACACCGAAGGCTCGGTCCTCTCGTGGAGGGCCGGGCCTTTCGCGTTGTCGCGCGGGTGCGGGGCGCGGCGGGCTGGATGACTCTGGGTCTCCCAGGATCAACCCAGAGTGAGGATCCCGTATGCGTCGACTCTTTGTCCGGGTGCTCGCCAGGCCGCTGGCTCTTGCGGCCGTGGCGGCCGCAATACCTTTGCTGTCCGCCGCCCCTGTGGCCGCCGGCGGCGTCGTCATAGGGAGCTTCCCCATCGACGTGTCCGAGAGCCCGTGGACGGTGGCGCTGGCCAGCCGTGACCGGTTCGGGGGTACGCGTGCCGGGCAGTTCTGCGGCGGCGTGGCCATCGGCCGTACGACCGTCCTCACGGCCGCCCACTGCATGGGTGAGGACGTCCTGGGAGCGTCGCCGAGGAACGTCGGCGACCTCAAGGTCATCGCGAACCGTACGGACCTGCTCTCCCAGGACGGCCAGGAGATCCCGGTGCGCACGGTCCGGGTGAATCCGGACTACGACAGCGGCACCAACGCCGAGGACTTCGCCCTGCTCACCCTCGCCGAACCGTTGCCGCAGAGCTCGGTGATCGAGATGGCGGCCCCCGGCGATCCCGCCTACAGGCCGGGCACGGGCGCCATGGTCTCCGGATGGGGGGATCTCACCGGCGGCGGCGACTACGCGCGCAGTCTGCGGGCGACACGCGTGCACGTGCTGTCCGACACCCGCTGCCGGCAGGCCTATCCGGGCACTGCCGAAGGCGCCTACCTGGCGAAGAGCATGCTGTGTGCCGGGGAGACGGGAGGCGGCCATGACGCCTGCCAGGGGGACAGCGGCGGTCCCCTGGTCGCCCAGGGGAAGCTGATCGGGCTCGTGTCCTGGGGGAGCGGCTGCGGCCGTGCGAGGAATCCAGGCGTCTACACGCGCGTCTCCGAGGTCGTACGGGCGCGGGGGCTGGTATCCGGGGCTGTCGGGGCGAGCGGGCCCCGAGGGGGCCGCTGAGGGAGCCGCAGCGGCGTTCGGGCGGCAAGAACGCGGGCGGCGCGGTCCCTGGAAGCAGGGGCCGCGCCGCCCGTGTGCCGGCCTGTGCCGGAGCTGGCTCGTCGTGGATGCGAGGTGTCAGCGCTCTTCGTCGGAAGCGGATGCCGGAACGGTCGTGAGCCGCTCCGTCTCGTCCTGTATCTCAGCGGCGATCTTCTTGAGTTCCGGCTCGAACTTGCGACCGTGGTGGGCGCAGAAGAGCAGCTCTCCACCGCTGAGCAGGACAACGCGCACGTAGGCCTGCGCGCCGCAGCGGTCGCACCGGTCAGCGGCCGTCAGCGGGCTCGCGGGGGTCAGAACAGTAGTCACGTCGCCTCTTCTCTAGCTCGACGAGCTGTCGTACCAGGGTCAACATCCAACCAGCCCCAAAACGTTCCCGCCCCGGGCTTCTCCTCGAAAAAAAATCTTCGAGGACGGCTGTCTGCTGGCGGTTGGCGGCGAATGTGCCGTATTGCGTGTCAGTCGTGTCTTACGGTTTCGCGCGGTCTGCCATGGTCTCGTCCTCCCGGCTGGCTTGCCGGTTGTTCATGAGGACGTGCCCGGAGCCTAAATGGTTCATGCCTGGAAGGGAACGTGATATGTACTTCACCCCATCGAGGGATCGAACACGTATGCGACACTGGTCTACTCTTAACGTCAGCCCGAGGGTGGCGTTACAACGGCTCTACCAGGCCTCGGTACCCTCTTGACGGCTACCGAGGCCGCGCCCTTACCCACGAGGGCCCCACCTGAAATTCAGCGAGGAGCGAACCGCGTGACCGCCGAGACGTCCGTGCCGTCCACAGCGCTGCTGGCAGGAGCAGACCGGGACGGTTCCAACTACACCGCGCGGCACCTGCTCGTCCTCGAGGGGCTCGAGGCCGTGCGGAAGCGCCCAGGTATGTACATCGGGTCCACCGACAGCCGTGGCCTGATGCACTGCCTCTGGGAGATCATCGACAACTCCGTGGACGAGGCCCTGGGGGGCCACTGCGACCACATCGACGTGATCCTCCACGACGACGGCTCGGTGGAGGTGCGCGACAACGGCCGGGGCATCCCGGTCGACGTCGAGCCCAAGACCGGCCTGTCCGGCGTCGAGGTCGTCATGACCAAGCTGCACGCCGGCGGCAAGTTCGGCGGCGGCTCGTACGCCGCCTCCGGCGGTCTGCACGGCGTCGGCGCCTCCGTGGTGAACGCCCTGTCGGCCCGCCTGGACATGGAGGTCGACCGGGACGGGCACACCCACGCGGTCAGCTTCCGGCGTGGTGTCCCCGGTGCCTTCGCCGCTCACGGCGCCAACGCCAAGTTCGAGGCGAAGAGCGGCCTGCGCAAGGTCAAGAAGATCCCCAAGACGCGCTCCGGCACGCGCACGCGTTACTGGGCCGACCGCCAGATCTTCCTCAAGGACGCCAAGCTCTCCCTGCAGACGCTGCACCAGCGCGCCCGCCAGACGGCGTTCCTCGTGCCCGGTCTGACGATCGTGGTCCGCGACGAGCTCGGCCTCGGCGAGGGCGGCAGCAAGGGCGAGGAGTCCTTCCGCTTCGACGGCGGCATCAGCGAGTTCTGCGAGTACCTGGCGAGCGACAAGCCGGTCTGCGACGTCCTGCGGCTGTCCGGACAGGGCACCTTCAGGGAGACGGTCCCCGTCCTGGACGAGCACGGGCAGATGACGCCCACCCAGGTCACCCGCGAACTCGACGTCGACGTCGCGCTGCGCTGGGGCACGGGGTACGACACGACCCTCAGGTCGTTCGTGAACATCATCGCCACCCCGAAGGGCGGCACGCACGTCGCGGGCTTCGAGACGGCCGTGACCAGCACGGTCAACGAGGTCCTGCGGGCCAAGAAGATGCTGCGCGTGGCCGAGGACGACATCGTCAAGGACGACGCCCTGGAGGGCCTGACCGCGGTCGTCACCGTGCGCCTGGCCGAGCCGCAGTTCGAGGGCCAGACCAAGGAGGTCCTCGGCACCTCGGCGGCGCGGCGCATCGTGAACACCGTGATCTCCAAGGAGCTCAAGGCGTTCCTGACCTCCACCAAGCGGGACGCCGCCGCACAGGCGCGTGTCGTCCTGGAGAAGGCGGTCGCCGCCGCGCGCACGCGCATCGCCGCCCGCCAGCACAAGGACGCCCAGCGCCGCAAGACGGCCCTGGAGTCCTCGTCGCTGCCGGCGAAGCTCGCGGACTGCCGCAGCGACGACGTGGACCGCAGCGAGCTGTTCATCGTCGAGGGAGACTCCGCGCTCGGCACGGCCAAGCTCGCCCGGAACTCCGAGTTCCAGGCGCTGCTGCCGATCCGCGGCAAGATCCTCAACGTCCAGAAGTCGTCCGTGACGGACATGCTCAAGAACGCGGAGTGCGGCGCGATCATCCAGGTCATAGGAGCCGGCTCGGGCCGGACCTTCGACATCGACGCCGCCCGCTACGGCAAGATCATCATGATGACCGACGCGGACGTCGACGGCTCGCACATCCGCACCCTGCTGCTGACGCTGTTCCACCGCTACATGCGGCCCATGGTCGAGGCGGGCCGGGTCTTCGCCGCGGTGCCGCCGCTGCACCGCGTCGAGATCGTCCAGCCGAAGAAGGGCCAGGACAAGTACGTCTACACGTACTCGGACCGGGAACTGCGCGACAAGCTGCTGGAGTTCCAGAACAAGGGCGTCCGCTACAAGGACTCCATCCAGCGCTACAAGGGCCTCGGCGAGATGGACGCCGACCAGCTGGCCGAGACGACGATGGACCCCCGCCACCGGACCCTGCGCCGGATCAACCTCTCCGATCTGGACTCGGCCGAGTCCGTCTTCGATCTGCTGATGGGCAATGACGTGGCGCCGCGCAAGGAGTTCATCTCCAGCTCGGCGGCGACGCTGGACCGGTCGCGCATCGACGCGTAGCCGCCGCGCTCGGCACGAGCGGGTTCCGCCGGTCCGGCTCGGCCCCGTCCAGGTCCGTCCGGTCCGGGGCGGTCCGGTCCGGGTTTGTCCGGTCGGGATCGGTCCTGGTCCGTCCGGTCGGGGTCGGCTTCGCACGGGTCGGCGCGGACGGATCGGGCCCTGCCGGTACCAGCGGTGCCGTACGTCGGCTCCACCCGTGGGTGGAGCCGACGCCACCTGCCGGTTCCACCCGCGATCCACCCTGGCTCCGATGTGCTGACCTGCGGATCTCCGTAGCGTCGAAGGCGTCGGCAGCACTCGCTGCCGCGCATCCTTCATCGCTCACGGAGGCATCGATGTCCGGGCTCGTCAACGCGCTGATGATCGTGGGCGTGGTCGTCCTGGTGATCGTCCGGCAGTTCCGCGCGCAGCAGATAGGCGCCGGGAGGCGCTGGTGGCTCGTGCCCCTGATCCTCGGCGTCGTCGCGCTGCGCGAGCCCGGCATCCTGGACGCCCATCACCGCACCGCCTCGGCCGTCCTGCTCGGCGCCGAGCTGCTCATCGGCCTCGCCACCGGAGCCGGCTGGGCCTGGACCACCCGGATATGGACGCGGCCCGACGGCTCGGTATGGAGCAGGAGCACCAAGGCGAGCGTGACCGTCTGGATCATCGGCATCGCCCTGCGCGTCGGTCTCTACGCACTCGGTGCCGCCGTGGGCGTGCACCAGGACAGCGCCGCTCTGCTCGTCGCCCTCGCGGCCACCCTCCTGGTCCGCTCGGGAATCCTCATGTGGCGGGCCCAGGCCGTCGCCCCGGCCGCGGGTTCCACCGCGGCGTACGGTGACCCCACGGTCCGCTCCGCACGGAAGGAGCGTGTGTGACGGAGAACGTTTGGACACGCTGGCCCTCACGGGAGGCACTGGGGCGAGCGGGCACCTCACGGCCCCGGCGCCTGATCGCCTGGGCCGTGCGGCTGGCCGCCCTCGGCTTCTTGCTGTGGGCCGCGTTCCACAGCGGCAGGGTGCACGGCTGGGTACTGGTCGCCGGCGGGGTGGGCGTGGTCGTCGCGGCGCTCCTCGCCTGGGCCTTCTACCGCACCACCCTGCAGCACAGGCTGTGGCCGTCCCTGGCCTGCATGCTCCTGCTGCTGGGGCTGGCCGTGGCGGCCCAGGCCGGGGGGTTCCAGGGGCCCGCCCTCGTCCTGTGGTGCGGCTGTGCCGTCACCGCGCTCGAGCGGCTGCCGCTGGCGGCCGCCCTGCCGACGGCCTCCGTCGCGCTGTCCTCGTACGCCGCGGTGAGCAACGACGTATGGCTGACCACGGCGGCCACCGCAGGAGGCCTCGCCCTCGCCGGGTACGTGCTGCGGCTCGACGCCGAGGCGCGCGGCAGCGCCCAGAGGCTGCTCGCCCAGGAGCGGGCCGCGCGGGCGGCCGAGAAGGAGTCGGCGGCGCTGGCCGAGCGGGCCCGGATCGCACGGGAGATCCACGACGTGCTGGCGCACAGCCTCTCCGCCCAGCTGGTGCACCTGGAGGCGGCCCGCCTCCTGATCGAGCGGGGTGTCGGCCGGGAGCAGATCCTGGAGCGGGTGGTGGCGGCACGGGGCATGGCGCGCGACGGACTGGACGAGACACGGCAGGCGCTGTCCGCGCTGCGCGGCGAGCTGACCCCGCTGGAGGAGTTCCTCTCGCAGCTCGCCGGTACGACGTCGGGTGCCGAGGTCACCATTACGGGTGAGCGCAGACAGCTGCCCGCCGAGGCGTCGCAGGCCGTGCGCAGGGTCGCGCAGGAAGCCCTGACGAACGTCCGCAAGCATGCGCCGGGGGCCAAGGTGCAGGTGCGGCTCGACTACAGCGACGGGCACATCACGCTGGACGTACGGGACTCCGGCGGCTCGCCGGGCGAACTCACCGGTGCGGGTGCCGGATACGGTCTGCTCGGCATGCGGGAGCGCGCCGAGCTGCTGGGCGGCTCGCTGGAGGCCGGGCCGGACGAGGAGGGGTTCGTGGTGACGTTGAAGGTGCCCGCATGACGGAAGAGGCCGGGAAGCGGCCTGCGCGGGTGGTGGTCGCGGACGACCAGACGGTCGTGCGTGAGGGGATCGTGATGCTGCTAGGCCTGCTGCCCGGGATCGAGGTGGTCGGCGCGGCGGGGGACGGGGACGAGGCGGTGCGGCTCGTCGCCGAACTCGCGCCGGACGTGGTGCTGATGGACCTGCGGATGCCCCGCTGCGACGGCGTGCAGGCGACCCGGCGGATCCGCGCCGAGCACCCCGGCACGCAGGTCGTGGTGCTCACGACGTACGCGGACGACGACTCCTTGTTCCCGGCGTTGCGGGCGGGTGCCCGGGGCTATCTCACCAAGGACGCGGGCGGCGACGAGATCGTACGGGCCGTGCACAGCGTGCTGTCCGGGGACGCGGGGCTGTCGCCGAGCATCCAACGGCGCCTGCTGGAGCGGTTGTCGGCCCCGGAGGCGGAGGTCCGGCCGGTGACCGCGACCGAGCCGCCGGACGGGCTCACCGCGCGCGAGACCGAGGTGCTGCTGCTGATCGCCGAGGGCCTCAGCAACCAGGAGATCGCCCGCAAGCTGCACGTCTCGACCGCGACGGTCAAGACCCACATCAACAACCTCTTCGCGAAGACGGGGCTCAAGGACCGTGCGCAGGCCGTGCGTTACGCGTATGCGAAAGGGCTGGCGAGACCGCCGGCGAGGTGAGTCACCTGATGGGGTGAAGAGCATGGGGAGAAGAGTCGGGGATCTTCCCGTTCTGTCCATCCTTGGGCATGCAGTCAAGCAACAGCCGTCCCCGCGCAGGCGGGGGTGGCACCCATGGTTCGGCCGAGCACCACGAGAGGTCCGGCCCTTCGCCCGCCGAGGCGTCCGGGGGCGTGAGGTACGACGACCCCTGGTACGACGCACTCGCCTCCGGATGGGGTGAGTCGGACGCCTCCGGCGGGCCGGCCCCGGGGCCGAAGGACGTTCCCGCGTCCCGCCCGAGCGAGGGCGAGACCGCGGCCGGCATCTACCTCGAGGTGCAGCGCAGCGCGGCGTTCCAGGAGGTGCGCGGCGCCTACCGCAGGTTCGTGGTGCCGGGCGTCGCCGTGTTCTTCGTCTGGTACGTGGGGTACGTCGTGACGGCCACGAGCGCCCCCGGGCTGATGGCGCGCCCCGTGGCCGGCTCCGTGAACGTGGCGATGCTCGCGGGGCTCGGGCAGTTCCTCACTACGTTCCTGTTCGCCTGGGCATACGCCCGGCACGCGCGCCTGCGCAGGGACCGGGCCGCACTCGAACTGCGGTGGGACACACAGGAGCTGACGCGCGGCACGCAGGGCGGGATGTCGTGACGGGCCATCATCAGACACTGGCATTGTTCCTGTTCAGCGCCTTCATCGCCGTCACGTTGGCGATCACCACCTGGGTCGGTCGCAACCGGCAGGGTTCCGCGGAGGAGTTCTACGCGGGCGGGCGTCTCTTCTCGCCCATGGAGAATGGTTTTGCCATTGCGGGTGACTACATGTCGGCGGCCTCCTTCCTCGGCCTGACGGGACTCATCGCGCTGTTCGGTTACGACGGTCTGCTGTACGCGGTCGGATTCCAGGTCGCCTGGCTCGTCGTGCTCTTCCTCGTCGCCGAACTGGTGCGCAACTGCGGCCGGTTCACCCTGGCGGACGTGGTCGCGGCCCGGATGAGCGAGCGGCCCGTGCGGATCGCGACGGGAACGTCCTCGGTCACCGTCTCCGTTCTCTACCTGGTGGCGCAGATGGTCGGGGCGGGGAGCCTGGTCGCGCTCCTGCTCGGAGGGACGAGTCCGGTGGCGCGGGCCTGGACCGTGATCGGAGTCGGCGCGCTCATGGTGATCTATGTGTCGCTGGGCGGGATGCGGGCCACCACCTGGATCCAGATCGTCAAGGCGGTCCTGCTGCTGGCCGGTACGGTCGCGCTGACCGTGCTCGTCCTGCTGCGGTTCCACGGCGACCTCGACCGGCTGCTGCTGACGGCAGCCGAACGCAGCGGCCATGGCGACGCGTTCCTCGCGCCGGGGCTGAGGTACGGCGGTGACTGGACCTCCCGCTTCGACTTCATCAGCCTCGGCCTCGCCCTGGTGCTGGGCACGGCCGGGCTGCCGCACATCCTGTCCCGCTTCTACACCGTGCCCACCGCCCGGGCGGCACGGCGTTCGGTGCTCTGGGCGATCGGGCTCATCGGCGGTTTCTACCTGATGACGTTCGTCCTCGGCTTCGGAGCGGCGGCGGTCGTCGGCCCCGAGGCGATCCGCGGGGCGAACGCGGCGGGGAACACGGCCATCCCGCTCCTCGCGCTCGATCTGGGCGGCGGAGCCGACTCCACCGGTGGAACGGTTCTGTTCGCCGTCGTCGCCGCCGTCGCCTTCGCCACGATCCTCGCGGTGGTCGCCGGCATCACGCTCGCCTCCTCGGCATCCGTGGCCCACGACCTGTACGCGTCCCTGCGGCGCCGCCGAGCGAAGCAGCGCAGCGAGGTGGCCGTCGCCCGCGTCGCCTCGGTGGGCATCGGCGTGGTCTCCATCGCCCTCAGCCTGCTGGCCCGTGACCTCAACGTCGCCTTCCTGGTCGGCCTCGCCTTCGCGGTCGCCGCGTCGGCGAACCTCCCCGCACTGCTCTACTCGCTGTTCTGGCGCGGGTTCACCACGCGCGGCGCGGTGTGGGCCGTCTACGGCGGGCTGATCCCCGCACTGGTCCTCGTCGTGCTGTCGCCGGTGGTCTCCGGCAGTCCCGCATCGCTGTTCCCCGGCGTCGACTTCCAGTACTTCCCGCTCCAGAACCCCGGCCTCGTGTCGATCCCGGCGGGTTTCCTCGCGGGCTGGCTCGGAACGGTCACCTCCTCCGAGACCCCGGACGAGGCCAAGCACGCGGAGACCGAGGTGCGGTCGCTGACCGGGGCGGGGGCCGCGTAGGAAGGACTGTTCGGCGCCGCCGTGCGGTACGGGTCGCCGTCGTACGGCGCGGCTCGTCGCCGTACGACATGGCTCGTCGCCGTACGCGGCGCATGCCTCGGCCTCGTACGGCGCGCCGTGCGGCGTCCGGGCTACGGCGCCACCCAGGCGTAGAGGTGCTCCGGTCTGCCGGTGTCGCCGTACTTGAGGGAGAGGCGCAGGCGGCCGGCCTGTTCGAGGTGGCGGAGATAACGCTGGGCCGTGGAGCGGCTCAGCCCTGTCTCCGCGGCCACCTCGTGCGCCGAGAGCGGGTGGTCGGCGTGGTGCAGGACGTGGCAGATCAGGTCGCTTGTCGGTTCGGTGTGGCCGCTGGGCAGGCTCGGTGACGACGTGGCCGGAGCGGTGCGCAGCGCGCCGAAGATCCGGTCCACCTGGTCCTGGCCGGCGATACCGCGCCCGCCGACCCGGTCGACCGTGCGGCGCAGGGCGGCGTAGGAGTCGAGACGGGTGCGCAGGGCGGCGAAGGTGAACGGCTTGACCAGATAGTGCAGGGCGCCGAGGCGCATCGCGGCCTGCACGGTGCCCACGTCGCTGGCCGCCGTGATCATGATGACGTCCGTGCCGTGCCCCTGCTCCCGCATGCGGTGGACGAGTTCGAGCCCCGTCCGGTCGGGCAGGTAGTGGTCGAGCAGAACCAGGTCGATGCCTCCGCGCTGCACGCTCGCAAGCGCCTGACCAGCATTGTGTGCGCGGTCGGCCACCCGGAAGCCGGGAACCTTTCCCACGTACTTGGCGTTTATCTCAGCGACGCGGAAGTCGTCGTCCACGACCAGGACGTCAATCATCGGGCCTCTTTCCGTCAAGGCCTGGCGAACGTTTCGCCCGTGTTTCGGCTCCGCAGTTCTAGCGCGAGCAAAATGAGCACAACAGTCTGTTGCAAGCAAAAGAACTGCATGCGCCCACAAGACTGCTGCTGTGGTGCGGGCCACATCTACCGTCCACGGCCATGAGCGCAGACACCAGCCCCGCCATCCAGCTACGGGGCGCGAGCAAGATCTTCAAGACCCCGTCGGGGGGTCTGCACACGGCCGTCAGGGAGCTGGACCTCACGGTCGGGCGCGGCGAGTTCGTGGCGGTCGTCGGCCCCACGGGATGCGGCAAGTCGACCACGCTGACCCTCGTCAGCGGGTTGGAGGAGCCGACCGAGGGCGACGTGCTGGTCGCCGGGCAGCCGGTCGAGGGCGTGGGCGACAAGGTCGGTTTCGTCTTCCAGCAGGACGCCACCTTCCCGTGGCGCACGGTGCTGTCCAACGTCATGGCGGGCCCGCGTTTTCGCGGTGTGCCCAAGGCGGAGGCGAAGCAGAAGGCGCGCGAGTGGCTGGCCCGGGTCGGGCTCGCGGCCTTCGAGGACCGCTACCCGCACCAGCTCTCCGGCGGCCAGCGCAAGCGTGTGGCGCTCGCCGCGACCTTCGTCAACGACCCCGAGATCCTGCTGATGGACGAGCCGTTCTCGGCGCTCGACGTGCAGACCCGGGCCCTGATGTCGGACGAGCTGCTGGAACTGTGGTCGGGCACGGGCGCCTCCGTCGTCTTCGTCACGCACGACCTGGAGGAGTCGATCGCGCTGGCCGACAAGGTCGTCGTGATGACGGCCGGTCCCGCCACCGTCAAGCAGGTCTTCGACATCGACCTCCCGCGGCCGCGCAAGGTCGAGTCCGTGCGCCTCGAACCGCGTTTCATCGAGATCTACCGCGAGATCTGGGAGTCCCTGGGCGAAGAGGTCCGGATCACCCGTGAGAGGGGTGCCGCCCATGTCGCCTGAGGTTCTCAGCACGCCGGTCGTCGACACGGCCAAGGCACCCGACCGCTCACAGACACGCGCGCGTGCCGCCCGTAAACGCAAGATCGTCGTCACGGCCGCCCGCGTCCTGCTCCTGATCGCCGTCCTCGGGCTGTGGGAACTCCTCTCCCGGGCCAAGGTCATCGACCCGTTCAACTTCTCGATGCCGTCGAAGATCTGGGACCAGATCTGGACCTGGCTGACGCACGGGACGGCCATCGGCTCCCTCGGCGAGCAGATCTGGTACACGCTCTACGAGGCGCTGCTCGGCTGGGTGCTCGGTGTGATCGCCGGTGTCGTGTTCGGCATCGTTCTCGGGCGGATCACCTTCCTCGCCGATGTCCTTGGTCCATACATCAAGGTGCTCAACTCGATACCCAGGATCGTCCTCGCGCCGATCTTCGTGATCTGGTTCGGGCTCGGCCCGGCCTCCAAGGTCGCGTCGGCCGTCGTCCTGGTCTTCTTCCCGGTCTTCTTCAACGCCTTCCAGGGCGCCCGCGAGGTCGACCGCAACCTTGTCGCCAACGCCCGGATCCTCGGCGCGAGCAACCGGCGGGTGACGCTCCAGGTGGTCATCCCCTCCGCCACCTCGTGGATCTTCACCAGCCTCCACGTCAGCTTCGGCTTCGCCCTGATCGGCGCCATCGTCGGCGAGTACATCGGCGCGACCAAGGGTGTCGGCCTGCTCATCGCGCAGTCGCAGGGCACCTTCAACACGGCCGGCGTGTACGCGGCGATGGTCATCCTCGCCGTCGTGGCACTCGCCGCCGAGGGGCTGCTGACCTTCGCCGAGCGCCGCATCTTCCGCTGGAAGCCGGCCAGTTCCGACAGCTGAACCGGCCCCCCAGGCCCCCGATTCCCCCCCACTTCTCTCTCCGCACCGCCCTCTCACAAGGACGTGAACCGCCATGCGCAAGTCCGTCAGATACGCCACCCTGGCCGCCGCCGGCCTGCTCGCCGTCTCCTCCCTCACCGCCTGTGCCAACGACGCGGCCAGCACCGCCTCCGCCGGCTCCGGCAGCAAGGGGGACGGCAAGGGCACGAAGGTCAAGATCATGGTCGGCGGCCTGGACAAGGTCATCTACCTGCCGGCGATGCTCACCCAGCGACTCGGCTACTTCGACGCCGAGGGCCTCGACGTGGAACTGCTGAGCGAGCCGGCCGGTGTCCAGGCCGAGACCGCGCTCGTCTCCGGACAGGTCCAGGGGGCCGTCGGCTTCTACGACCACACCCTGGACCTGCAGACCAAGGGCAAGTCCGTCGAGTCCGTGGTGCAGTTCTCGCACGCGCCCGGCGAGGTGGAGATCGTCTCCGACAAGGCGAAGGGTGACATCACGTCACCCAAGGACTTCAAGGGCAAGAAGCTCGGCATCACCGGTCTCGGGTCGTCGACCGACTTCCTCACCAAGTACCTCGCCGTCAAGAACGGCGTGAACGTCAACGAGTTCACACCGGTCGCCGTCGGAGCGGGCCCGACCTTCATCTCGGCGCTCCAGAAGGGCTCCATCGACGGCGGCATGACGACCGACCCGACCGTCGCCACGATCCTGGACAAGAAGGCGGGCAAGGTCCTGCTCGACATGCGGACCCCGGAGGGCTCCCAGGAGGCGCTCGGCGGTCCCTACCCGTCGTCAAGCCTGTACATGCAGACGGACTGGGTCAACAGCCACAAGGACACCGTCCAGAAGTTGGCCAATGCATTCGTCAAGACGCTCAAGTGGATGTCCACCCACAGCTCGTCGCAGATCGCGGCCAAGATGCCCGCCGACTACTCCCAGGGCAACAAGCTCCTCTACGCCGCCGCCATCGAGAGCACCCTGCCGATGTTCACCAAGGACGGCGTCATGCCCGAGGACGGCCCCGAGACGGTCGAGAAGGTGCTCAAGGCGTTCAACCCCAACATCAAGAACGCCAAGGTGGACCTGAGCAAGACGTTCACCACCGAGTTCGTGGAGAAGACCAAGGGCTGAATCCGTATCCACCAAGGGGTACGGCCCCTTCCCCCGCCCCCACAGGCCGTGCCCTCAGGCGCGGGCCGCCCACACGTAACGGTGTTCAGGGCGGCCCGCGTCGCCGTATTTCAGGGTCAGCAGGGCCCGTCCGGTGCGCTCCAGGAGCTTCAGATAGCGCTGGGCGGTCTGGCGGCTCACCCCGGTCCGCTCGGCGATGTCCTGCGCCGACAGCGGGCCGTCGGCGCTCATCAGCGACTGGCGCACCAGCTCCGCGGTGGTGGGGGAGTGGCCCTTGGGCAGTCCCGGCTCCGAAGCGGCCGACAGGGCGCCGAAGATGCGGTCCACCTCGGCCTGCTCGGCCTCACCCCCGCCGTCGAGCGTGCGCCGCAGCTTCGCGTACGCCTCCAGTTTGGTGCGCAGCCCGCCGAAGCCGAACGGCTTGACCAGGTACTGGAGCGCGCCGTGCCGCATCGCGGCCTGCACGGTCGCCATGTCCCGGGCCGCCGTCACCATGATCACATCGTTCTGGTGACCGCGGCGGCGCATCTCCCGGACCACCGCCAGTCCCGTCTCGTCCGGCAGGTAGTGGTCCATGAGGACCAGGTCGAGACGGGGCAGCGTCTCCAGCTGACGCAGCGCCTCGGCGGCGCTGTGCGCCTCGCCGGCGACGTGGAAGCCCGCCACCTTCTCGACATAGGCGGCGTTGACGGCCGCGACTCGCGTGTCGTCGTCCACGACCAGGACCTCGATCATCGCGACTCCTCCTCGGCGGAAGCCTCCAAAGGCGCGGTCAGGGCCGGTTCGGGCGCGCGGTCGGTGAGCGCCTCCGGCAGGACCACCGTGAACTCCGCTCCGCCGCCGTTCGCCTCGCCGACCGAGGCACTGCCGCCCTGCCGCTCCGCGAGCCTGCGCACCAGGGAGAGCCCGATGCCGCGCTTGCGGTGGGCCGGCTGCTCCTTCGTGGACCATCCGTCGGTGAAGACCAGTTCGCGTTGTTCCGCCGGGATCCCGGGCCCGGTGTCGCGCACCCTGAGGACGGCCGTATGCCCTTCGGCGCGCAACTCGATCTCCACGCGCGCGTGGAGGGTGCCCGCGACGGCGTCCAGCGCGTTGTCGACCAGGTTCCCGACGACGGTGACGAGCCCGCGGGGATCGATCAGCCGGTTCGGGAGCCAGGTCCGGTCGGACACCCACAGGGCGACCCCCCGTTCGGCCGCGACCGTCGCCTTGCCCACCAACAGGGCGGCGAGCAGCGGGTCGTGGATCTTCTCCGTGACCTGCTCCGCGGTGGTCCGGCGGTCGCCGACCACCTCGCCGACGAACTCCACGGCGTCGTCGTACATCTCAAGTTCGAGCAGCCCGAGGAGTGTGTGCATGCGGTTGGCGTGCTCGTGGTCCTGGGCGCGCAGGGCGTCGATCAGGCCGCGCGTGGAGTCGAGTTCCCGGCCCAGCTGCTCCAGTTCGGTGCGGTCGCGCAGGGTGGCCACCGCGCCGCCGTCGTCCGTGGGCATGCGGTTGGCGACGAGCACGCGCTGACCGCGGACGGTCAGCAGGTCGGTGCCCGTCACCCGGCCGCCCAGGATGTCGGCCGTCCTCCCCTCGCCGAGTGCCTCCTCGGGGGATCGGCCGACGGCCTCGTCGTCGATGCCCAGCAGGCGGTGCGCCTCGTCGTTGAGGAGGCGGACGCGGCCTGAGCGGTCCAGGGCGACGACGCCCTCCCGGATGCCGTGCAGCATCGCCTCGCGCTCCGCGAGCAGCGCCGATATGTCCGAGAAGGCCAGGTCACGTGTCTGGCGCTGGACCCGTCGCGAGATCAGCCAGGCGGCCAGTGCGCCGACGGCCAGGGCGCCGCCGGCGTAGGCGAGCAGTTCCGGGATCGCGCCGACGAACTCGGCCCGTACGCTGTCGTACTTGATCCCGACCGAGACCGCTCCGATGATCTGGCCGTGGGAGTCCCTGAGGGGCACCTTGCCGCGGGCCGAGCGGCCCAGGGTGCCCCGGTCGATCTCCATGACCTCCTTGCCGTCCAGGGCCTCGCGGGGGCTGGTGGAGACCTGGTGGCCGATCTCGTTCAGGGTGGGATGCGACCAGCGGATCCAATTCCGGTTCAGCACCACGATGTACTCGGCGTGCGTGGCTCGCCGGATCCGCTCGGCCTCCTTCTGCACGGGGCCGTTCCGCGTCGGCGAGGTGGTCTGCACGCCCTTGGCGATCTGCGGGTTCTGGGCCGTGGTCTCCGCGATGGCCAGGGCGCGGCGCATCGCCTCCTGGTCCAGCTGCTTGCTCAGCGGGGCGAGGAACAGCCCCGTCACGAGCACCGCGACCCCCGCGGCGATCACCAACTGCATCAGCAGTACCTGCGAGAACACCCGTTTGGGCAGACCGAGACGCAGCCGGCGTGCGGGGGCAGAGGGGCTCATGGCCACGACGGTACGTGGAGCGGCCGGAACTGCCGTAGAGGGTGTGGCATGTATCTCTTGATCAATGCTGAGCGCCGCAGGGTCGGAGCGTTGATCGGCGTCGATTCGCATTGATCGACGAGGGCAAACGTGTCAAACGGTCGGTGCGGCGGTCCTCAGCCGGCGAGTGCGGGGGTCCTCAGCTCATGCACCGCCACGACCTCCATGCGGGCGGGCGATCCCAGGATCGCCGTACCGCAGCTCTCCGGGCGGGGTGGGAGGGACGTGCCCTGGACCACCTCGACGGACCACCGGCGTCCGTCCACGTGCGCGACGACCACCCGCCAGCGCGGTGCGGTTCCGCTCGTCGCCGCGACCCGCAGGGCGTCCGCGCCGTACTCGTGCGCGGCCGAGCGCACAGCGAGCTCGGCCGCCTGAGCGGGCCGCTCCCAGGCGCTGCTGCCGCGGCACCCCTCCACCACGATTCGCCCCTCCCGGGCACAGCTCAGGACTTCCTTGACGGCGTGCGCCCGGGCGCGGCCGTAGGCGTAGCCGTACGGCAGCACGAGCAGCGTGGGCGAGAAGCGATGGCCACCCAGATGAGTGACCTCCCAGACGCCCTCCACACCGGAGGCGGTGAGCTCGGAGGCGAGGGGTCGGCCCAGCAGGGCACAGCAGCGGTCGCGCTTGCCGTTGGTGCAGACGAGGGCGAGCGGGTCACCCGTGTGGGGACGCGCCCCGAGCGCCGTGTCGAAGGACCGGTGCTCGCCCCTGCCGAGCGCGGCGAGGTCGAGGTCGAGCAGCGCGCGCGGATCGTCGGTCACGGCGGAGCGCAGCCACGCGTTGCCAGGGGCGGTGTGGGCCGCGTAGACCTGCCGGGCGGCGGGCGTGCCGCAGTCGGCGTGGCGGCCGGGGCGCCGGATCAGGGCGATGCGCACACCCGTGCCCTCCGAGGCCGCCTCCAGCGCGCGGCCGAGTGCCGGATCGAGATGGCTCGAGGTGAGCGCCTTGGCGCCCCAGGGGCCCGGCTGCTCCAGCAGCAGCCAGGTCCTCGCGGTGGCCGCGGTGCCCGCGATCGGCTCGTCGAGCTCCCGGGAGACGGTTGAGCACGTACTCACGGAGGTGAGCCTAACCTGAGTTGTTGCTCAGCGGCTTTTCGGCGGTCTCCGTGTCCGGTTCCGGCAGCGACCGGGGCAGGGGCTGAGGCGGCGTCGGGCCGACGTAGTGACCGCTGGGCCGCATGCGCAGGGGACGTTCGCCGTACTCCTCCAGCGCGTGGGCGATCCAGCCCGCCGTTCGTGCCACGGCGAAGATCGTCTCGCCCGCCGTGGCCGGCATGCCGCTGGACGCGGTGAACACGGCCAGGGCCAGGTCGACGTTGGCGTGCAGCGGAGTGTGGCGGGCGGTCGTGGCCACGATGTCGCGGGCCGCGGCGAGGGCGGGTGCGGCGTGGGGGAGCTCCTCCAGGAGCTCGAACAGCACACGCGCGCGCGGGTCTTCGCCCGGGTAGAGCCGGTGGCCGAGTCCTGGGATGCGGCGGCCCGCGCGCAGCTCGTCCGCGATCACCGGGGCCGCGTCGCCCTCGTCGAGCACGTCCAGCAGCAGGCGGTGGGCGAGCCCGCTGGCCGCCCCGTGGAGCGGCCCTTCGAGCACGCCGAGTCCGGCGGAGACGGCGGCGTAGGCGTGCGCCCGGGCCGAGGCGGCGACGCGCACCGCGAGGGTCGAGGCGGCGAGGTCGTGGTCGACGAGGAGGGCGAGCGCGGTGTCGAGCACGCGCAGCGAGGCCGCGTCGGCCTCCTTTCCGCTCAGGCATGTCCACAGGCGGCGGGCCAGCGGACCCTCGTCGAGGCGGCGGCGCCGGGACGCCGGGGGCAGGGCGGCGACCAGGGTGGGGATGAGGGTGCGCGCCGTGCCGAGTACGGCTTCCTCGGAGAGGTCGAAGCGCAGGGGGTCGGCGACCGCGGCGGCGATCGCCGCGACCCGCAACCGGTCGGTGGGGCCCGTGTGTTCGGGCAGTGCGTCGACGGCCCGGCGGGCCACGGTGACGGACGCCTCCGGTGCGGCGAACGTGCGGCCGGGGCGCAGGCGGCCGGTCCACAGCCACTCGGCGACCTCTTCGTAGGTGTGGTGCGTGGCCAGCTCGGTGGCGTCGACGCCTCGGAAGTAGTACGCGTTCGGCTCGATGAGGGTGATCCGGGTCCGGACGGACAGTTCGCCTCCCGAGGGTGAACTGCCGCTGCTCTCACGTCTGTTGCGCTTCGCGAGCCTCTCCACCTCCTCGGCGTCGAAGGTGCTGCCCCGGCCGCCGGGAACCCTGCGGCTGCTGAGCTGGCCGCGGCTCACGTACGCGTACACGGTCTCGGGCTTCACGCCCAGCAGTTCGGCGGCTTCCTTGGTGGTCAGCCGCCGTTCGGCGTGACCGGGGGAGGGCTCTGGATCGCGCATGGGGGTCACCGTATCGGCATGACGATGAGTGGATCGGTTCTGTTGACGAGATTGATTCAATCAATATTGACAGAGAAATAGTCAAGCATGGACAGTCGAATCAAGTCCAGGGAGGAATCATGTCCGTCAACAGGTCAGAAGCCATCACGATCGACGTGCCGCGCGGGCTCGCCGGTGTCGTCGTCACCGACACCGAGGTCGGGGACGTCAGGGGACTTGAGGGCTTCTACCACTACCGGCAG
This sequence comes from Streptomyces sp. NPDC101225, assembly GCF_044767585.1. Lineage (NCBI taxonomy): Bacteria > Bacillati > Actinomycetota > Actinomycetes > Kitasatosporales > Streptomycetaceae > Streptomyces > Streptomyces sp. NPDC101225. The sequence continues at coordinate 112,683 of NZ_JBIWOE010000017.1, forward strand.
TACTCGGCCGTCGAGCTCGCGCAGACCCGCTGTTTCGAGGACGTCTGGCATCTCCTGGTCCACGGCGAACTGCCGGACGCGGGGCGGCGCGCGGGGTTCGTCGCAGAGACGGCGGCTCTGCGGAGGCTGCCGGACGAGGTGGGGGCGGCACTGCCGGCGATCGCGGCGGCGAGTGCCGGGGCCGGGCCGCTGGCGGGGATGCGGACGGCGCTGTCGCTGCTCGGTGCGGCGCGGGGGTTCCGGCCGGTGTACGACATCGACGCGGGTGCGCGGCGCGGGGACACGCTGGTGGCGGCCGCGGCCGTACCGACGTTGCTCACGGCGCTGTACCGGCTGGGGCGCGGGCTCGATCCGGTGGAGCCGCGTGAGGATCTGTCCTTCGCGGCCAACTACCTCTACATGCTGACCGGTTCGGAGCCGGATGCCGCGCGGGCGCGGGCGATCGAGCAGTACTTGATCTCAACCATTGATCACGGCTTCAATGCGTCAACCTTCACGGCGCGGGTGATCGCGTCGACGGGGGCGGATGTGGCCGCGTGTCTGGTGGGGGCCGTGGGGGCGCTGTCCGGGCCGTTGCACGGTGGTGCGCCCAGCCGTGCGCTGGACACGCTGGACGCGATCGGTGCGCCGGACCGCATCGACGCCTGGATCCGCGAACGCGTTCTCGCCGGTGACCGCATCATGGGCTTCGGCCACGCCGTCTACCTCACCGAGGACCCGCGCTCCCGCATGCTCCGTGAGGTGGCGCAGCGCTTCGGGGGTCCGCGGGTGGACTTCGCCGTGGAGGTCGAACGCCATGTGGAGGCGATCCTGGCCGAGCTGAAGCCGGGCCGGGAACTCCACACGAACGTCGAGTTCTACGCGGGCGTGGTCATGGAACTCTGCGGTCTGCCCCGCGAGATGTTCACCCCGACCTTCGCCGCGGCGCGGGTGGTGGGCTGGAGCGCGAACATCCAGGAACAGGCGGAGGACCGGAAGATCATCCGACCGGTGGCCCGATATGTGGGGCCGGGGGCGCCGGTGGCGGTGCCGGTAGCGAGCTGAGACGCACGTGTGGCCCGGTGCTTCTGGCGCCGGGCCGACGATGACAGACGAGCAGTGACGGGGTTGGGCTGCTCGGGACGAGCCTTACTGCTCCTTCATGGGCGCAGCGGGGCGGGTGATGGGGCGGAGAACGAAGGGGTGACTCGTTCCCTAAGCGGATGTCAGGCGTCGGGGATGTCAGTTTTGGCGCGAACCAGAGTTTCTCGGCTCACGATGACGATCCGCTCGTAGTCTGCGCGAGCTGCGTCGGAAGGGAGCAGCTGGTCGAGCTCTGCGGTGGCTTCAGTTCCGATGACCGCGAAGTTGCCATCACTGAGTTCGAAGATGTCCGGGCAGGTCTCGCCGGACATGCTGCCGCGCTCGCGTGGAGAGGCGCCGATACGGCGCACGATTTTCAAGGGGATCCGGTCCTCATGCGTCGGTTGTGACTCAAGAGAACGGACAATAGCGCAGACCCTATCACTCAGATGGCAGAAGGCTTAGGCCAACTGGACTTGTGAGGTAGCTTGTTGCCCTTTGTTTGCGGTCTTCTCAGTCGGTAGGAGGTTCACCCACTACCCACCATTCGTCCGTGTCGCTCTCGTCCAGATCGTGGATCAGGGCGTCCACCATCCTGCCCATGCGTCCTTCCTCCGAGTCGTCCTGCAGACTGGCCCGATGGTGGCGTGTCGCTTCCCAGTACGCACGAAAGACGTGGTTCCGGACCAGTACGCGCAGGTGCCCCCTCATCTCTTCCAGGCTCGCAACGCCGATGCGATAGCCGAAGAGGGCGTTGGCGTAAAGCGCGTTCGCGAAGAGGTACTGCCGCCGTTGTGCAGGCGACTCCGTCTCGACGGTGCCCATCACGGCCGCCAGTTGAGGATCGTCCATGGCCTTGTCGAGCAGCCGGAGTTGCAGGCGTTGGTAATCGGCGAGCCGTGCCCGATGCGCTTCCATCTGCTCAGAGGGGCTCGTCCGTGAGAGTGGGGCTTCGTACCAGCGTTGGTAGACGGCGAGGACGGTGAGGGCTCCAGCGGCGAAGGCGGCTCCCGCTGCTGCGGCGATACCCAGTCCCCGCGGACCCATGTTCTGTGTGGCCATGTCAACCCCCGAATCAGGCGGCCGTCCGCCGGTCGTCGGGGTGCGGGTCGACTGTGGGGGACCGGCGAGCGGTGGGCGGCGCTTGCCGTCTCCCAGGATGCCGAGCGGCTCTGATCGGCAGGGAGGCGGAGAGGCGGCGCACGGAGGGAAGCGAGGGTCGCACACTCCGGCGCCTTGCCCAACGTCTGCCCCGTAAGCGCTGCTAACAATCGTTCACTCAGGAGTGATTGTTCCGGCTCGTATCCTGGTCCGGCATTCATCTGTCGGACGCGCGCCGCAGCCGCGATCCGGCGCACAAGGAAGCGTGGAAGAGGTCGCACGTTGAGTCAGCCGAGTCGCACCAGTCGGCAGATCCCGGTCGTCGTACTCGCCGGATTCCTGGGTTCCGGCAAGACCACTCTCCTCAACCACCTCCTGCACCGCAGCGGTGGCAGTCGTATCGGCGCCGTCGTCAACGACTTCGGGGCCATCGAGATCGACGCCATGGCCGTCGCCGGCGCGCTCGGGGACTCCACCGTCTCCCTCGGCAACGGATGCCTGTGCTGCGCCGTCGACGCCAGTGAGCTCGACGACTACCTCGAGCGGCTCGTCCGCCCCTCCGCCGGCATCGACGTCATCGTCATCGAGGCCAGCGGACTCGCCGAACCGCAGGAACTCGTGCGCATGGTGCTCGCCAGCGAGCTCCGGGGGATCGTCTACGGCGGGCTCGTCGAGGTCGTCGACGCCGCCGAGTTCGACGACACCCGCGCCCGGCATCCCGAGGTGGACCGGCATCTCGCCCTCGCCGATCTCGTCGTCGTCAACAAGCTCGACCGCGCGCCGGACGCCGAGCGCGTCCTCGGGCTCGTCCGGTCCCTCGTCGACCGTGCCGCCGTCGTCCCGGCCTTCTACGGCCGTATCGACCCCGAGTTCCTCTTCGACTGCCGGCCCGGCGAGGAGCGCATCGGGCAGCTGTCCTTCGACGACCTGCACGTACGGGACGGCGGGGAATCCCACGAGCACGCGCAGCACCTGCACGCCGCCTACGACACCGTCTCCTTCACCTCCGAAGTGCCCATGGAGCCGCGCCGGTTGATGGAGTTCCTCGACAGCCGGCCGGAGGGGCTCTACCGGATCAAGGGGTACGTCGACTTCGGGGCGTACGACGTCCGCAACCGTTACGCCGTGCACGCCGTGGGGCCCTTCCTGCGGTTCCATCCCGAGCCCTGGCCGGGCAACGCCAACGGCTTCGGCGGCGCCGACCGCGCCCGCCTCACCCAGCTCGTCCTCATCGGCTCCGGCATCGACGCGCACGCCCTCGCCAAGGGGCTCGACGCGTGCAAGAGCGACGCCCCGCACACCGCCGAAGAGGCCGGTATGTGGGGCGTCCTGCGCTTCGTACAAGATCCGGACGCCCGGGAACAGGAACCCGGCCTCCCGGACGATCCGCACCGCGCGGAGCCTCCGCTCTAGACCGGCCCCGCCACCACCGACACCGTCCTCGCCAGCGACACCCCGGAGCCGTCGCGCCGCGGGTCGATGTCCGGGAGGTCGGCCGGTGCGCCGTTCTTCTGGGCCGCCTTGGCCGGGACGGCGCCCGCCCAGGCCAGGGAGAGGCAGTCCTCGCCCTTGAGGAAGCGCTGGCAGCGGACGCCGCCGGTGGCGCGGCCCTTGCGCGGGTACTGGTCGAACGGGGTCAGCTTGGCCGTCGTCTGGACCGAGTCGTCGAGCGTGCCGCGCGAGCCCGCGACCGTGAAGACCACCGCGTCCGCCGCCGGGTCCACCGCCGTGAAGGAGATGACCTTGGCGCCGTCCGTCAGCTTGATGCCCGCCATGCCGCCCGCGGGACGGCCCTGGGGACGGACCTGCGAGGCCTGATAGCGCAGCAGCTGGGCGTCGTCGGTGATGAAGACCAGGTCCTCCTCGCCCGTGCGCAGCTCGATCGCGCCGACGATCCGGTCGCCCTCCTTGAGCGTGATGACCTCCAACTCCTCCTTGTTGGTGGGGTAGTCGGGGACCACGCGCTTGACCACGCCCTGCTCCGTGCCGAGGGCGAGACCGGGGGAGGACTCGTCGAGCGTGATCAGGCAGACCACCGTCTCGGCGCCGTCCAGCGGGACGAACTCCGTGAGCGGCGCTCCGCCCGAGAGGTTCGGCGCCGACGCCGTCTCTGGGAGCTGCGGCAGGTCGACGACGTTGATCCGCAGCAGGCGGCCGAGCGAGGTCACGGCGCCGATCTCGCCGCGCGCGGTCGCCGGGACCGCCGAGACGATCACGTCGTGCTTGACGCGCTTGCCGGCCTTGTCCTCGGGGAAGGGCTCGCCGTTCGCCGTACGGGCCAGCAGGCCGGTGGAGGAGAGCAGCACCCGGCAGGGGTCGTCCGCGACCTGGAGCGGCACCACGGCCGCCGGGGCGCCGGAGGACTCCAGCAGGATGGTGCGCCGGTCGGTGCCGAACTTCTTCGCCACCTGGGCCAGTTCCGCGGAGACCAGCTTGCGCAGCTCCGCGTCCGAATCGAGGATCCGGGTCAGCTCCGCGATCTCCGTGTTGAGCCGGTCCTTCTCGGACTCCAGCTCGATACGGTCGTACCTGGTGAGGCGGCGCAGCGGCGTGTCGAGGATGTACTGGGTCTGCACGTCCGACAGGGAGAAGCGCTCCATCAGGCGCTCCTTGGCCTGCGCGCTGTTCTCGCTGGAGCGGATCAGGCGGATGACCTCGTCGATGTCGACGAGCGCCGTCAGCAGGCCCTCCACCAGGTGCAGGCGGTCGCGCCGCTTGCTGCGGCGGAACTCGCTGCGGCGGCGCACGACCTCGAAGCGGTGGTCGAGGTAGACCTCCAGGAGCTCCTTGAGGCCCAGCGTGAGCGGCTGACCGTCCACCAGCGCGACGTTGTTGATGCCGAAGGACTCCTCCATCGGCGTCAGCTTGTACAGCTGCTCCAGGACGGCCTCCGGCACGAAGCCGTTCTTGATCTCGATGACCAGGCGCAGGCCGTGCTCGCGGTCGGTGAGGTCCTTGACGTCGGCGATGCCCTGGATCTTCTTCGAACCGACCAGGTCCTTGATCTTGGCGATCACCTTCTCCGGGCCGACCGTGAAGGGCAGCTCGGTGACGACCAGGCCCTTGCGCCGGGCGGTGACGGTCTCGACGTCGACGGTGGCGCGGATCTTGAAGGTGCCGCGACCGGTCTCGTACGCGTCCCGGATGCCGGCGAGGCCGACGATGCGGCCGCCGGTGGGCAGGTCGGGGCCCGGGACGTGCTTCATCAGCGTGTCCAGGTCCGCGTTGGGGTGGCGGATCAGATGGCGGGCGGCGGAGACGACCTCGGAGAGATTGTGCGGCGGCATGTTCGTCGCCATGCCGACCGCGATGCCCGACGCGCCGTTGACCAGCAGGTTCGGGAAGGCCGCGGGCAGGGCGACGGGCTCCCGCTCCTGGCCGTCGTAGTTGGGCGCGAAGTCGACCGTGTCCTCGTCGATCGACTCGGTCATCAGGCTCGTCGCGGCGGCCTGGCGGCACTCCGTGTACCGCATGGCGGCCGGCGGGTCGTCGTTGCCCAGCGAACCGAAGTTGCCGTGGCCGTCGACGAGCGGCACGCGCATGGAGAAGGGCTGGGCCATGCGCACGAGGGCGTCGTAGATCGACGCGTCCCCGTGCGGGTGCAGCTTGCCCATGACCTCGCCGACGACGCGGGCGCACTTCACATAACCGCGGTCGGGGCGCAGCCCCATCTCGTTCATCTGGTACACGATGCGGCGGTGCACCGGCTTGAGGCCGTCGCGGGCGTCGGGCAGGGCTCGCGAGTAGATGACCGAGTACGCGTACTCGAGGAAGGAGCCCTGCATTTCGTCGACGACGTCGATGTCGAGGATCTTCTCCTCGTACGCGTCGTCGGGCGGCGGGGTCTTCGTGCTGCGGCGGGCCATCGCTGCCGGCTCCTCTTTTCTGGTCGCTCGCCTACGGGTCGCGCCCCTTCGGCTCACTCTTGCCTGAAGCGTGAACGGGATCTGACGCGGACCATTGTGGACCGCGGCACTGACAACGCGGGCCAGGACCCGGTGCGGGCGGCCCGGCCCGGCGCTCGGGGATCACCCTCGCCGCGGCTGCCCGCAGGTTACGCGATCCGCTGTGGGCGTACGTCGTCCGGGAACTTCGCCCACGTTCCGCACGCTTGCATACAGTGGCAGGAACGGCAGGAAAACCGCGGTTCGAACCACCGCCTCGGCGATCGAAGGGACGTACATGACCATGGGTCACACGGCCACAGACCAGGCAGGCTCCGGGGGCCTGACAGCGACGGAGCACCGCCTGGCCAACGGCCTGCGCGTGGTGCTCTCCGAGGACCACCTGACCCCGGTCGCGGCGGTGTGCCTCTGGTACGACGTCGGTTCCCGGCACGAAGTCAAGGGGCGTACCGGCCTGGCTCACCTTTTCGAGCACCTGATGTTCCAGGGCTCGGGACAGGTCAAGGGCAACGGCCACTTCGAGCTGGTGCAGGGCGCGGGCGGTTCGCTCAACGGCACCACCAGCTTCGAGCGCACCAACTACTTCGAGACCATGCCCGCCCACCAGCTGGAGCTCGCCCTCTGGCTGGAGGCCGACCGTATGGGCTCCCTGCTCGCCGCCCTGGACGAGGAGTCCATGGAGAACCAGCGGGACGTCGTCAAGAACGAACGCCGGCAGCGCTACGACAACGTGCCCTACGGCACCGCGTTCGAGAAGCTCACCGCGCTCACCTACCCCGAGGGCCACCCCTACCACCACACCCCCATCGGTTCGATGGCCGACCTGGACGCGGCGACGCTCGAGGACGCGCGCGCGTTCTTCCGCACGTACTACGCGCCGGGCAACGCGGTCCTGTCGATCGTCGGCGACATCGACCCGGGGCAGACGCTCGCCTGGGTCGAGAAGTACTTCGGGTCCATCGCCGCGCACGACGGCAAGCCCGCGCCCCGGGACGGCTCGCTGCCCGACGTCATCGGCGAGCAGCTGCGCGAGATCGTCGAGGAGGAGGTTCCGGCACGCGCCCTGATGGCCGCCTACCGGCTGCCGCACGACGGCACGCGCGCGTGCGACGCGGCGGACCTCGCGCTCACCGTCCTCGGCGGCGGCGAGTCCTCCCGTCTCTACAACCGGCTGGTACGGCGCGACCGTACGGCCGTCGCGGCCGGCTTCGGCCTGCTGCGCCTCGCGGGAGCCCCCTCACTGGGCTGGCTGGACGTGAAGACCTCCGGTGACGTCGAGGTGCCGGTCATCGAGACCGCCATCGACGAGGAGCTCGCCCGGTTCGCCGAGGAGGGCCCGACGGCCGAGGAGATGGAGCGCGCCCAGGCGCAGCTGGAGCGCGAGTGGCTGGACCGGCTCGGCACGGTCGCGGGCCGCGCGGACGAACTGTGCCGGTACGCCGTCCTGTTCGGCGACCCGCAGCTCGCGCTCACCGCCGTGCGGCGCGTCCTGGAGGTGACGGCCGAGGAGGTCCAGGAGGTCGCCAAGGCCCGCCTGCGCCCCGACAACCGCGCGGTGCTCGTCTACGAGCCCGTCTCGGCGGAGGCCGCCGAGGACGCGAATCCCCCGGAAGACCCTGAGGCCGAGGCCACGGTCGAAGCCGGCGACGACAACGAGGAGGCGGCCAAGTGACCGAGCTCGCCACGATGGATTTCCACCCGCAGCCCCAGGCGGGCGAGGCCAGGCCCTGGGCGTTCCCGGCACCGGAGCGCGGCGCGCTCGGCAACGGCATGACCGTCCTGCGCTGCCACCGCCCCGGCCAGCAGGTCGTCGCCGTGGAGGTCTCCCTGGACGCGCCCCTGGAGGCCGAGCCGGCCGCCGTCGAGGGCGTCGCCACGATCATGGCGCGGGCCTTCTCGGAGGGCACCGACAAGCACTCCGCCGAGGAGTTCGCCGCCGAGCTGGAGCGCTGCGGCGCCACCCTCGACGCGCACGCCGACCACCCGGGCGTGCGCCTGAGCCTGGAGGTCCCGGCCTCCCGTCTGGCCAAGGCGCTCGGCCTGATGTCCGACGCCCTCAGGGCGCCCGCGTTCGCCGACAGCGAGGTGGAGCGGCTGGTCCGCAACCGCCTGGACGAGATCCCGCACGAGCTGGCCAACCCCTCCCGCCGGGCGGCCAAGGAGCTCTCCAAGCAGCTGTTCCCGGCGGCCTCGCGCATGTCGCGCCCGCGCCAGGGCACCGAGGAGACGGTCGAGAAGATCGACGCCGCGGCCGTACGCGCCTTCTACGACCGTCACGTCCGGCCCGCCACCGCCACCGCGGTGGTCGTCGGCGACCTCACCGGCATCGACCTGGACGCGCTGCTCGGCGACACCCTGGGCGCCTGGACGGGCTCCTCGGCCGAGCCGCGCCCGGTGCCGCCGGTGACCGCCGACGACACCGGGCGCGTGGTCATCGTGGACCGCCCCGGCGCCGTCCAGACGCAGCTGCTCATCGGCCGCGTCGGCGCCGACCGGCACGACCGCGTCTGGCCCGCGCAGGTGCTCGGCACGTACTGCCTGGGCGGCACCCTCACCTCCCGTCTGGACCGCGTCCTGCGCGAGGAGAAGGGCTACACCTACGGTGTGCGCGCCTTCGGCCAGGTCCTCAGGTCCGCCCCGGACGGCACGGGTGCGGCGATGCTCGCCATCAGCGGCTCCGTCGACACGCCCAACACCGGCCCGGCACTGCAGGATCTGTGGACGGTGCTGCGCACGCTGGCCGAGGGCGGCCTGACGGACGCCGAGCGCGACGTCGCCGTGCAGAACCTCGTCGGGGTGGCGCCGCTGAAGTACGAGACCGCGGCGGCCGTGGCGAGCACGCTGGCCGACCAGGTCGAGCAGCACCTGCCCGACGACTACCAGGCGACGCTCTATCAGCAGCTCGCCGCCACCGGCACCGTGGAGGCCACCGCGGCCGCCGTGAGCGCCTTCCCGGTGGACCGCCTGGTCACGGTCCTCGTCGGTGACGCGAGCCAGATCAAGGAGCCGGTCGCGGCTCTGGGCATCGGCGAAGTCACCGTGGTGTCCGCCGAGTAGCGAGTACGGGGCACGCACGCGTGAGGGCCCTGGTGACGGATGTGTCACCAGGGCCCTCGTATGTCCGAATTGGGGGAGAGTTGCCCGTCTGCCCTGTGGGATGCGCTACAAAAGCCGGGATCCGTTTGGGGATTGAAGACGGCTCTGCCTAGCGTCTTCCGGGCTGTTCGTCAGGCAGTGCGCCGCGCCCGCGGCACCGGACAGCCATCGCCGAGTCCCCGTACGGCGCGAGCCAGGGGAGCCGGGGACCCACCCTTCCGTCGCCGCCGTCGCGGCCGGCGGGATCCGAGTCCTTGGGGTGAATCGGACGCCCGCGCACCGGCGAGGGGGTCCGTAGGAGACCTTCCTGCTCCGAACCCGTCAGCTAACCCGGTAGGCGAGAGGGAAGGAAAGGACCAGCCAGTTCATGGCGTTCAACTGCGCCACCGGGAAGCACCGTCGTCCCAGCATGATCAAGCGCGGCACCGTCAGGGCCGCCGGGGTCGCGGCCCTCGCCACGACCGGCGTCGTCGGCACTCTCGCCGCCCCCTCGTTCGCCGCCGGGAACTCCGTCGACCACTCCTTCGAGCAGACCGGGCTCAACCCCGTCATCACCATCGGCAACGCGATCGCCGACCAGATCGACGCCCAGGCCGAGGCCCAGAAGCACGCCGCCGAGGAGGCCGCCCGCAAGAAGGCCGCCGAGGAGGCCGCGCGCCTGAAGGCCGCCGCGAAGGCCAAGGCGGAGCGTGCGGCCGAGGAACGCGCGGCCCGTGCGGCCGAGCGCAGGCGCCTGAACCGCTTCGTCGCCCCGGTGTCGCACTCGTACGTGTCGACGGGCTACAAGACCGGTGGCTCCCTGTGGTCCTCCGGCAGCCACACGGGCATCGACTTCCACGCGGCGAGCGGCACGGTCGTGCACGCCGTCGGCGCCGGCACCGTCGTCCGGACCGGCTGGGGCGGCGCCTACGGCAACGAGATCGTCATCAGGATGCACGACGGCACGTACACCCAGTACGGCCACCTGTCGTCCATCGGTGTCTCGGCCGGCCAGACGGTCACCCCGGGGCAGCACATAGGCCTGTCCGGCTCGACCGGCAACACCACCGGGCCGCACCTGCACTTCGAGGCCCGCACGACGCCCGAGTACGGCTCGGACATCGACCCCGTCGCCTACCTGCGCTCGCACGGCGTCGGCGTCTGACGAACCTCCGCGCGACCTCCCCCGGCCCCGGCCTCCCGGCCGGGGCCTTTCGGTTTCGCCGGCCCCGGTGTCCAAAAAATATCCATGGATTCCGGCCCGCCGTCGGAAATTCCGGCCCCGTGCAATAGAGTCACCGGAACACACGTCAATCATTGGCGTTTCACGGGGATTAAGTCGGAGGTCGGTCATGCGTATTCCGGCGCACTCGGTGTGCACAGCGATCCGGGACGACATCGTCGCGGGTGTCTACGAGCGCGGCAGCCGGCTCACCGAGGAACTCCTCGCCCGCCGCTACGGTGTCTCGCGCGTCCCCGTGCGCGAGGCGCTGCGCACCCTGGAGGCGGAGGGCTTCGTGGTGACCCGGCGGCACGCGGGCGCCTGCGTGGCGGAACCGAACGAGCAGGAGGCCGCCGACCTGCTGGAGATGCGTGTGCTCCTGGAGCCGCTCGCCGCCTCCCGGGCCGCCCAGCGGCGCACCGAGGCCCACCTCAAGGTCCTGCGCGGCCTGGTCCGGCTGGGGCAGGAGCGGGCCAGGCGGGGCACCAGTGAGGATCTGCGCTCCCTGGAGGGCTGGTTCCACGAGACTCTCGCCCAGGCGTCCGGCAGTCCGGCCCTGACCTCGATGCTGACCCAGCTGCGGCACAAGATCGCCTGGATGTACACCGAGGAGGCGCCCGCCAGCCCCGTGGAGTCCTGGGCGGAGCACGGCGCGATCGTCGACGCCGTGGCCCGCGGCGACGGCGAGCGCGCGCGGGCGATCACGACCCTGCACACCGAGCGCTCCAGTGCGGCGCACCGGCTGCGGTTCGCTCCCGGCGGCGATCGCGCCGACCCTGTGAGGACCTCGCAACATGCCGTAAACGTGACGGGCCCGCGCCATTAACATGCGCGCCGTATACAAAGGGGGTGGAATTGGCCGGGGGGTTATTTCTGCTGCCCTGGCTGAGAATTCCACCGGCGTTGATCGGAATTTCTGTCGGGCCGCCGGGGGGAAATGTGAAGGGCTCGTCCGATAATTCGGACGAGCCCTTCCGCGGTGCCGGGATCAGACGGTCTCGGGGAGTTCCTCGAGCCCCTCGGAGACCAGCTTCGCCAGCCGGTCGAGCGCCGCGTCGGCACCCTCGGCGTCGGAGGCGAGGACGATCTCCTCGCCCCCCTGGGCGCCGAGGCCCAGGACGGCCAGCATGGAGGCCGCGTTGACGGGGTTGCCGTCGGCCTTGGCGATCGTCACCGGGATACCTGCGGCCGTGGCGGCCCGGACGAAGATGGAAGCGGGGCGGGCGTGGAGGCCCTCGGCCCAGCCGACGTTGACGCGGCGCTCAGCCATGTGATGCTGCCCTTCGGTGTTCAGGGTTGTCTAGACCAGTTTCCCACAACGTGAAGCATGTGCGGAGCGGTCCTCCGCTCCGCCGGGGGTGGGCCGTCGGACCGCGGCCTCGGCCCGACGTGCGTCCTTGTTCTGTTCTCGGCGACTGCCGTCCTTCCCACAGACTGCCTCGCGCCGTTGTCGGACGCGAGCCGTACTCTGGGCCCCATGCAGACCTCGTCGGACCGGCATGAGTACCCCGCCCACTGGGAAGCCGACGTGGTGCTGCGCGACGGCGGCACCGCGCGCGTCCGCCCCATCACCGTTGATGACGCCGAGCGCCTGGTCAGCTTCTACGAGCAGGTCTCGGACGAGTCGAAGTACTACCGCTTCTTCGCGCCGTACCCTCGTCTGTCCGCCAAGGACGTCCACCGCTTCACGCACCACGACTTTGTGGACCGGGTGGGACTCGCGGCCACGGTCGGCGGCGAGTTCATCGCCACCGTACGCTACGACCGCATCGGCGCCGACGGAATGCCCGCGTCGGCACCGGCCGACGAGGCCGAGGTGGCCTTCCTCGTCCAGGACGCCCACCAGGGGCGCGGCGTCGCCTCCGCGCTCCTCGAACACGTCGCCGCGGTCGCCCGTGAGCGGGGCATCCGCCGCTTCACCGCCGAGGTGCTCCCGGCCAACGTCAAGATGATCAAGGTCTTCACCGACGCCGGCTACACCCAGAAGCGCAGCTTCGAGGACGGCGTCGTCCACCTGGAGTTCGGCATCGAGCCCACCGACCGGTCGCTCGCCGTGCAGCGCGCGCGGGAGCAGCGCGCCGAGGGCCGGTCCGTACGGCGGCTGCTCCTGCCCGGCTCCGTCGCCGTCGTCGGCGCCGGCCGCACGCCCGGAGGCGTGGGCCGCAGCATCCTCGACAACATCCGGGACGCCGGCTTCACCGGGGCGCTGTACGCCGTGAACAAGGCGCTGCCCGAAGAGCTCAAGGAGCTCGACGGGGTGCCCGCCCACCGCTCGGTGCGGGACATCGGGGGGCCCGTCGACCTCGCGGTGGTCGCCGTCCCCGCCGACCACGTGCCGGAGGTCGTCACCGAGTGCGGCGAACACGGCGTGCAGGGGCTGGTCGTCGTCTCCGCCGGATACGCCGAGAGCGGGCCCGAGGGGCGCGAGCGCCAGCGCGAACTCGTACGGCACGCGCGTACGTACGGCATGCGGATCGTCGGCCCGAACGCCTTCGGCATCATCAACACGTCGCCCGGGACGCGGCTGAACGCCTCCCTCGCCCCCGACATGCCCCGACCCGGCCGGATCGGGCTGTTCGCCCAGTCCGGGGCCATCGGCATCGCGCTGCTGTCCCGGCTGCAGCGCCGCGGCGGCGGAGTCACCGGGGTCACGGGCGTCTCGACCTTCGTGTCGTCCGGCAACCGCGCCGACGTGTCCGGCAACGACGTGCTCCAGTTCTGGTACGACGACCCGGACACCGACGTCGTCCTCATGTACCTGGAGTCCATCGGCAACCCGCGCAAGTTCACCCGCCTCGCCCGGCGGACCGCGGCCGCCAAGCCGCTGGTCGTGGTCCAGGGTGCCGGCTCCGCACCCCAGGGGCACGCCGTCCGGGCCACGCAGCTGCCGCACGCGACGGTCTCCGCACTGCTCAGACAGGCCGGGGTCATCCGGGTGGACACCATCACCGAGCTGGTCGACGCGGGCCTGCTGCTCGCACGCCAGCCGCTGCCGGCGGGACCGCGCGTGGCGATCCTCGGCAACTCCGAATCACTGGGCCTGCTCACCTACGACGCCTGCCTGTCCGAAGGGCTGCGGCCCCTGCGGCCGCTCGACCTGACCACGCAGGCGTCGGCGGGCGACTTCCACGCGGCGCTCGCGCGCGCCCTGGCGGACGACACGTGCGACGCCGTGGTGGTGACCGCGATCCCGGCGATCGGTGAGGGCTCGCCGGGGGACGCCGAGCTCGCGGAGGCGCTGCGCTCGGCGGCCGAACAGGTCCCGGGCAAGCCGGTGCTCGTGGTGCACGTGGAACTCGGCGGCCTCGCCGAGGCACTGTCGGCCGCGACGAGCACCGCGCCCGAGCCGCACGCCAAAGCCTCCGGAGCCCGCCGGCTCCGCCCCTCGCAGCAGCTGCCGCCACCGGTGCGCCCCCAGGAACCCGCCGCGCCCGACACCGGCCCCCGGCTCATCCCCGCCTACCCCGCGGCCGAGCGCGCGGTCCGCGCCCTGGCCGAGGCCGTGCACTACGCCCAGTGGCGGCGCGAGGCGGCCGAGCCCGGCAAGGTGCCCGAGTACGAGGACATCGACGAGAAGGGAGCGGCCCGGCTCGTCGACGGGATGCTCGCGCGCGGCCAGGGGCTCACGCTCGGCACCGAGGAGACCCACGAGCTGCTCGGCCGGTACGGCATCGCCGTGCGCAAGGCCGTCCCCGCCTTCACCCCGGACGACGCCGCCCGCGCCGCCGCGGACCTCGGTTACCCCGTCGCCCTCAAGGCCACCGCCCCGCACCTGCGCCACCGCGCCGACCTGGGCGGCGTACGGCTGGACCTCGCCGACGAAGAGCAACTGCGGCGGGCGTACGCCGAATTGACCGAGCTGTTCGGCAAGCCGGAGGAGCTTCGGCCCGTGGTGCAGCAGATGGCACCACGCGGCGTGGACACCGTCGTGCGGGCCGTCATCGACCCCGCGGCCGGGGCCGTCCTGTCCTTCGGGCTGGCCGGAGCCGCCTCCCAGCTGCTCGGCGACATGGCGCACCGGCTGGTCCCGGTCACCGACCGGGAGGCGACCTCGCTGATCCGCTCGATCCGGACGGCGCCGCTGCTGTTCGGCTGGCGCGGCTCGACACCGGTCGACACGCCTGCGCTGGAGGAGCTGCTGCTGCGGGTGTCCCGCCTGGTCGACGATCACCCGGAGGTCGTGGCGGTGACCCTGGAGCCCGTCGTGGTCGCGCCGCGTGGCCTGACCGTTCTCGGCGCCTCGGTCCGTCTCGCGCCGCCGCCCGCCCGGGGCGACCTCGGTCCGCGCACGCTCCCCCTCTACTGAGACGTGCACACGCGCACCGCATGACCGGTGCCTCGCAGTCGGCGCACCCCTTTAGGATGGACGTCATGGCCAAGACCAGTACGACGACCCAGGGGCTGCGTGCGGCGATCGAGCGCAGCGGCTACTACCCGGCCCTCGTGGCCGAGGCGGTGGAGGCCGCCGTGGGCGGCGAGCCCGTCCGGTCGTACCTGGTCCACCAGGAGACGACGTTCGACCAGAACGAGGTGCGGCGGCACGTGACCGTGCTCGTCCTCACCGGCAACCGCTTCATCGTCAGCCACACCGACGAGCAGGCGGCGGACGACACCTCCCCGACGCCGTACGCCACGACCTCGACGGAGTCGGTCAAGCTCGGCCGGATCTCGTCGGTCGTGGTCAGCCGCGTGGTCGCCAATCCGGAGCAGTACCAGCCGGGCACGCTGCCCCGCGAGGTCGTCCTCACCATCGGCTGGGGCGCCGTCTCCCGCATCGACCTCGAACCGGCCACCTGCGGCGACCCCAACTGCGAGGCGGACCACGGGTACACGGGCAACTCGACGGCGGACGACCTCAGCCTGCGCGTCAGCGAGGCCGGGGACGGCCCGGAGACGGTGCGCCAGGCGCTCGCCTTCGCCCAGTCCCTCTCCGAGGCGACCGCGGACACCAGCCGCTGATGGCCCACCCGTCTCCCCCCTCAGCCCATGATCGAGGGCGCTCCGTGCCCACACCTGCCGATTCCGCCTCCTGGGACGGTCACCCCGAACCCCTCGCCGTCGGTTCCGCGCCGCTGCCCGCATACGGCAGCGGTTCGCTCGCCGACCTGCTGCCCACGCTGGCCGCGGGCATGGGCGTACCGGACACGACGGCCGCGATCACCGAGCTGACGCCCGCCGACCGCAACTGCGTCTTCCTGATCGACGGTCTCGGCTGGGAGCAGCTGAGGGCGCACCCGGACGAGGCCCCCTTCATGACCTCGCTCCTCGGCAGCTCGCGCGGCGGCACCGGGCGCCCCCTGACCACCGGCTACCCGGCGACCACCGCGACCTCCCTGGCCTCCGTCGGCACCGGCCTGCCGCCCGGCGCGCACGGCCTGCCCGGCTACACCGCGCGCAACCCCAAGACCGGCGAGCTGATGAACCAGCTGCGCTGGCAGCCCTGGACCCCGCCGCGCGCCTGGCAGCCGTACCCCACCGTCTTCCAGCGGGCCCACGACGCGGGCGTGCACGCCGCCCAGGTGTCCTCGCCCACCTTCGAGACCACCCCGCTGACCAAGGTCGCACTCAGTGGCGGAACGTTCCACGGGCGGCTGTCCGGCGAGGAGCGCATGGACCTCGCCGCCGAGCAACTGGCGGCCGGCGACCGCTCCCTGGTCTACACGTACTACGCCGAGCTCGACGGCGCCGGCCACCGCTACGGCGTCGAGTCGGACACCTGGCGCGGCCAGCTCATGCACGTCGACCGGCTCGTCCAGCGCCTCGCCGAGCAACTGCCGGAGCGCACCGCGCTGTACGTCACCGCCGACCACGGCATGATCGACGTCCCCTTCGACGAGGAGCACCGCATCGACTTCGACGCGGACTGGGAACTGCGGGCCGGCGTCGCCCTGCTGGGCGGCGAGGGCAGGGCCCGGCACGTGTACGCGGTCCCCGGCGCTCAGCACGACGTCCTGACGGTCTGGCGCGAGGTGCTCGGCGAGCAGTTCTGGATCGCCTCGCGGGACGAGGCGATCGCGGCCGGCTGGTTCGGCCCCCAGGTCGACGAGCGGGTGTACGCGCGCATCGGCGACGTCGTCGCGGCCGCCCGTGACGACGTCCTGATCATCGCCTCCGAGCGGGAGCCGAAGGAGTCGGCGATGGTCGGCAACCACGGTTCGATGACCCCTGCCGAGCAGCTGATCCCCCTGCTCGAAGTACGCTCCTGAAGCCCGACCCCGATCCCGCACACCGAAAGGTGCTCAACTCGCCATGCCCGAGCTGGTCTTCTTCTCCGGAACCATGGACTGCGGGAAGTCGACGCTGGCTCTGCAGATCGAGCACAACCGCTCGGCGCGCGGCCTGGCGGGCATGATCTTCACACGCGACGACCGCGCGGGCGAGGGCAAGCTCTCCTCCCGGCTCGGCCTGGTCACGGACGCGGTGGAGGTCGAGGACGGGCAGGACCTGTACGCCTACCTCGTCGACCATCTCTCGCAGGGCGGCCGCGCGGACTACGTCATCGCGGACGAGGCGCAGTTCCTGGCGCCGGAGCAGATCGACCAACTCGCGCGCGTGGTCGACGACCTGGGCCTGGAGGTCTACGCCTTCGGCATCACGACGGACTTCCGCACCAAGCTCTTCCCCGGCTCCCAGCGCCTGATCGAGCTGGCCGACCGCGTCGAGGTCCTCCAGGTGGAGGCCCTGTGCTGGTGCGGAGCCCGCGCCACGCACAACGCCCGCACGATAGGCGGCGCCATGGTCGTCGAGGGCGCGCAGGTCGTCGTCGGAGACGTCAACCAGCCCGAGGACATCGGCTACGAGGTCCTGTGCCGGCGCCACCACCGCCGCCGGATGACGGCCGCGACGTCCGGGGCGGCGGCGCTGTCCCCGGACGTGCTGCCGGTGTCGCAGCTCTAGGTGTTCCGGCCGGGCAGGTCGGTGACGGCTTCGGCTCAGCTCGGGCTCTCGAGCAGGCAGAAGCGGGCGCCCTCGGGGTCGGCCACCGTGGCCTCCCGTCCGTGGGAGCCGTCCCTGGGCGGCGACAGCACGTGGCCGCCGAGATCCACCACGTGCTCCACCGCGCCGTCCGCGTCGGCGACCTCGAAGTACGTGATCCAGTGCGGGCCCCGGTCGCGGGGCAGGGCGTGGCCCACGCCGTGGATGCCGGCGACAGGGCGGCCCTCGACCTGCAGCGTCAGGTAGTCGAAGTCGGCGGAGACCACCGCCTCCTCCTCGTAGCCGAAGACCGTCTCGTAGAACTTGGCCACGCTCACCGACTCGAAGGTCACCAGCTCGTTCCAGGCGGGGGTGCCGGGCACGCCCGTGAGGCCGGTGCCCTGGTGCTCGGCCGCCTGCCAGATGCCGAAGACGGCGCCGGAGGGGTCCGAGCCGATCGCCAGCCGGCCGGCCTCGGCGGCGTCCAGCGGCCCCACGCCGATGGTGCCGCCGCACAGCCGCACCGTCTCGGCGGTCACGTCCACGTCGTCCGAGGCCAGGTAGGGCGTCCAGGCGACGGGCAGATGGCGGTCCGGCGGCAGCCGGCCGATGCCCGCCACCTCGGCCCCGTCGAGCAGCGCCCGCACGTACGGGCCGAGCTGCTGCGGGCCCGGCCTGAACTCCCAGCCGAACAGCGCGCCGTAGAACTCCTGGGTGGTGGTCAACCCGTGCACCATCAGGCTCACCCAGCAGGGCGTGCCGGGTGCGTGACGCGTGCGCGTCCCGCCGTCCGGGCCGGCCGGTCCCCGTGCCTCGGTCATCGTCGCTCTCTCCTCGACCCCTCGCGGTGGCCTCTTGGCCCCGCTCGCCGGATCTCCGTGCCGATGCTCGCACCACCGACGCCGGTGCGCGCTCCGGGCGCGCCGCCCGTCCCGGAGGATGCCCGGTGTGCGGTTTCCCATCCGTTTCCGTGCGATTGCCGACGAATGTCGATCAGCTGTACAGCATGTGCTCGAACCCGTACGCCTCGTGATCGAGGCTGCCCGGCCGAGCAGAGTAGCCGGACATGGACGATGCGGCCACCCCGTGCGCAAGGATGGTGGCCATGAACGCCATCATCTCCGCTTCCGAACTCGCGAGCGACCTGGCGGGGCAGCGCCCGCCCGTCCTGCTCGACGTCCGCTGGCAGCTCAGCGTGGCCAAGGCGGCCGGTGAGCCGGCCTTCGACGGGCGTGCCGAGTACGCGGCCGGGCACCTTCCCGGCGCCGTCCACGTCGACCTCGATGCCGAACTGGCCGCCGAGCCCGGCGAGAACGGCCGCCACCCGCTGCCGGACCTCGAGGTGTTCGGCGCCGCGATGCGCCGGGCGGGTGTGTCGGCCACGCGGCCGGTGGTCGTGTACGACGGCGGACAGGGCTGGGCCGCGGCCCGTGCGTGGTGGCTGCTGCGCTGGACGGGCCACCCGGACGTGCGGGTCCTCGACGGCGGGCTGCCGTCGTGGGAGGGCCCGCTGCAGACGTCCCTGCCCGCGCCCGCCGAGGGCGACTTCGAACCGGTGCCCGGCACCGAGGGACTGCTGGACGCCGACGGCGCCGCGGCGCTGGCCCGCACCGGCGTGCTGTTGGACGCGCGGGCGGGGGAGCGGTACCGCGGCGAGGTGGAGCCGATCGACCGGGTCGGCGGGCACATCCCGGGCGCGGTCTCGGCGCCCACCGGTGAGAACGTGGGCGCCGACGGGCGCTTCCTGCCCGCGGAGGAGCTGGCCGGGCGCTTCAAGGCCCTTGGCGCGGCGGACGGTTCACCGGTCGGCGTCTACTGCGGCTCGGGTGTCTCCGGGGCGCACGAGGTGCTCGCGCTGGCGGTCGCGGGCATCGACGCGGCGCTGTACGTGGGTTCCTGGTCGGAGTGGTCGTCGGACCCGTCACGGCCGGTGGCCGTGGGACCCGACCCGCGGTGACACCACGCGCCCGTACAGGCGAAGGGGCCACACCCGCCGGGTGCGGCCCCTTCGCCTGTACGGGCGGCTAGTCCTGCTTCTTGCGCCGCGTGCCGAACACGATCTCGTCCCAGCTGGGGACCGCCGCGCGGCGGCCGGGACGGACGCCGTCGGCCTCGGCCTGCCGGTCGGTGGCGCCGACGAGACGGTCCCGGTGGCTGCCGACGGAGCGCGGCATGAGGACGTCCGCATAGGCGGAACCGGCCGAGGCCGCGGGCGCCGGGGGCTCCTCCGCCTCGGGTTCGGCGGGGGGCTCCTCCGCGGGCGGCGCCGGCGGCGGGGTGTCCTGGGCCGGGCGCTCCGGCACCACCAGGTCGCCGCGGAAGCTCGGCACGGCCTCCAACAGGCTGGTCAGCGAGTCCCGTTCGCCCGTGCTCTCCTCGGCGGGCTCGGAGGCCTGCGCGGGCAGGCCCGGCCGATCCCGGTCGAGGGCGCGGTCCAGCGGACGGTCGCGCGGCAGCCGCGCGATGCGCGGCACGAACGGGAAGCTGGGCTCCGGGGCCGCGAGGTCCTCGGACTCGCCGATGAGCGAGCGCGCCTCGTCGTCGACGGCCTGTACGAGCCGCCGGGGCGGGTCGTACGTCCAGCTCGCCGAGTGCGGTTCGCCCGCCACCCGGTAGACCAGCAGGACCTCCCAGGTGCCGTCGTCGCGGCGCCACGAGTCCCACTGCACGGTGTCCTTCTCGGCACCGCGCAGCAACAGCCGCTCCTGGACGGCCTCGCCGAGCTGTGGACCGGCGTTCTCGCCGGGACGGCGGACGGGCGTCTTGCGGGCCCGCTCGGCCATGAAGGCGCGCTCCGCGAGCACCGGGCCCTCGAAGCGGCGGACGCGGTCGACGGGGATGCCGGCGAGCTGGGCCACCTCTTCGGCGGTCGCACCGGCGCGTATACGTGCCTGGATGTCGCGGGGGCGGAGATGGCTCTCCACCTCGATCTCGATCTGGCCGAGACGGGGCCGGTCGCCGCGCACCGCCGCGCGCAGGCGTTCGTCGATCGGAAGCGTGTACTCCGTTGAGTCGGCAGCCTTCAGCACCAGCCGTGTGCCGTCATTCGAGACGGCCACGACACGCAGTTCGGGCATGGGGACCTCCCGGGTGGTGCCTGCCGACGTCACGTGCGTCGCTGCTTCCGCTAGTCGAGTGTGGCCTGCCCGGGTGCAGCCTGCCACAACCTTGCCGAGTTGCCCGGCGTGTCGGGCACGGGCCCTGGACCGCCGTTATGGCACGGTTACCTATTCGCAACGCTAAGTGACCAACTCCGTCACCCTGTGCAACTAGCCCCCTCATGGCGGTCCTTGAAGGTCACGGACGCCCTGGCGGGAGACCGGACCCAGGGCTCGCAACAGTACTCCATTCGGGCCACGTGCGTGGATTGGCACGCCGCTCAACTTCTGGCAAGGGGCGGTGTCCGGCCGCCCGTTGAGCGCGCCCGGGGATCTTGGACGTGGCGTACTTCACGCAATCGCCGGAAACGGAACCAATGGCCACGGGCCCGGCCGGCTACCGGCCCAGCACCCGCCGCAGGTACGCGTTCTGGAAGCGCCGGTCCGGGTCGAGCCGGTCGCGCAGCGCGGTGAACTCGCCGAAGCGCGGATAGGCCGCGGAGAAGTACTCGGCGTCCCGCGTGTGCACCTTGCCCCAGTGCGGCCGGCCCTCGTGGGCGGTGAAGATGCGTTCGGCGGCGGTGAAGTAGGCCTGGTACGGCGTGCCCTTGAACATGTGGACGGCGATGTACGCGCTGTCGCGGTCCGAGGCCGTGGACAGCGTGATGTCGTCGGCCGGGGCGGTGCGCACCTCGACCGGGAAGCTGATGCGCAGACCGGAGCGCTCCACCATCGCCTTGATCTCGCGCAGCGTCGCGGTCAGGGCCTCGCGCGGGACGGCGTACTCCATCTCCACGAAGTGCACCCGGCGCGGGGAGGTGAAGACCTTGTACGGAATGTCGGTGTAACTGCGGGCGGACAGGGCCGTGCTGGAGATGCGGGCGATCGCCGGGACGGCCGCGGGCGCCGCGCGGCCGACCCACTGGGCCACCTGGAAGACGCCGTTGGAGAGGAACTCGTCCTCGAACCAGCCGGCGACCGGGGGCACCGGCTTCTCCGGACCGGCGCTGCGGTTGTTGCGCTTGGTGTTGGTGTTGCCGGTGTGCGGGAACCAGTAGAACTCGAAGTGCTCGTTCTCGGCCCAGAGTTCGTCGAACTCGGCGAGCACCCTGTCCAGCGGCATCGGCTCCTCGCGCGCGGTGAGCAGGAAGATCGGCTCCACGGCGAAGGTGATCGCGGTGACGATGCCGAGCGCGCCGAGGCCGATCCGGGCGGCCGCGAAGACGTCGGGGTGCTCCTTCTCGGAGCAGGTCAGCACCGAGCCGTCGGCGGTGACCAGTTCGAGTCCCCTGATCTGGGCGGCGATCGACGCCGACTCACGGCCCGTGCCGTGCGTGCCGGTGCTGGTGGCGCCGGAGACCGTCTGCTCCATGATGTCGCCCATGTTCGTGAGCGACAGGCCCTCGCGGGCCAGGGCCATGTTGAGTCTCTTGAGCGGGGTGCCCGCCTCGACCGTGACCGTCATGGCATCGCGATCGATCCTGCGGATGCCGGTCAACAGTTGAGGGCGGATCAACACACCGTCGGTGGCGGCGATGGACGTGAAGGAGTGCCCGCTGCCGACGGCCTTCACGGTCAGGCCGTCCTCCGCGGCCTTGCGCACCGCCGCGGACAGTTCCTCCACGGACGCCGGCGCGACCTCTCGCGCCGGACGGGCCGAGACGTTGCCGCCCCAGTTACGCCACGTGCCGTTCTTCGCGCTCGCTGTGCTGCTCAACGGTGCCTCCCCGTTGCGTAGCCGGCCTGCTCAGCCGGCGGTACCCCAGAAAACCGACCGCCACCGCGACGGCCCCGGACACCGCCGGAACCCCGTACCCGGCACGCGCGCCGGCCGCGTCGATGACCCAGCCGGCCACCGAGGAGCCGAGCGCGACGCCGACCGCGAGCCCGGTGCTCACCCAGGTCATGCCCTCGGTCAGGTGCGTGCGCGGTACGTGCTCTTCGATGAGGGACATCGTCGTGATCATCGTGGGAGCGATGGACAGGCCCGCAACGAACAGCGCCACGGCCAGAAGCGGCAAGTTTCCGACCAGTAGGAGGGGGATCATACTCACGCCCATCGCACACACGCCCAGCAGCCAGCGGCGGGCGGGCGCCCCGGCGAAGTGCAGCAGCCCGAACACGACCCCCGCCACGCAGGAGCCCGCCGCGTACAGCGCGAGCACGAGGCTCGCGGCGGCCTTGTGCCCGCGCTCGTCGGCGAAGGCCACCGTGACCACGTCGACGGCCCCGAAGATCGCCCCGGTCGCCGCGAAGGTGGCCACCAGCACCTGCAGACCGGGGGAGCGCAGGGCGCTGCCGCCGCCGCCGTGCCGCTCGCGCGGGTGCGGCGCGGGCTCCGTGGCGCGCTGCGCGGTCAGCCAGAGGACGCCGGCCGCCAGGAAGCACGCGGCGAGCAGCGGGCCGGCCTCCGGGAACCAGGCCGTGGACAGGCCGATCGAGATGATCGGCCCGAAGATGAAGCACACCTCGTCGACGACGGACTCGAAGGAGTACGCGGTGTGCAGCTTCGGGGTGCCCCGGTACAGGGCGGCCCAGCGGGCGCGGATCATCGCACCGAGGCTCGGCACCGAGCCGATGCCCGCGGCGCACACGAACAGCACCCAGTCCGGCCACGCGAGGTGCGCGGCGAGCAGCAGCCCGGCCGCCGCGCAGACCGCGACCAGGGTCGCGGGGCGCAGCACCCGGCGCTGTCCGTACTGGTCCACCAGCCGGGAGATCTGCGGTCCGATCGCCGCGGCCGCGAGCGCGATGGTGGCCGACAGGGCCCCGGCGAGCCCGTAGCGCCCGGTGAGCTGGGAGATCATCGTGACCACGCCGATGCCCATCATCGACAGCGGCATCCGGCCGAGGAGGCCCGCGGCGGAGAAGCCCTTGGTGCCGGGGGCGGCGAACAAGGCGCGGTAGGGGCTGGGCACGGGGTCTCCGGTGGGTACGGATCGGTAGCCGGACGGTACGGATCAGTAAGGTGCTACTGCGGCCGATACAGCTTACGAGTGAGGTCACCCTAATGCACCCCTGATTCCGCCGGTCGACACCTCCGGACCGGGGCCGGGCCCCCACCCGTCACCCCGCCGTTTCCCGGCCGTCGGTGCCGGGTGGGAGGATCGCTCCATGTCAGACGCGCTCGATGCCAGCCCCTACGACGCCCTTCTCCTGCTCTCGTTCGGCGGCCCGGAGGGCCCGGACGACGTGGTCCCGTTCCTGGAGAACGTGACGCGCGGGCGGGGCATCCCCAAGGAACGCCTGAAGGAAGTCGGGCAGCACTACTTCCTCTTCGGCGGGGTCAGCCCGATCAACGACCAGAACCGTGCCCTGCTGGACGCCCTGCGCAAGGACTTCGCGGAGCACGGCCTGGACCTGCCGGTCTACTGGGGCAACCGCAACTGGGCGCCCTACCTGACGGACACGCTGCGCGAGATGGCCGCCGACGGCCGCCGCCGCGTCCTGGTCCTGGCCACCAGTGCGTACGCCTCGTACTCCGGCTGCCGCCAGTACCGCGAGAACCTCGCCGACTCGCTGGCCGCCCTGCAGGCCGAGGGGCTGAAGCTCCCGAAGATCGACAAGCTCCGGCACTACTTCAACCACGAGGGCTTCGTGGGCCCGATGACCGACGGCGTGCTGCGGGCGCTGGCCGACCTGCCCGAGGACGTGCGCGCGGGCGCGCACATCGCGTTCTCGACGCACTCGATCCCGACCGCGTCGGCGGACACCTCCGGCCCGGTCGAGGCCCACGGCGAGGGCGGGGCGTACGTCGAACAGCACCTGGAGGTGGCGCGGCTGATCGCCGACGCCGTGCGCGAGCGCACCGGCGTCGCACATCCCTGGCAGCTCGTCTACCAGTCGCGCTCCGGCGCCCCGCACATCCCGTGGCTCGAGCCCGACATCTGCGACCACCTCCAGGAGCGGCACACGGCCGGCGTCCCGGCGGTCGTGGTCGCCCCCATCGGCTTCGTCTCCGACCACATGGAGGTCCTCTACGACCTCGACACGGAGGCCAGGGCCAAGGCCGAGGAGCTCGGGCTGCCGATGCGCCGCTCGGCCACGGTCGGCGACGACCCTCGCTTCGCCGCCGCGGTCCGCGGCCTCGTCCTGGAACGCGCCGCGGTGGAGCGCGGCGAGGAGGTCACGCCCTGCGCCCTGGGCACGCTCGGCGCGAGCCACAACCTCTGCCCGGCCGGCTGCTGCCCGGCCCGCGCACCCCGTCCGGCCGCCGCCGGCGCCGACAGCCCCTACGCATGAGGAGCGCCGTGACCGACCCCCTCCACCAGGACCTGCTCGCCCTCGCCCAGGAGGCCGCCCGCCGCGCCGGGGAACTGCTGCGGGACGGACGCCCGGCCCACCTCGCGGTCGCCGCGACCAAGTCGAGCCCGATCGACGTGGTCACCGAGATGGACATCGCGGCGGAGAAGCTGATCACCGACCTGATCTCCGAGCGCCGCCCGGACGACGGCTTCCTCGGCGAGGAGGGCGCCTCCAGCAAGGGCACGAGCGGCGTCCGCTGGGTGATCGACCCGCTCGACGGCACGGTCAACTACCTGTACGGCCTTCCCACTTGGGCCGTCTCCATCGCGGCCGAGCAGGACGGCGAGACCGTCGCCGGGGTGGTGGCGGCCCCGATGCGCGGTGAGACGTACCACGCGGTCCGCGGCGGCGGGGCCCGCGCCACCGGCGCCTGGGAGGGGGAGCGCGAGCTGGCCTGCCGTCCCGCGCCGCCCCTCGACCAGGCCCTGGTCTCGACGGGCTTCAACTACGTCACCGAGGTCCGCGTCCACCAGGCCGAGGTCGCCCGGCAGCTGATCCCCCTGCTGCGCGACATCCGGCGCAGCGGCTCGGCCGCGGTCGACCTGTGCGACGTGGCGTCCGGCCGCCTCGACGGCTTCTTCGAGCGGGGGCTCAACGCGTGGGACCTCGCGGCGGGCGACCTCATCGCGCGGGAAGCGGGCGCCCTGACCGGTGGGCGGCCCGGAGAGCGCCCCGGACGCGATCTCGCCATCGCCGGCACCCCGGGCGTCTTCGAGCCCCTCCAGCGGCTCCTGGAGGACTTCGGCGCCTGGCACGACTGACCGTGTGGACGCCGGGCGCACCCACGGCGAACAGCAGGTGAACACGGCTGTGGCACGACGACGGCGGGCCCCCGGCGCTGGATTCGCCGGGGGCCCGCCGTGCCGTACTGCCGAGCTGACCGGACGCTAGGCGCCGACCTCCACACCGTGTTCGGCGGCGAGACGGCGCAGGTCGTCGAGCTCGCCCTGCTCCACCTCCACGAGGAAGTCGTCGCCTTCGTCGCGAGCCCGCGTCAGGTCGGACTCGGTCGTCCTTATGCGCTGCAGAAGTCCTGCGGTGAAAGCGTCCATGCTGCGCCCCCTCGTCCTGGGTCGTGGGTCGATGGCACGGGGGTGTGCCGTTCGGAAGGGGCGATCACGTCTCCTGCGAGTGCCCGGCGCGGCCGTGCCGGGCGGCGACGGTGCCGAACACCCACGCCCACTCTGCGGTAAGCGGATTGCGCCGTGCCGCATGGTGCTGCGGCACTAGCAGAGCGTGATCGCGGGGTATGAACCGTCCTCCCCCCGCTCCCTTCCGTGGAAACCTCAACCCGACGAAGAAATCTTTGATTCCCGGGTCTCACACCTGTCCTTCATCCGGTGCTCATCCGCCGCCCACCCGTCTTACTGCCGACTTATGACCGAAAAGGGCAGGATGGAGGCACCAGCCCGAGACGGATCCCGCCCGCGTGTGCCGCCCGGCCGCGCGGGTGGACACAGGAAGGACTTGCGACGTGCGCGTACTCGTCGTCGAGGACGAGCAACTGCTCGCCGATGCGGTGGCCACCGGACTGCGCCGGGAGGCCATGGCCGTCGACGTCGTGTACGACGGTGCGGCCGCCCTGGAGCGCATCGGCGTCAACGACTACGACGTGGTCGTCCTCGACCGCGACCTCCCGCTCGTCCACGGCGACGACGTGTGCCGCAAGATCGTCGAGCTGGGCATGCCCACGCGCGTGCTGATGCTCACGGCCTCCGGCGACGTCAGCGACCGGGTCGAGGGCCTGGAGATCGGCGCCGACGACTATCTGCCCAAGCCCTTCGCGTTCAGCGAGCTGATCGCACGCGTGCGTGCCCTCGGCCGGCGCACCAGTGTGCCGCTGCCGCCGGTGCTGGAGCGTTCGGGCATCAAGCTCGACCCCAACCGCCGCGAGGTCTTCCGCGACGGCAAGGAGGTCCAGCTCGCGCCCAAGGAGTTCGCCGTCCTGGAGGTGCTGATGCGCTCCGAGGGCGCCGTCGTCTCCGCGGAGCAGCTCCTGGAGAAGGCCTGGGACGAGAACACCGACCCGTTCACGAACGTCGTGCGCGTGACCGTCATGACACTGCGCCGCAAGCTGGGCGAGCCCCCCGTCATCGTCACCGTGCCCGGCTCCGGCTACCGGATCTGATACGCAATGGCAGCAACACCCGCTCTCCCCACCGCGCCGCCCAAGCCCACCTGGGACCCCCGGAAACCCGAACCGCCGTTCCCGTGGCTGCGCCCGACCATCCGTATACGCCTCACGCTGCTGTACGGCGGCATGTTCCTGATCGCCGGCATCCTGCTGCTGTCGATCATCTATCTGCTGGCGGCCCAGGCCCTGCACGAGGGCAGTGGCCAGAGCTTCCGGCTGTCGGGCACGAACCTCGACATCAGCAGCTCCACCTGTCCCAAGCTCAGCCAGGCGACCAGCAACGACCAGTTCAACTCGATCCTCGCGTCGTGCGAGGCCGTCCAGCGCCAGCACGCCCTGGACGACCTCCTCAGCCGCTCGCTGCTGGCCCTGCTCGGCCTCGCCGTGATCGCCTTCGCCTTCGGCTACGCGATGGCGGGCCGCGTCCTGTCGCCGCTGGGCCGGATCCTGCGCACGGCGCGCGCGGTGGCCGGCTCGGACCTCTCCCGCCGGATCGAGCTGGACGGCCCGGACGACGAGATCAAGGAGCTGGCCGACACCTTCGACGACATGCTGGAGCGCCTCCAGCGTGCCTTCACCGCCCAGCAGCGCTTCGTCGGCAACGCCTCGCACGAGCTGCGCACGCCCCTCGCGATCAACCGCACGCTTCTCGAGGTCCACCTCTCCGACCCGAACGCGCCGGTGGAGCTCCAGCAGCTCGGCAAGACACTGCTGGCGACCAACGAGCGCAGCGAGCAGCTCGTCGAGGGGCTGCTGCTGCTCGCCCGCAGCGACAACCAGATCGTCGAGCGCAAGCCCGTGAACCTCGCCGAGGTCGCCGAGCAGGCCGTCGACCAGGTGCGCGCGGAGGCGGACGCCAAGGGCGTGGAGATGCGCGGCGAGCAGAAGCCCGCCGTCGTCCAGGGCAACGGCGTGCTGCTGGAGCGGATCGCCCTGAACCTCGTGCAGAACGCCGTGCGGTACAACGTGCCGAGTGACGAGGCGCAGCGCGAAGCGTTTCCGAACAAGGACGGTGGTGGGAGACGGGAGGGCGGCTGGGTCGAGGTCACCACCGACGTCCAGCACGGGCAGGCGGTGCTGGTCGTGACGAACACCGGACCCGTCGTGCCGGCGTACGAGATCGACAATCTCTTCGAGCCCTTCCGGCGGCTGCGCACCGAGCGCACCGGCAGCGACAAGGGCGTCGGACTGGGGCTGTCCATCGTCCGGTCGGTGGCCCGTGCGCACGGCGGCCACATCTCGGCACGGCCGCGCGAGGGGGGTGGTCTCGTGATGCGGGTGACTCTGCCGATCTGAGACCATGTCCCGGACACGCGGGGATGTTCGCTTTGCGCGGAATTTTCTGGCCGCCGAATGGCCCACCCCGTGTGTGATCGATCACATGGGCGATTTTCCGGCCATCTACTCTCCGTGATCATGATGACTTCCGGAAAGCCGGGAAAATCCGGGTTTTCGGGTCACCTGATCACGGGAAGTACAGGGTGAGATGCCTTTGAACAGCGGCATGGGGACCGTGTACGGTCCCGTTCGCCATCCAAGCCGATCACTCTTGAGGGGTCCGGTTGGGTGTCGATTGAGTAACAGACCTTGATGTGAGGCAAAATCTCCGCCTCGGGTCGGGCACAAGTCCGGCCTCTCACGCGTTACGTGCGCTGGAGACACCGCAGACACCCAGAGGGGGAGAGCGACATGGCAACGGATTACGACACTCCACGCAAGACCGACGACGACGTCGACTCGGACAGCCTTGAAGAGCTGAAGGCCCGGCGGAACGACAAGTCGACGTCCGCCGTCGACGTCGACGAGTTCGAGGCCGCGGAAGGCCTGGAGCTGCCCGGCGCGGACCTCTCCAACGAGGAGCTGGCCGTCCGGGTGCTGCCGAAGCAGCAGGACGAGTTCACCTGCATGAGCTGCTTCCTGGTGCACCACCGCAGCCAGCTGGCCCGGGAGAAGAACGGTCAGCCGATCTGCCGCGACTGCGACTGAGGCCGGGTCGGCCGTGACTGGCTCGACCCCACCTTGGAAGCGCCGCTTCCCGATGGCGGGAGCGGACGAAGGGCCGTACGGCGGCCCTGACGGCGCGCGTGACGACGAGCGGGGCCCCTCCGGTGAGACGCCCGGTGCGGACGGCTCCACAGGATCGGCCTCGCTCGAACCGGCGGCCGGCCGGGGTGACCTCCCGGCTCCGCCGACGAACCCCGCGCCCGTCGCGAAGCGGCGGGCCGCGGCGATCCGTGACAAGGCGCGCCAGGGCGTGCTCCGGAGCGGCAGCGCCGCGAGAGCCGGTCTGGCGTACGTCGCCGACCGGATCATCGACATCGCCCCGCGAGTTCCCGTACGGGATCTCGCCGCGCTCCGCAGACAGTTCCCGGGCCTCGGGCCCGAGCAGCTCGCGGACAAGCTCGTGGCGGGCGCGGCGGCCGCCACCTCCACCGTCGGAGCCGGCGTCGGAGCGGCGGCGATGCTGCCCGTACCGCCCGCGATGCCGACGGAGATCGCCGCCGAGATCACCGGCGTCGCCGCGATCGAGCTCAAGCTGATCGCCGAACTCCACGAGGTCTACGGGGTGCGCCCGCCCGGCAACCTCAAGCAGCGCAGCACCGCGTATCTGAACTCCTGGTCGGGGGAGCGCCGGATCGACGTGGCCAGGCCGGCGACCGTGACCTCCGCGCTCAACAGCCACGCCAAGCAGCAGCTGCGCCAGCAGATCATGAAGCGCACGGTGCGCGACCTGCCGAACCTGATGCCCTTCATGGTGGGCGCGGCGGTGGGCGCGGTCATGAACCGCCGTGACACCAAGAAGCTCGCCGGACGCATCCGCAGGGACCTGCGCAAGGTCCAGGTGCCCTGGGACGCGCTGCCCGCGCTGCCTCCCCTGGAGGCGCCCGCCGATCCGCTGGACCTCGACGACGAGGCCGCGGGCTGAGCCCTCCCGTCCCCCGGCGCCGCTACGCGGCCGCCTCCCGCGCCGCCTTCAGCGCCTGCGCGAGCCGTTCGGGCTCCCGCGTCGACAGGTACAGGTACGGCGTCGGGTCCTCGGGGTCGGTGACCTCCACCCGCAGGGCCCTCGGGATGTAGGCGCGCAGCAGCAGGAAGGCGCGGGTGTCGGCCTTGTACGTGCGCCAGGCGCGCGCCTCCTCCGGCTCCAGCACCTCCGCCTCGCCCAGGGCCGTGACCGGGATCTTCGCCTCGCCCGCGATCAGCGAGCCGCCCACCACGCGGATGCGGACCGAGCCGTACGAGCTCGCCACGACGGCCGCCGCCGCGGTGCCGCCGACCAGCCCGCCGAGCAACGGCAGGGTGCCGAACGGCAGCAGGATCAGGGCGAAGGAGACGCCCACCAGGAAGGAGATCAGCCACCACGAGCGGGGAGCCGTGAGGCGTTCTTCGTACGGGGCGGTGGAGAGCTGCATGGAGCCAGCTTGGCACGGTGTCCGGATCCACCGCGGATCAGGGGTGGCGGTGCCCGGCGCCGTCGAGCAGGGCGGTGGTGGGAGACGGGCGGGCGGGTAAGGTCTGCGGCTGTGAGTGGTACTTCCCCAGCTCTTCAGCCTCCCGCCGACGCGGTGCGACCCGTGCGGCACCCCGACGCCCCCGCGCCCGGCGAGCCTCTCGGTGCCCACTACGAACAGTGTTTCGGGTGTGGCGGCGAGCAGCCCCACGGACTGCACCTGGAGGCGCGGGCCGGCGAGGGCGTCACGGTCACCGCCGAGTTCACGGTGCAGCCCGCCCACCAGGGCGCTCCCGGGCTCGCGCACGGCGGTGTGCTCGTGACCGCGCTCGACGAGACCCTCGGCTCGCTGAACTGGCTGCTGCGGACGATCGCCGTGACCGGACGGCTGGAGACCGACTTCGTCCGGCCGGTTCCGGTGGGCACCACCCTGCATCTGGCGGCCGAGGTCACCGCGGTGGCGGGCCGCAAGATCTACTCGACCGCCACCGGCCGTGTCGGCGGCCCGGACGGGCCCGTCGCGGTCCGCGCGGACGGCCTGTTCATCGAGGTCAAGGTCGACCACTTCGTCGACAACGGCCGCCCGGAGGAGATCCGCGCCGCCATGAGCGACCCCGACCGGCAAAGGCGCGCCCGCGCCTTCGAGGTGAACCCGTGAGCCGCACCCCCCGTCCCGGGCTCGACGTGCAGATCCGCCGCGTCGATCCGGACGTACCGCTTCCGACGTACGAGCACCCCGGCGACGCGGGAGCCGATCTGCGCACCACCGAGGCGTGCGAACTGGAGCCCGGTGAGCGCGCGGTGCTGCCCACCGGGGTGTCTGTCGCGCTGCCGGAGGGGTACGCGGCCTTCGTGCATCCTCGATCCGGTCTGGCCGCCCGGTGCGGTGTCGCCCTCGTGAATGCCCCGGGGACGGTTGATGCCGGGTACCGTGGGGAGATCAAGGTGATCGTGGTGAATCTCGACCCGCGCGAGGCCGTGCGGTTCGAGCGCTTCGACCGGATTGCCCAACTGGTCGTCCAGCAGGTCGAGAGGGTTCGCTTCCAGGAGGTCGCGGAGCTTCCCGACTCGGCGCGGGCCGAAGGGGGCTTCGGGTCCACCGGGGGCCATGCCTCGGTGACCGGAACCAGCAGCACGAACGGTCAGGCCGCCGAGGGCGGCCGGGCGGGTGGGAATCGATACGCATCGGTCGTATCCGACCGGGAAGGACAGTGACGTGTTCGGACGTCGCAATAAGAAGGGTGCCGCCGAGGACGCGGCCGGCGAGGCCGAGCAGGTCGTCGACAGCGTCGACACTGAGGCGGACGAGGAAGAGCGCGGGCGCGTACGGCTCGAACCCGGGCCGCGGCCCGACGGTCCCTGGGACGACTCCGAGGTGCGCGACCCGGCCGAGGGCCGCGTCGACCTGGGCGGCATGTTCGTGCCCGGGGTCGACGGCATGGAGCTGCGGGTCGAGGTCGCGGGCGACGCGATCGTCGCGGCGACCGTCGTGCTGCGCGACAGCGCCATCCAGCTGCAGGCCTTCGCCGCTCCCAAGCGCGAGGGCATCTGGGGCGAGGTGCGCGAGGAGATCGGCTCCGGCATCACCCAGCAGGGTGGGATCATCGACGAGGTCGAGGGTCCGCTGGGCTGGGAGCTGCGGGCTCAGGTGCCGGTGCAACTGCCGGACGGCACGGGCGGTTTCCAGGTCGTGCGGTTCGTCGGTGTGGACGGTCCGCGCTGGTTCCTGCGCGGTGTGATCTCGGGGCAGGGTGCGGTGCAGCCGCAGGCGGCCGGCCTGCTCGAGCAGATCTTCCGGGACACGGTCGTGGTCCGCGGCGAGGGCCCGATGGCGCCCCGCGACCCGATCGTCCTGAAGCTGCCGAACGACGCGCAGATGGTGCCCGAGGGCGTGCAGCAGGAGGAGTCCTCGCGCTTCGCCGGCGGCATGGGCCAGCTCCAGCGCGGACCGGAGATCACCGAGGTCCGCTAGACACTCCGCTCGCAGAACGGATCGGGAGCCGCACCCCCAGGGGTGCGGCTCTTTCACGTGCGTGACCTCTTGACGGCGCATTGGTCCGTACTTACCGTTCCAACTCCCCGCGTCTGTTCATGAAGGCGCTTCACGTTCATGTACGAGAACGGAAGGCCCCCCACCATGCGCCGTACCGCCCTCCTCGTCGCCACCTCCACACTTGTCGTGGGCATGCTCACCTGGCCCGGTGTCCGTCCCGCGGACGCCGCCCCCGGCGCCTTCGTCCACCCCGGAGTCACCGTCTCCAGAGCGCAGCTGGACTTCGCGCGCACCGAGGTCGAGGCCGGCGCCCAGCCCTGGAAGAGCGCCTTCGACCAGATGACGGCGAGCAAGTACGCGGACCTGAACCGCACGCCGAAGCCGCGCGCGACGGTCGAGTGCGGCTCGTACTCGAATCCCAACCACGGCTGCACGGACGAGCGCGAGGACGCGATCGCCGCGTACACCGACGCGCTCGCCTGGTACATCACGCGCGACGACCGCTACGCGAAGAAGTCCATCGAGCTGATGGACGCCTGGTCCGCCGTGATCAAGGACCACACCAACAGCAACGCGCCCCTGCAGACGGGCTGGGCCGGCTCCTCCTGGCCCAAGGCCGCCGAGATCATCAAGTACACGTACACCGGGACCTGGGCGAACTCCGGCCGCTTCGCGGCCATGCTCCGCGACGTCTACCTCCCGGAGATCATCAACGGCTCCCACTCCAACGGAAATTGGGAGCTGACGATGATGGAGGCCGCCGTGGGCATCTCCGTCTTCCTGGACGACAGGGCGTCGTACGACAAGGCCATGGCGACGTTCCGCACCCGTACGGCCGCCTATGTGTACCTGGCCTCCGACGGCGACCTGCCGAAGACCGTGCCGGGCCAGCACCTCGACACGAAGGCGAAGATCGTCAGCTACTGGCAGGGGCAGTCCACCTTCGTCACCGGGCTCACCCAGGAGACCTGCCGCGACCTCACCCACACGGGCTATGGCATCTCCTCGCTCTCGCACGTCGCCGAGACCAGCCGGATCCAGGGCCAGGACCTCTACGGCACCGACGTCGGCGAGCGGCTGCGGCAGGCGCTCGGCTTCCAGTCCAAGTACCAGCGGGGCGCGGCGGTCCCGGGCTGGCTGTGCGGCGGATCGCTGAAGCTCGGGCTCGGGCCGGTCACCGAGGTCGGCTACAACGCCCTGCACAACCGCCTCGGCATCGCGATGACCAACACCCAGGCGCTGACCGAGCGGCAGCGCCCGGCCGGCAGCAACAACCTCTTCGTCGCCTGGGAGACCCTCACCCACGGGGACAATCCGAACTGACCGGCCGCCGACGGACCACGCGCCCGGTGGCGGCTGCGGCCCTCCCGGGCGCGATCACGAGCGCGCCGCCGGGGGCGCCCCCGGCCACGCCCCGGCGAGGACGGGCTCCTCGCCCCGCGCCGCGACCACGCCGGCCTCGGGTCGAGTCCCGCGGACCCCGTCCCGGTCCGCGCGGCCACCGAGCCGGTCGGCCGGGACCCGGAGCCGGGCGACGGGGAGATCGCCGGGCGCCGGTCCGCCGGGCCCGTCAGAGAAGTGTCAAAGACGTCACTTACCCCGCCCCTCGTCCCTTTTGCCCGGTGCGCCGGCCGTAGGGTCGACGCTGCGTGCACCGCGCGGAACGGGAAGACAATGGGGGCCATGGGACGCGGCAAGCTTCGGATCTACCTCGGTGCGGCACCGGGCGTCGGCAAGACGTACGCCATGCTCGCCGAGGCGCACCGGCGCGTGGAGCGGGGCACCGACTGCGTCGTGGGCTTCGTCGAGCACCACGGCCGGCCGCGCACCGAGGTGATGCTGCGCGGCCTGGAGCAGGTGGCGCGCAGGGAGCTGGAGTACCGCGGCGCCGTCTTCACCGAGATGGACGTCGACGCCGTGCTCGACCGGGCCCCGCGGGTGGCCCTCGTGGACGAACTCGCGCACAGCAACGTCCCCGGCTCCCGCAACGGCAAGCGCTGGCAGGACGTGGAGGAGCTGCTCGCCGCCGGTGTCGACGTCGTCTCCACCGTCAACATCCAGCACCTGGAGTCACTCGGCGACGTCGTCGCGTCGATCACCGGGGTGCGGCAGCGGGAGACGGTGCCCGACGAGGTGGTACGGCGGGCGGACCAGATCGAGCTGGTCGACATGTCGCCCGAGGCGCTGCGGCGGCGCATGGCGCACGGCAACATCTACCAGCCCGACAAGGTCGACGCGGCCCTGTCCAACTACTTCCGGCCCGGCAACCTCACCGCGCTGCGAGAGCTGGCGCTGCTGTGGGTGGCCGACCGGGTCGACGAGTACCTGCAGCAGTACCGCAGCGAGCACCGGGTCTCCCGGATCTGGGGCTCGCGCGAGCGGATCGTGGTCGGCCTGACCGGCGGACCCGAGGGCAGCACCCTCATCCGGCGGGCCGCGCGCCTGGCCGAGAAGGGCGCCGGCGGCGAGGTGCTCGCCGTCTACATAGCCAGCAGCGACGGGCTGACGGCCGCCTCGCCGAAGGAACTGGCCGTGCAGCGCACCCTCGTGGAGGACCTGGGCGGCACCTTCCACCACGTCGTCGGCGACGACATACCGGCGGCCCTGCTCGCCTTCGCGCGCGGGGCCAACGCGACCCAGATCGTGCTCGGCGTCTCCCGGCGCAAGAGCTGGCAGTACGTCTTCGGGCCCGGCGTCGGCGCCACCGTGGCCCGGGACTCCGGACCCGACCTCGACGTCCACCTGATCACTCACGGCCAGGCGGGAAAGGGGCGCGGGCTGCCGGTGTCCCGCGGGGCACGGCTCGGCCGGTCCCGGATCATCGCCGGCTGGGCGGTCGGCGTGATCCTTCCGGCCGTCCTCGCGGTGCTGCTCGTCACCGTCCACCTGGGCCTCGCCAACGACATGCTGCTGTACCTGGCGGTGACGGTCGCGGCGGCGCTGCTCGGCGGCCTGCTGCCCGCACTGGCCTCGGCGGCGGTGGGCTCCCTGCTGCTGAACTACTTCTACACACCGCCGCTGCACCGCTTCACCATCGCCGACCCCAAGAACATGGTCGCCATCGCCGTCTTCGTCGGCGTCGGCGCCGCGGTCGCCTCGGTCGTCGACCTCGCCGCCCGCCGCACCCACCAGGCCTCCCGGCTGCGCGCCGAGTCGGAGATCCTGTCCTTCCTCGCGGGCAACGTGCTGCGCGGCGAGACCGGTCTGGAGGACCTCCTCGAACGGGTCCGCGAGACCTTCGGCATGGAGTCCGCGGCCCTGCTGGAGCGGGCGGGCGACCGCGACCCGTGGACCTGCGCGGGCCGCGCCGGACTCGGGCCGGCGGGCGGGCGGCCCGAGGACGCCGACGTGGACGTGCCGGT
This sequence comes from Streptomyces sp. NPDC101225, assembly GCF_044767585.1. NCBI lineage: Bacteria > Bacillati > Actinomycetota > Actinomycetes > Kitasatosporales > Streptomycetaceae > Streptomyces > Streptomyces sp. NPDC101225. Next base: position 148,306 of record NZ_JBIWOE010000017.1, read on the forward strand.
CGGGGACCACCTGGCGCTGGCGCTCACCGGCCGCGTGCTGCCCGCCGAGGACCGCCGGGTGCTGGCCGCGTTCGCCGCCCAGGCCGCCGTCGTGCTGGACCGCACGCGCCTTCGGGAGGAGGCCCAAACGGCCCGTGCGCTGGCCGAGGGCAACCGCATCCGTACGGCGCTGCTGGCCGCCGTCAGCCACGACCTGCGCACCCCGCTCGCCGGGATCAAGGCGTCGGTGTCGTCCCTGCGCTCGGATGACGTGGCGTGGTCCGAGGAGGACCGGGCGGAGCTGCTGGAGGGCATCGAGGAGGGCGCCGACCGGCTCGACCACCTCGTGGGCAACCTCCTGGACATGTCCCGGCTGCAGACCGGCACGGTCACCCCGCTGATCCGCGAGGCCGACCTCGACGAGGTCGTACCGATGGCGCTGGTCGGCGTGCCGGAGGGCAGCGTCGGCCTCGAGGTGCCGGAGACGCTGCCCATGGTCGCCGTCGACCCGGGGCTGCTGGAGCGGGCGATGGCCAACCTGGTCGAGAACGCCGTGAAGTACAGCCCGCCCGGCGAGGCGGTCCTGGTCGCCGCGAGCGCCATCGCCGACCGGGTGGAGGTCCGGGTCGTCGACCGCGGCCCCGGCGTCCCCGACGAGGCCAAGGAGCGCATCTTCGAGCCCTTCCAGCGCTACGGCGACGCGCCGCGCGGGGCCGGCGTGGGCCTCGGCCTCGCCGTGGCGCGCGGTTTCACCGAGGCCATGGGCGGCACCCTCGACGCCGAGGACACACCCGGCGGCGGCCTCACGATGGTCCTCACCCTGCGTGCGGCGGCCTCGCACGCGCCGGAGCCTCCCCACCCCGCGGAACCCGAAAGGCAGACCACATGGTGAGCCCGACCGGGGGCGTCCCCCAGGCCCCCACCAGGGTGCTCGTCGTCGACGACGAGCCGCAGATCGTCCGTGCCCTCGTGATCAACCTCAAGGCGCGCAGGTACGAGGTCGACGCGGCACACGACGGCGCGAGCGCCCTCCAGCTCGCCGCCGCCCGCCACCCCGACGTGGTCGTCCTCGACCTGGGACTGCCCGACATGGACGGCGTCGAGGTGATCAGGGGGCTGCGCGGCTGGACCCGGGTGCCGATCCTGGTGCTGTCCGCGCGGCACACCTCCGACGAGAAGGTCGAGGTGCTGGACGCCGGCGCCGACGACTACGTCACCAAGCCCTTCGGCATGGACGAGCTGCTGGCCCGGCTGCGGGCCGCGGTCCGCCGGGCCGAGCCGGTCGGCGCCGGCGAGGACGACCTGACGGCCGTGGAGACCGAGGAGTTCACCGTCGACCTGGCCGCGAAGAAGGTCAACCGGGGCGGCAGGGACGTACGGCTGACCCCCACGGAGTGGCATCTGCTGGAGGTGCTGGTGCGCAACACGGGACGCCTGGTGAGCCAGAAGCAGCTCCTGCGGGAGGTGTGGGGCCCGTCGTACGGCACGGAGACGAACTACCTCAGGGTGTACATGGCGCAACTGCGCAGGAAACTCGAGGCGGACCCCTCGCACCCCAGGCACTTCATCACCGAGCCGGGCATGGGCTACCGGTTCGAGCGCTAGGGCCGCGGGTACGTAGCCGTCAGTGCACCCCGGTACGCTTCAAGACATGAGTGCTGTTCCTCGTTCCGAAAAGCCGGTGGGCCGGTTCCGGCGCATGCTCGACCGGCTCTCCTCTTCGCAGGAGGACCTGGAGTCCGAGGAGCTGCGGGAGGACACCGAGACAGCGGGCTGCACCCGGATCGGTGACTGCCACGACCGACAGATCGTCACGGTTACTGGTACCTTGCGCACGGTCACCCTGCGGCCGCGTGCGGGCGTCCCGGCCCTGGAGGCCGAGTTGTTCGACGGCTCCGCCGCGCTCGACGTGGTGTGGCTCGGGCGGCGCTCCATCGTCGGGATAGAGCCGGGGCGCAGACTGATCGCATCAGGCCGGGTCTCGATGAGCCGGGGCCGCCGGGTGCTGTTCAATCCGAAATACGAACTGAGACCCCTCGGACGGGAGTAGCCGGTGACGTCGCTCGACAAGCCGACCGAAGACACTCAAGCCGACGACACGCGGACGGTGACGGAGGCCGCCCTGTTCGAGGCGTTCGGCGGAGTGCGGGGCATGGTCGAGACGGTGCTGCCCGGCCTCCTCTTCGTCACCATCTACACGATCAACAAGGACCTGCACTGGTCGGCCATCGCCGCCCTCGTGGTGTCCCTGGCGCTCGTGGTGGTCCGTCTGGCCATGCGGGACACCGTCAAGCACGCGTTCAGCGGGGTCTTCGGCGTCGCCTTCGGTGTCGTCTTCGCGATGATGACGGGCAACGCCAAGGACTTCTACCTGCCGGGCATGCTCTACACGCTGGGCCTGGCGCTGGCGTACATCGTCACGACGCTGAGCGGGGTCCCGCTCCTCGGGCTGATCCTCGGTCCCGTGTTCAAGGAGAACCTCTCCTGGCGCACCCGCAACCCGGGCCGCAAGAGGGCCTACGCCAAGGCCAGTTGGGCCTGGGGGCTGATCCTGCTCGGCAAGTGCGCGATCCTCTTCCCGCTGTACTGGTGGGCGAACACCGCGCAGCTGGGCTGGGTCCTGGTCGCCCTCAAGATTCCGCCGTTCCTGCTGGCCGTGTGGCTGACCTGGGTCTTCCTGGCGAAGGCGCCGGCGCCGATCGACGTGTTCGCGGAGATGGAGGCGGAGGAGCGGGCCGAGAAGGAGCGGGCCGCCGCCGCGGGGGTCGAGGCGGCCGGGGGGCGGCACCGCCGGGACGCGTAGACCCCGCCGACGTCATGCGCTCCACCACGACGAGGGGCGCCCCGCACGTGCGGGGCGCCCCTCGTCGTGGCCGGGAACGCGGTGGCGGGCCGGGTCAGCCCGTCGTGTCCTGCCTGCGCAGCGACAGCAGGTCCTCCAGCTGCTCCTCCCTGGCCTGGGCGGCCACGAAGAGCAGCTCGTCGCCCGCCTCCAGGGAGTCCTCCCTGGAGGGCGTCAGGACGCGGGTGCCGCGGATGATGGTGACCAGGGAGGTGTCCTCGGGCCACGCCACATCGCCGACCTGGGTGCCGGCCAGGGCCGACTCCTCCGGCAGCGTCAGCTCCACCAGGTTCGCGTCACCGTGGCTGAAGCGGAGCAGGCGGACCAGGTCGCCGACGCTCACCGCCTCCTCGACCAGGGCGGACATCAGACGGGGGGTGGAGACGGCGACGTCGACGCCCCAGGACTCGTTGAAGAGCCACTCGTTCTTGGGGTTGTTGACGCGGGCCACGACGCGCGGGACGCCGTACTCCGTCTTGGCGAGGAGCGAGACGACCAGGTTCACCTTGTCGTCGCCCGTCGCGGCGATCACGACGTTGCAGCGCTGGAGCGCCGCCTCGTCCAGCGAGGTGATCTCGCAGGCGTCGGCGAGCAGCCACTCCGCCTGTGGGACACGCTCCACCGAGATGGCGGTCGGCGTCTTGTCGATGAGCAGGACCTCGTGGCCGTTCTCCAGCAGCTCGCCCGCGATCGAGCGGCCGACCGCACCGGCACCGGCAATGGCGACCCTCATCAGTGCCCACCCTCCTCGTCCGGGCCCTTGGCGAAGGACGCCTCGACCGTGTCGACCTCGTCGGTGCGCATCATCACGTGCACCAGGTCGCCCTCCTGCAGCACCGTCTGGGAGGTGGGCAGGATCGCCTCGCCGAGCCGGGTCAGGAACGCCACGCGGACGCCCGTCTCCTCCTGCAGCCTGCTGATCTTGTGGCCGACCCAGGCGGCGGACGCGTGCACCTCGGCGAGCTGGACGCCGCCGGTGGGATCGCGCCACAGGGGCTCGGCGCCCGAGGGGAGCAGCCGGCGCAGCATCTGGTCGGCCGTCCAGCGCACCGTCGCGACGGTGGGGATGCCGAGGCGCTGGTAGACCTCGGCACGGCGCGGGTCGTAGATGCGGGCGGCGACGTTCTCCACACCGAACATCTCGCGGGCCACGCGCGCGGAGATGATGTTCGAGTTGTCGCCGCTGGACACGGCGGCGAAGGCGCCGGCCTCTTCGATGCCCGCCTCACGCAGGGTGTCCTGGTCGAAGCCGATTCCGGTGACCCGGCGGCCGCCGAATCCGGGGCCGAGGCGGCGGAAGGCCGTGGGGTCCCGGTCGATCACGGCGACCGTGTGCCCCTGCTGCTCCAGGGTCTGGGCAAGAGCGGAACCCACTCTTCCGCAGCCCATGATGACGATGTGCACGACCGTCCTTCCGGTGTCAAGAATCACTGCTCAGCCCGATCAGGGTCTCAGACCGACGCCCAAAGCTACACACCAGCGGGGAGACGCAGGCACCCCTGTGCACGGTTGCCGCGCGGCGTGTGAGGTCAGCGGCGGCTGATGCTGCGGACGCTGGCGAGTGTCAGGATTCCGAGGCCGACGAGGGCCGCCGCGGCGCCGATCAACTCTGCGGTGGCGTGCATGGAACCTCCGGGGAACGGCAACAGGGCGACGACGGCGGTGAGTAGAGCGATGAGTGGAGCGGTGCTTGTCATATAGGCATGACGCGACGGCGGGCCGCGGAATCCGCAGCCGTGGCCCCGCCGTTTTCACCCGGAGGGCAGATCCGCGGGCGGCGGTTCCCGGTTCCCGCGCGATCGAGGGTGGGGGAGGTGGTTCGGCGCGCGTTCGAACGCCTACGATTACCTGTTGTGTCCAAACTGACCGACGTGCCCAAACGGATTCTGATCGGGCGCGCACTGCGCAGCGACCGGCTCGGCGAAACGCTCCTGCCGAAGCGCATCGCCCTCCCCGTCTTCGCTTCCGACCCGCTGTCCTCGGTGGCGTACGCCCCCGGCGAGGTCCTGCTGGTCCTGTCCATCGCAGGCGTGTCGGCGTACCACTTCAGCCCCTGGATCGCGCTCGCGGTCGTGGTGCTGATGTTCACCGTGGTCGCCTCCTACCGGCAGAACGTGCACGCCTACCCCAGCGGCGGCGGCGACTACGAGGTCGCGACCACCAACCTGGGCCCCAAGGCGGGCCTGACCGTGGCCAGCGCCCTGCTCGTCGACTACGTCCTCACCGTGGCCGTGTCGATCGCGTCCGGCATCGAGAACCTCGGCTCGGCGATCCCCTTCGTGGTCGAGCACAAGGTCTTCTGCGCGGTCACCGTGATCGTGCTGCTGACCCTGATGAACCTGCGCGGCGTCAAGGAGTCCGGAAAGCTCTTCGCGATCCCGACGTACGTGTTCGTCGGCGGCGTGTTCATCATGGTCGCGTGGGGCGCCTTCCGCGGTCTGGTGCTCGGCGACACCATGCGGGCACCGACGGCGCAGTACACCATCAAGGCCGAGCACCAGGGCCTCGCCGGATTCGCCCTGGTCTTCCTGCTGCTGCGGGCCTTCTCCTCCGGCTGTGCCGCGCTCACCGGCGTCGAGGCGATCTCCAACGGTGTGCCGGCCTTCAGGAAGCCCAAGTCCAAGAACGCGGCGACCACGCTCGCGATGATGGGCCTGCTCGCCGTCACCATGTTCTGCGGCATCATCGCCCTCGCCCTGGCGACCAAGGTCCGCATGGTCGAGAACCCGGCCACCGACCTGCTCGAGCACGGTGTGGGCGTCGGCTCCGGATATGTGCAGAACCCGGTGATCACACAGGTCGCCGAGGCCGTCTTCGGCAAGGGCAGCTTCTTCTTCGTGGTGCTCGCCGCGGCCACCGCGCTGGTGCTGTTCCTGGCCGCCAACACCGCCTACAACGGCTTCCCGGTGCTCGGCTCGATCCTTGCCCAGGACCGCTACCTGCCCCGCCAGCTGCACACCCGCGGCGACCGCCTCGCCTTCTCCAACGGCATCGTACTGCTGGCCGGCGCGGCGACCCTGCTCGTCGTCATCTACGGCGCCGACTCGACCCGGCTCATCCAGCTGTACATCGTCGGCGTGTTCATGTCCTTCACGCTCAGCCAGACCGGCATGGTCCGGCACTGGAACCGCCATCTGGCCGTCGAGAAGGACCCCGCCCGGCGCAGCCACATGGTCCGCTCGCGCGCCATCAACACCTTCGGCGCCTTCTTCACCGGCCTGGTGCTGGTGGTCGTCCTCGTCACCAAGTTCACGCACGGCGCCTGGGTGGCGCTGCTGGGCATGTGCATCTTCTACGCGACGATGACGGCCATCCGTAAGCACTACGACCGGGTCGCCTCCGAGATCGCGGCCCCCGAGGGCCCGAGCGAGGACAGCGTGCGGCCCTCCCGCGTGCACTCGGTCGTCCTGATCTCGAAGATCCACCGCCCCACGCTGCGCGCCCTCGCCTACGCCAAGCTGATGCGCTCGGACACCCTGGAGGCGCTGACCGTCAACGTCGACCCGGCGGAGACGAAGGCGCTGCGGCAGGAGTGGGAGCGGCGCGGCATCGACGTACCGCTGAAGGTGCTGGACTCGCCGTACCGCGAGATCACGCGCCCGATCATCGAGTACGTGAAGGGGCTGCGCAACCAGTCGCCGCGGGACGCCGTGTCCGTGATCATCCCCGAGTACGTGGTGGGCCACTGGTACGAGCACCTGCTGCACAACCAGAGCGCGCTGCGGCTGAAGGGCCGGCTGCTGTTCACGCCCGGTGTCATGGTCACCTCGGTGCCCTACCAGCTGGAGTCCTCGGAGGCCGCGAAGGTGCGGGCCCGCAGGCGGCAGGACTGGAGCGCGCCGGGTTCGGTGCGGCGCGGTCCCGCCCAGTCCGGCCGCCCGAAGGAGCACACCGGCAGCCAGGGCTGAGGCTCGCCGGTCAGCGGCCGGACGACACCCACGTAGACTGGTGGGCTGTTGTCCGGCCGTTTCGCATCCGACGTTGTGGAGTCACCCCGCCATGCAGGCAGAACCGAAGAAGTCGCTGGTGGGGGAGGAGTACGAGGTCGAGGTCGGACCCGTCGCCCACGGCGGGCACTGCGTCGCCCGCACCCCCGAGGGCCAGGTCCTGTTCGTCCGGCACGCGCTGCCCGGCGAGCTGGTCGTGGCACGGGTCACCGAGGGCGAGGAGGGCGCACGGTACCTGCGCGCGGACGCGGTCGAGATCATCAACGCCGCCAAGGACCGCATCGAGGCGCCCTGCCCCTACGCCGGTCCCGGCCGCTGCGGCGGCTGCGACTGGCAGCACGCCAAGCCGGGCGCACAGCGCCGGCTCAAGGGCGAGGTCCTCGCCGAGCAGCTGCGGCGGCTCGCGGGCCTCACGCCCGAGGAGGCCGGGTGGGACGGCACGGTGATGCCCGCCGAGGGCGACAAGCTGCCCGCGGGTGAGGTACCCGCCTGGCGCACGCGCGTGCAGTACGCGGTGGACGCCGCTGGGCACGCCGGTCTGCGCCGCCACCGCTCGCACGAGGTCGAGCCGGTCGACCACTGCATGATCGCCGCCCCCGGGGTGAGCGAGCTGGGCATCGAGAAGCGCGACTGGAGCGGCATGGCCTCCGTCGACGCGATCGCGGCGACCGGTTCGCAGGACCGCCAGGTGATCCTGACGCCGCGTCCGGGCGCCCGCCTGCCGATCGTGGAGCTGGACAAGCCGGTGTCGGTGATGCGCGTCGGGGAGAAGGACGGCGGGGTGCACCGTGTGCACGGCCGTCCCTTCGTCCGTGAGCGCGCGGACGGGCGCACCTACCGGGTCGGCAACGGCGGCTTCTGGCAGGTCCACCCGAAGTCGGCGGACACCCTGGTGACCGCCGTGATGCAGGGCCTGCTGCCGCGCAAGGGCGAGACGGCGCTCGACCTGTACTGCGGCGTCGGCCTGTTCGCGGGCGCGCTCGCCGACCGGCTCGGCGAGCGGGGCGCGGTGCTCGGCATCGAGTCCGGCAAGCGCGCCGTGGAGGACGCCCGGCACAACTTGGAGGGCTTCGACCGGGTGCGCATCGAGCACGGCAAGGTGGAGGCCGTGCTGCCGCGCACCGGCATCACCGAGGTCGACCTCATCGTCCTGGACCCGCCGCGGGCGGGCGCGGGCCGCGACACGGTGGCGCACCTGGCCTCCCTCGGCGCACGCAGGATCGCCTACGTCGCCTGCGACCCGGCCGCGCTCGCCCGGGACCTGGCGTACTTCCGGGACGGCGGCTACCGGGTGCGCACGCTGCGGGCGTTCGACCTGTTCCCGATGACCCACCACCTGGAGTGTGTCGCCATCCTCGAACCGGCCGCGAAGGGCTCCTGAACGGCGGTTTTGTCCGTGCGCATCAGGCGCGGTGCGGGCGTTGCGGGCGGTAGGGCCTCGGGTCACGGCCCGTTTCCCCGCTGACCCGATCGTCTGGCTTCCGTGCGTGTTGGACCGGGCACGTCGGACAGTCCGCCGGCACCGGGCTAGCGTCGACCGGCATGGGACGTGGAAGCAGCGGAGGTGCCGCGCCGGCGGTCGGGTCGCCTGCCAGGGGATTGCCTCTGGCGATCGTCCTCGGGCTCTCCCTCGCCTTCACCGTCACGGTGGTCGACCCGTTGGTCCTCAGCCTGAACCTGGCCCAGGTGGACCGGGCCCTGCAGGTGCCGCCCCAGGCCGTCGGTCTGCTGAGCGGCGCCGCGACGCTGGTGATGGCCGCCTCCGTCCTCGCCGCGGGCAGCCTCGCGGACACCGTGGGACTCAAGCGGATGCTGATGCGGGGACTGGTGGTCGTCACGGTCGTCAACGTGCTCTCCGCGTTCTCCCCCGGCTACGGATTCCTGCTGGCGATGCGGTTCCTGGACGGGCTGGGGATGACCATGCTGCTGGGGGTGTCGCTGGCCCTGCTGAAAGTGTCGGTGACCGAGGAGCAACGGCCGGCGGCCATCGGTGTCCTGATGGGCGTCGAGATGGCCCTGTGCGGGGTGATCCCCGCGTTCACGGGCTGGGCGGTGGCGGCCGTCGGCTGGCGGTTCCTGTTCCTGATCGCCCCTGCGCTCGCCCTGGTCTCGCTGTGGCTGACGGCCCGGTATGTGCCGCCGACCCCCGCTCAGCAGGGGCGCCCCGTGGACGTGACCGGTGTCAGCCTGATCGGAGCGGCCCTGCTGACCTTGGTCGTCGGTCTCGCCGCGGCGCAGAACGGCGTCTCCCGGCCTCAGACCTGGGTACCGCTGGTGATCAGTGCGGTCGCCGTCGTGTTCTACGTGCTGCATGCCCGCCGCACCGCCCAACCCGCGCTGGATCTGGCGCTGTTCCGCAGCGCACCGTTCGGTGTGGCCCTGGCGGCGGCCCTCACACTGAACTTCCTGGGGGTCGGGCTCAGCCTGGTTCTGGGGCAGTTCGGCAGCGTGGTGCTGAGGCTGTCCCCCGAGAAGATCGGCCTGTTGTACCTGCCCGGCACGCTTCTCGTCGCCGGCGCCGTGATCCTGGCCGGGCGTCTGGTCGGGAAGCACAGTCCCCGGCCGGTGATGGTCACCGGTCTGCTCGCGATGGCGGCGAGCGGTCTGCTGCTGGCCGGCACCGTCAGCCCCACGATGGCGCTGTGGCTGCTCGTACTGGCCACATGGCTGACCAACCTGGGGGCGCTGGTCACCTCCACAGCGGTGTCCGAGACGGTCCTCGCCCAGGCACCGCCGGGGCGGTCCGGCACGGTGGCCTCCGTGCAGATGGCTTTCGGGATGACCGGCTCGGCACTCGGGCCCACCGTCTACCTCCTGCTCTTCAACTTCTTCTTCCAGCGGCGCTGGCTGGCGGACGCGCAGTCACGCGATCTGTCCGTGAACGAGGCTCAGCAGGCCGTGGATGCCGTACGCAGTGCGATGGCACAGAACGTCGGCGGCGGCGTCTACGATCCGAACCTGCTCCGTCAGGCTTCCGGACTCCACCTCGGGCTGGACTTCACCCAGGCGCTGCAACGCACCATGCTGCTGGTCAGCTTCCTGCCGCTCATGGTGGCGGGACTGGCTCTGGTGCCGCTGCCACGCCGCAGGACGCCCCGGTAGGGGGCGGCCGCACCGGGGCCGCGCTCCGTCGGCGGCGTGCGGCAGCGGGAGCCGGCACGAGGCGGCGGGCGCGGTGTCCTGGCACGGCCGCTGATGAACACGTCCCGGTTCCGCCGCGTCGAGTCCGGGTGCGGGCGGATGCCGGCCGCCGGGGCCGCGGGTGTTCCCTGCGTTCCCAGTGGCCTGGACCTTCCGCAGCGCGGTCTCCCGCGTGAACGGCGGGCGATCTGGGGCCATCGTGACGGCCGGCATCAGCGGCGACCCGGCCCCGGCCGCCGACGCGGGCAGCGAGCCAAGAACCGATCTGGCCTCGTGTTCCCCGTTGCTCGCCCGGGCCGGCCTCGCTCCGATGACTGAGGCGTGATCGTCGTCGTCGCGGATGCCTCCGGGCCGCTCGCGGCGCTCGACTCCGCCCACCCCGAGTACCAAGCGTCGAACGAAGCCGTCATGGCTCCTGGCGATGTCCCCGCCGCTGCTCGCGGAGATCGACCACGTCGCCACGCGCGAGCTCGGTCGTGCAGCGGCGTTCAGTGCGGTCGACGACATCCGTCATGGGGTGCGACGAGGTCGTGTCGTTCTGCCCGAGATCACGGAGGGCCATCCGGGTGTCGCCCGGTCGGTACGCGCCCGGTATCGCGACCTGGGCCTGGACCTCGCGGACGCGGCGAGCGTGGCCATAGCCGCTGAGTACGACACCGACGCGGTACTGACCTGCAGTTTCCCGGATGCGGTTCCGGTGACACCGTTCCGATGACCCGCCACCTGGAGTGCGGGGCGATCCTGGAGCCGGCGGCGAAGCGTTCCTGACCCGCTCTCGGTCCGGGGATCGCGATTTCGGCGGTGCCGTCGGTCGTGCCGGAATGCGCCGGGTATGTCATGCGGTAGGTATGCGCGCACGGCGTCGAATTCGACAGGGAATGGCATATTCGGCACGTCGCTGAGCTGCTCGAACTCCGGCCGGCCGGGAACTTCCGGATGGCCGCCGTGGCGCGGCGTCTCTGGGTCGGACGCGACCGCTGACGGCGGCCGCCGGCCCGCTCACGCGGAGCGCAGGCTGCGCGGTGTCTCGCCCGTCCATCGCCGCAGGGCGCGGTGGAAGGAGGTCAGTTCGTCGTATCCGACGAGGAACGCGATCTCGGTGCTCGACAGGGTGGAACGTCGCAGGTACGCGCGCGCCAGCCGTTCCCGGGTCTGGGCGAGGACCATCTGGAAGGACGTGCTCTCCGCCTCCAGGCGGCGCTGCAGGGTGCGCGGGCTGGTGGCCAGCTCGAGTGCCACGTCGGCGAGCGTGCGACGCCCCGCCGGCAGGCAGGTCAGCAGGGCCGCGTGCGTGCGGTCGGCCCAGGTCGCGGACTGTTCGAGATCGTGCAGACTCCGGCGCAGCCCCGTCTCCAGGTGCTCCCACATGCCGGTGCGCACGCCGGTCACGAACGGGCGGCGCATGTCGTACGGGGAGAAGACCACCTCGGCGCGGCGACCGCGGACGAACCGGGCGCCGTCGAGGAAGTCCGCCACGGCGGTCTGGTCGTCCGGCGGGTCCGGGACCGTGATCCGCACCGGCCCCACCCGGGCTCCTGTCGCCAGCCGTGCGAAGGCCACCCAGAAGAGCAGCTCGAACCGCTCCAGCACGGCGGGCGGGTTGAAGGGGTCCCGCGGTCGCAGCGCGATCCGCAGGCCCGCATCGGTGCGCACGTCCAGGGTCACCGGGTAGATGAGCCGCTTGTAGACGGCGATGCGCTGCGCCGCCTGTGCCAGGTCGCGGCTGGCCAGCCCGGCGAAGAGGGGGGCGTCGAAATGGTCGGCCGACACCGCAGAGGCGGCCGCGACGGCGAAGTCGGGGCCGGGATACAGGGTGTCGGCCGCCTCCCACAGCGCGAAGTAGCCCTCGGCGCCGATCCGGGCCCCCGGACGGTGCAGCAGGTCCGCCGGCAGATGCGCCTGCCGTAGCAGGGCGTCCGGGGCCAGGCCGAGGGCGGACAGGACGCGGTGCCATCCCGGGGCGAGGGAGTAGGTCGACACGGCGCTACGCGCGGGCGCCGACCGCGTCCCGCTCGACGAGCTGCTCGAACATGTCCTCCATCGACTCCTGGAGCGGCCGGTAGACCATGCCGAGCTCCCGGCGGCTCTTGCCGTTGTCCGCGTGCCATTCCACGCCGACGTTCCGGCTGACGAAGGTGCGGGTGAGCCCGGCGCTCGGCGCCGCCAGCCAGACCAGGGGCTTGGGCAGCGCACGCCGGGGGAGCGGGAAACGGTCCCCGAAGCGCGGCAGCAGCACCCGGGAGAGTTCGAGCAGGTCCGTGTCGTGGCCGGAGAGGATGTGGCGGCCGTGGGCGTCGGGCTGGTAGGCCGCGGCGATGTGCGCGCGGGCCAGGTCGCGGACGTCGACCACGCCGAGCCCGGCCCGGGGGGCGCCCCGGCGCATGGTGCCGTCGCCCAGCTGCCGCACGATGGAGAAGCTTTCGGACGTGGGCCGGGCATTGACCGAGGGCCCGATGACCAGGGACGGATTGACGACGACGAGCCGCCAGCGGCTCTGCGCGTCGGCGATGTCCCAGGCGGCCCGCTCGGCCAGCAGCTTGGAGTAGCTGTAGGGCTGGTGGTCCAGCGAGGCGGTGGTGTTCCAGACGTCCTCGGTCAGCCGTCCGTCCGGGGCGGCGGCGCAGTCGGCGGCGTCGGTGTAGATCGCGGCGCAGGAGGAGGTCAGGACGACGCGCTGCACCGAGGGGGTCGCGTCGGCGCTCTGCAGGACGGTACGGGTGCCCTGGACGGCCGGATCCACCAGCTCGCGCTGCGGATCCTCCACCTGGGTCGTGAACGGCGACGCGGTGTGGAACACGATGCGGCAGCCCCCCATCGCATCGGTGTAGGAGCCCTCCGCGAGCAGGTCCGCGGCGAAGAACTCGATGGCACCCGGCGACAGCTCCGCGAAGTCCACGAGGTGCTGGATCTTGGCAGTGTCGTGCGGGTCGCGCACCGCGGCATGCACCGTGACACCTGCGTCGAGGAGTCCCTTGACGAGCCACCCGGCGACGTATCCGGTCGCGCCGGTGACCAGGACGGGGGCGGACGTGTCCACGGGGATGCCGGTCAGGTCTGGTTCTTCGTGCATGTCTCGACCGTACGGCGCCACGGCGGGCATTTCTTGTCGGATCACGCCAAGCGTCGCCGCCGCCCCCCGCCGCGTGATCGCGAGAAAGATCACGCCTGGTCGGGCGGTATTGGCCATGTTCGCGACACGCGATACCGTCGATGCGATATCGACGAGGGCAAGACGGAAGCCGGTGGGAATCCGGCACGGTCGCGCCACTGTGTGCCGCAGCCTCGCAAGGGCGGCGGCGAGTCAGACCCGTAGCCCTCGTCCTGTGCACCATCGAAAAGGGACGCGAACTCCCGGAGAGGCACTGCCATGGCGCAGCATGTCGCGCAGCCGACTGCCACCACTCCCACCCTCCCCGCCAAGCTGCCGATCGGCGCGATCGCCCCGTGGGCGGTCTTCTTCGGCATCCTGATGCTGGTCCTGCTGTACTTCGTCGGCGCCGAGCAGGGCGCCACCTCCGTCCTCTCCGGCTCGGACGTCCACGAGTGGGTGCACGACGCCCGCCATCTGCTCGGTTTCCCCTGCCACTGACGCGAGGGACCCCGACATCCTCATGAACTCCGCAACGGTGAGAAAACTGCTCGTGCGGGGCATGCTCGCCGGCCTCGCGGCCGGCGTGCTCGCTCTGGTCGCCGCCTACTTCCTCGGTGAACCCAACGTCGACAAGGCGATCGGCTTCGAGGAGGCGCACTCCCACGAACACGAGATGGAGATCGTCTCCCGTGGCCTGCAGTCGACCGCCGGCCTGGCCACCGGTGTGCTGATCTACGGCGTCGCCTTCGGCGGCATCGCCGCGCTCGCGTACTGCTTCGCGCTCGGCCGGGTCGGCCGCTTCGGCCCGCGGGCCACCGCGCTGCTGCTGTCCGGCTGCGCCCTGCTCGCGGTCTACGTGGTGCCGTTCCTGAAGTACCCGGCGAACCCGCCCGCCGTCGGCAACGCCGACACCATCGGCAAGCGGACCACCCTGTACTTCCTGATGATGGTGCTGAGCGTGCTCCTCGCGGTCGCCGCGACCATCCTGGGCAAGCGGCTCGCCCCAAGACTGGGCAACTGGTACGCCACCGTCGTCGCGGTGGCCGCGTTCGCCCTGGTGATCGGTGTGGCCTTCGCGTTCCTGCCGGTGGTCAACGAGGTGCCCGCGCACTTCCCGGCCACCGTGCTGTGGCGCTTCCGGCTGTCGGCGCTGGCCATCCAGTTCACGCTGTGGGGAGCATTCGGGCTCGCCTTCGGCGAGTTGGCGCAGCGGCTGCTCAACCCCCGGCCCGCGAAGGCGGCCACGCCGTCGGCGGTCACCGCGCCCGGCTGACGGCGGCCGAACCGAGCGCACCACAGGGCCCGCGGAACCCTCCGCGGGCCCTCTCGCGTACCGGGGTCAGCCGCCGGCCGGCTCCGGCCGCAGCGGGTTCCCCAGCCGCAGGTTCCAGCGCCCCGCCCGCCCGCTGATCTCGGTCGCCGTCAGCGGGGGCACGTCGGCGCGCCAGAAGGCGGCCGCGGGCGCCCCCAACACCCGTACCACCACGGCCCGTACGACGTCCGGCTCGACCACGGCGAGGGTGCGGCCGTCCGTCCGCGACGCGGTGTCCAGCCAGCGCCCGACGCGCAGGCACAGGTCCGCCACCGACTCCCCGCCGTGCGGCGCGCAGTCCGGATCGGTCAACCACCGGGCCACCGCCTCCGGTTCGGACCCGCCCACCTCGTCCAGCGTGCGGCCCGCCCAGCGGCCCGTCCGCAGACCGGCCAGTTCCGCCAGCGGTTCGGCGGCGCCCAGCCCGAGCGCCGTGGCGGTCTCGCGGCAGCGCGCACCGGGCGAGACGACGAGACGCGCGGCGGGCGGCAGGGTCCCGGCCGCGGCGCGGGCCAGCGCCGTGCCGCCGTCGTCCAGCGACGTCGTGCCGTCGTCGAAGCGCGCCTGGCGCAGCGACCGGTTCATGGCGGGCGAGATGAGGGTGACACGGCTGGTCACGGTGGTCCTGTCGTCCGGGGCGGGGCGGGGCGGGGCGGCGCTCGCCCGGGGCGGGCGGGCGGTGCCGTCCGCCCCGTGGCACCGGCACCGCCCGTACAGCCTCCTACACCTCCGCGCGCACCGTTCGCGCGGCCGTCACGAGGCTCTGCGCCCGCCGTCCGCTCGGGCGTCCGCCGTGCCCGCGCGGCCCCCGCGTGGCATGGTGCTGACGGTGGCCCCCGCGGGTGCGCCGCGCCCGCGGCCGAGGAAAGGCAGGGCTGACGTGGCCGACTACTCCCTGACCCTCAGTGACGCGGAGATCCGGCGCTACCGGCTCATGGCGGACGCCGCCGAGCGGCGCGAGCGTGAGCTGTGGGCGGAGGCCGGGGCGGGCCCCGGTGCGCGGATCGCGGACGTCGGATGCGGACCCGGCGCGGTCGCGGTGCGGCTGGCGCGCCTGGCGGCCCCCAACGGAGCGGTGTGGGCGGTCGACCGGGACGCCGACGCGCTGGCCGTCGCGTCGGCGCTCGCCGAGCGCACGGGTGTCGCGGTGCACACCGGGCTCGGTTCGGCCGCGCGCACGGGGCTGGACGCCGGCACGTTCGACCTGGTCATGATGCGGCACGTGCTGGCCCACAACGGCGGGCAGGAGCAGGCGATCGTCGACCACCTGGCCACGCTCGCCCGACCCGGCGGCGGCACCGTGTACCTCGTCGACATCGACATCGGCTCCTCCGGGATGCGCAACGCCCCGCCCGTCTTCGACGAGATGCACGAGCTGTACGGCGAACTGCACCGGCGCCGGGGCGACGACCTGAGCATCGGCACGCGGCTCGACGAACTGCTCGTCGCCGCCGGGCTGGACGTCGCCGTCTTCGAGGGTCACATCGACGTCGTCACGCCGCCACCCGGGATGCGCGGCCCCGCCTGGGCCGCCCGGGAGGCCCTGGTCGCCGAGGGGCTGGCGGGGCCGGACGACGTCGCCCGCTGGGACGCGGCCTTCCAGGAGGCCGAGAAGGAGGGGAGCGGCGAACGCCGCTTCTTCGCCGCCACCTTCGTCGCGGTCGGGCGGCGTCCGTGAGGGACCGCGGTCCCCAAGACGGCCGGGGCCGGCCCGATGCGGGCCGGCCCCGGCGTGCGGTGCGGTGCGATCAGACGAGGTCGAACCGGTCCAGGTTCATGACCTTGACCCACGCCTTGACGAAGTCCGTCACGAACTTCTCCTTGGCGTCGTCGGCGGCGTAGACCTCCGCGAGGGCGCGCAGCTCGGAGTTGGAGCCGAAGACGAGGTCGGCACGGGTGCCGGTCCACTTGAGAGCGCCGGAGGCGTCGCGGCCCTCGAAGGTGGTCTGGTCCGCGGACGTCGACTTCCAGGTCGTGCCCAGGTCGAGCAGGTTGACGAAGAAGTCGTTGGTCAGCCGGCCCGGCGTCTCGGTGAGGACGCCGTGCTTCGAACCGTCGTAGTTCGCACCCAGGACACGCAGACCGCCGACCAGGGCGGTCATCTCGGGGGCGCTCAGGTCGAGCAGGTTCGCGCGGTCCAGCAGCAGGTACTCGGCCGGCAGGCGGTTGCCCTTGCCGACGTAGTTGCGGAAGCCGTCGTACTGCGGCTCCAGCGCGGCGAACGACTCGGCGTCGGTGTGCTCGTCGGTCGCGTCGACACGGCCGGCCGCGAACGGCACCTCGACCTCCACGCCGGCGTCCTTGGCCGCCTTCTCCACGGCCGCGCTGCCGCCGAGGACGATCAGGTCGGCGACGGAGACCTTCTTGGCGCCGGAGTTGAAGTCGGCCTGGATGCTCTCCAGGGTGCGCAGGACCTGCGCGAGCTCGTCCGGGTTGTTGACCTCCCAGCCGCGCTGCGGCTCGAGGCGGACGCGGGCGCCGTTGGCGCCGCCGCGCTTGTCGGAGCCGCGGAACGTCGAGGCCGACGCCCAGGCCGCGCCGATCAGCTGCGGGACGGTCAGACCGGAGTCGAGGATCTTCGCCTTGAGCGCCGTCACGTCGGCGGCGTCGACGGCCTCGCCCTCGGCCGCGGGCAGCGGGTCCTGCCACAGCAGCGTCTCCGCGGGCACCTCCGGGCCCAGGTACAGGGACTTCGGGCCCATGTCGCGGTGGGTCAGCTTGTACCAGGCGCGGGCGAACGCATCCGCGAACTCCTGCGGGTTCTCGTAGAACCGGCGGGCGATGGGCTCGTAGATCGGGTCGAAGCGCAGCGACAGGTCGGTGGTGAGCATCGTCGGGCGGTGCTTCTTCTCCGGGTCGAAGGCGTCCGGAACGGTCTGGGGGGCGTCCTTCGCCTCCCACTGGTTGGCGCCGGCCGGGCTCTGGACGAGCTCGTACTCGTACTCGAAGAGGTTCTTGAAGAAGCCGTTGCTCCACTGCGTGGGGGTGGTGGTCCAGGTGACCTCCAGGCCGGACGTGATCGCGTCCTTGCCCACGCCCGTGCCGTACGTGCTCCGCCAGCCCAGGCCCTGCTGCTCCATCGGGGCGGCCTCGGGGTCGGCGCCGACGTTGTCCGCGGGGCCCGCGCCGTGGGTCTTGCCGAAGGTGTGGCCGCCGGCGATGAGGGCGACGGTCTCCTCGTCGTTCATCGCCATCCGGCGGAAGGTCTCGCGGATGTCGCGGGCGGCGGCGATCGGGTCCGGGTTGCCGTTCGGGCCCTCGGGGTTGACGTAGATCAGGCCCATCTGGACGGCGCCGAGCGGGTTCTCCAGCTCACGGTCGCCGGTGTAGCGCCGGTCGTCCAGCCAGGTGGTCTCGGGACCCCAGTAGACGTCCTCCTCGGCCTCCCAGACGTCCTCGCGGCCGCCGCCGAAGCCGAAGGTCGCGAAGCCCATCTGCTCCAGCGCGACGTTGCCGGTGAGGACCATCAGGTCGGCCCAGGAGATGCTCTGGCCGTACTTCTTCTTGACCGGCCACAGCAGACGGCGGGCCTTGTCGAGGCTGGCGTTGTCCGGCCAGCTGTTGAGCGGGGCGAAGCGCTGCTGGCCGGCGCCGGCGCCGCCGCGGCCGTCGCTGATGCGGTAGGTGCCCGCGCTGTGCCAGGCCATACGGATCATCAGCGGGCCGTAGTTGCCGAAGTCCGCGGGCCACCAGTCCTGCGAGGTGGTGAGCACCTCGGCGATGTCCTGTTTCACGGCCGCGAGGTCGAGGGCCTCAAAGGCGGCGGCGTAGTCGAAGTCCTTGCCGAGCGGGTTCGCCACGTCGGGGTTCTTGGCGAGGATCTTCAGGTTCAGCCGCTCCGGCCACCACTGGCGGTTGCCGCCACCCTGAGTCGGGTGCGCGGCACGCTCGTGCGCGACCGGGCAGCCGCCGGTGCCCTCCGCCTTGGGATCGGTCACGATTGCATCGGGGTTCTCAGACATGACAGTCCTTCCGAACTGGGTGGATCAGGGTGCTGACGTGGGGGCTTCGGTGGAGCAGGCGGGGCACAGGCCCCAGTAGATGACCTCGGCCTCGTCGACCGCGAAGCCGCGGTCGTCCGAGGCGGTCAGACAGGGTGCGTGGCCCACCGCGCAGTCGACGTCGACGACGGTTCCGCACGATCGGCACACGAGGTGGTGATGGTTGTCGCCGACCCGTCCCTCGAACCGGACGGCACTGCCCGGCGGTTCGAGGCGGCGCACGAGTTTGGCCGTGGTGAGCGCGTGGAGAGCCTCGTACACGGCCTGCAGGGATATGTGGCCCACGCGGTCGCGTACTCCCGACGCGATCGCTTCGACGCCGAGGTGGTCGCCCTCGCGGACGGTCTCGAGCAGCGCTACGCGGGCGGCCGTCACCCGCAGGCCGGCACCGCGCAGCTCAGCGGCGGTGTTCGGGGTCTGGGACGCGGTCATGGGATCAACCTAGCCCGATAAACACGAAGAGTTCAAGAAAACGAACTGGCCAAGTTTTGCCGCGCCGCTCCGAACGGCGGATGAAGGGCGGGTGCGCCACCCCCTCACGCCCCGTGCGGGCGGGGGGCGCCGCCCCGCCGCCGTCCGTCCGGTGCGCCCTCCTGACCTGCGTCGAGGCACCCGCGCCACGGGCGTCCCGGGTGCCGCCCCCTCGTCCGGCGGGCGCGGCGGCCTCGGTCATGCGGCCCGCCACCGGCAGGCGGTACGGACGGGACGGGTACTGACTACGCTGGGGACATGCGTGAACTGGCGGAAACGGCACGGCAGTGGGCGGCCCTCGGCCGTGGCGCGGCGGTCCTCGCGCGGCCGGTGACCGAGCGGGGGTTCGGGCCCAGGCGCCCGGCCGACGCGCTCCTGATCGACGCGGACGGGACCTGCCACGGCAGCCTCTACCGGGGCGCCTTCGACCGGCGGCTGGCCGAGGAGGCCGCGACGCTCGCGCCGGGGCACACCGCCCGCGTGTGCGCGGTGGCCGTCCACCAGGACGAGGTCGGGGAAGCGGGGCTGACCTGCGGCGGACAGGCCGAGATCCTGCTCCAGCCGCTGCCCGCGGTGCCGGCCCGCTGGTGGGAGGTGCTCGCGGCCGGCGGCGACGCCGCGCTGATCACCTGGCTCGACGAGCGGCGCGCCCACGCCGTCAGCACGGTGGTCACCCCGGCCCCGGGCCCGGACGACGCGGACCTGCCGCCGCAGGCCGCCGCCCGGGCCCGCGCCCTGCTCGCCCGCCGTCACGCCGGCCGCGAGGTGCAGGCCACCGAGGCCGGGCTCGTCCTGATCGAGACCTGCCCCGCCGTCCCCCGTCTCGTCATCGTCGGCGGCGGTGAACTCGCCGGACTCCTCGTCTCCCAGGCGGAGTTGCTCGGCTGGCAGGCCGCCGTCACCGCGGCCGCGCCGGACGCCGCCAAGCTCCTCGCCGAACGCCCCGCGGCCGCCTGCCTGATCATGCTCAGCCATGAGCCCGAGGTCGACGTCCCCACCCTGCGCACGGCGCTCGCCTCGGGCATCCCCTACGTGGGTGCGCTGGGCTCGCGCCACACGCAGGAGCGCCGGGCCGCGGGCCTGGCCGAGGCGGGCCTGGACGAGCGGCTCCTCGGGCGCATCCACGGCCCGATCGGCCTGGACATCGGCGCCCGCACCCCCGCGGAGACCGCCATGTCCATCTGCGCGGAGGTCCTCACGGCACTTGTGTCCTAGGGGGTGTCTGACGATTCCCGTCGTCCGCCCGGAGGGCGGGCACCGCGGCGTCAGGTGCGTGCGGTCACCGGCACCGACGGCCACCACGCGCCGCCGTCCTGGGCGGAGACCGACCCCGACGTCGCGCATGCGCCGGTGCTGCCGCGGGAGCGGTGCGGGGCCCGGTACGGCAGCGGTGTCCGGGCGATCCGGGTGGACGGCGGACACCCGCACCGCGAAGCGTGAGCCGGCCCCGTCCCGGACCGGCGCCACCGGCGCGCGGCGCACCCCGTCCGCGTCCACCGGCTCCGTCACCGGGCGACCGGGTCACCCGGCCCGCGTCACCCGCGCTCCCGTCCACCGCGGCCCGGATCTCCCGCGTCGTCGGCTCCGTGCGCCGCACCGGCGGCGCGAACACGGCGTCCACGCCGGCGCCGAGCACCGCAACCGTGCGGGCGCCGGCGGCACGCAAGACCCCGGCGGCCCACCGCGCGGACGGATGGCGGCGTACGCCCGGTCAGCTCCGGCCGGCGGGCCGGGCACTCCAGGTGATACGCGGCGGCACGACCCGGGCGCACAGGGGGTGACCCCGCCCGTCGGTCAGTCCGAGCCGCCCCACCAGGAGCCCTTCGCGCACGGCGGCCCCGAGCACCTCCGCGGGCACCGCGTCCAGCATCAGCTTGGCGCGCCGGAACATGGCGAAGGCACCACGACCGTCGACCGTGCCCCACGACAGATAGACGAACCGGTTGCCGGGACGCCCTTGAACGTAGGGCCCCTTGACGTCCGTACCGGTGACCGTGCACTCCAGTGTCCAGCTCGCACGGACGGCGTCGCCGGGCTGCGGGTCGAGCAACTCGGCCGGCCGGTCCCGGCGTTGCACGGCCACATGGATGTTCGTGTACGACGGGACGCCGTCGCCGGGCCCGCACCTGAGACCGGGCAGGTCCACGCCGTCGATCCGGATGCGCATCCCGTCACCGCCTTCGCCGTCCGGTCCGTGGGTCTTCAGTGTGCACCGGTGCGCGCCGGCATCCGCACGGCGGGGCCGGTCGCGGGCGTGGCAGGATCGGGCGGCATGAGGGCGGCTCCTTCGGTACGCGTGACGCGCGCGGCGGTGTTCGCCGCGCTGTGCGTGCTGCTCGCCACCGGCGGCCATGCCCTCGGGACGGGGATGGTGCCGCCCGTGTGGGTGCAGGCCGCCGGGTTCGGGCCGGTCTTCGCCGCCGGCTGTCTGCTGGCCGGCCGTGAGCGGTCGCTGCCCGCCATCGGCACGGGCACCCTCACGGCCCAGGGCGGACTGCACCTGGCCTTCGTCCTCGCACGGCCGTACGCGGGGACGACCGCGCGGGACATGCCCGGCATGGGCGGTACACAGGCCGTGGACGGCATGGGCATGGCCCACGCGCACGCCCTCGCACCGCACGCCACCGTCGCGCATGTCGGTGCGGCCGTGCTGCTCACGTGGTGGCTGCGGCGCGGCGAGGCCGCGGTGTGGTCGCTGCTGCGCCGGGCCGCCCGGCTCGTGCCGGGCCTCGCGGCCTGGTGGCAGGTGTGCGGTGGGGTCCGGGGGGTGCCGGACGCGCAGGACGCCGTACGCCCGGGGTCCGGCGGTCCGCCGCGGCTGCGGCGGCTCCTGCTGCGGCACGCGGTGCAGCGGCGCGGTCCACCGGCGGGGACGTCGTACGCGAGCCGACCTCGACACCCCTCACCAGTACGGAGACCGACCCAGTCATGTCCATCGCACCCACCGCCCTGCGCCGCGCCGGCGCCGTGACCGCCCTGGCCGCCGCCGGGGTCCTCGCCGCCGCGGGCGCGGCCTTTGCGCACGTCACCGTGCACCCCGACAGCTATGCGAAGGGCGCCACGGACGGCGTCCTGACCTTCCGGGTCCCCAACGAGGAGGACACGGCAAGGACCACCAAGGTGCAGGTCTTCCTGCCCACCGACCATCCCGTCCTCGGTGTGCTCGTCTCGCCGCCGCGGGACGGCTGGACGGCCAAGGTCACCCACACGAAGCTGAAGACGCCGGTGAAGACCGACGACGGCACCATCACCGACGCCGTCTCCGAGATCACCTGGACCGGCGGGAAGATCGGCGCCGGCCAGTACGAGGACTTCGACGTCGCCTTCGGTCAACTGCCCGACAGCGGCGACCAGTTGGTCTTCAAGACCCTGCAGACCTACTCGGACGGCAAGACCGTCCGCTGGATCGAGAAGCCTCAGTCCGGCGGGGACGAGCCGGAGAACCCGGCACCCGTCCTCAAGCTGACCGCGCAGGCCGCCGCGGACGAGGGGGGCGACGCGGGCGACGGCCCGGGGGCCTCGGCGCCCGCGTCGAAGGCCCCCGCCGCGTCCGCCTCCTCGGACGGCGGCGACTCCACCGCCCGCGCTCTCGCGGTCGCCGGACTGGTCGTGGGGGTGCTGGGCCTGGCGGCCGCCGCGGTCGCCCTCCTGCGCGGCCGTTCCGGCACCGGTTCCTGACGGCCGCTACCGCCGCAGCCCGCGGGTGACCCCCGCCGCGGCGAGCGCCGCGCCCAGCCCGGCCCCGGCCAGGGCCAGGGTCCTGGCGCGTCGTCCCGGCGGGGCCGGCCGTACGCCCGGGCCGGTGGCGTACGCGCTGCCGTGCGCGCCCGCGGGCAGGCCCGAGGCCAGCAACTCGGCCAGGTGCACGCCCTCATGGCCGCCGCTGTCGAACGTGTGGACCTGGGTCCGGCAGCTGAACCCGTCGGCGAGGAGGACGGTCCCCGCGTCCTCCTCGCGCAGCCGGGGCAGCAGGACCCGTTCCGCGCAGGCCTCGCTGACCTCCAGATGGCCGCGTTCGAAGCCGAAGTTGCCGGCCAGTCCGCAGCAGCCGGACGCCAGCCGCTCGGCGTCGACGCCCGCCCGCTTCAGCAGGTCCTGGTCGGCGTTCCAGCCGAGCACCGCGTGCTGGTGGCAGTGCACCTGGGCCAGGGCCCGCGCCGCACGGTCCGGCACCCGCGGTGGCTCGTAGCCGGGGGAGTGCTCGGTGAGCAGCTCCGCGAGCGTCACGGTTCGGTCGCGCAGCCTGCGCACGTCGTGGTCGCCGGGGAGGAGCTCGCCCAGGTCCGAACGGAACACGGTGGTGCAGCTCGGCTCCAGGCCCACCACGAGCCCGCCGGCCCGGACGTGCCCGGCCAGATGCCGCACGGTACGGCTCAACACCCTTTCGGCCATGTCCAGTTGGCCGGTGGAGATCCAGGTCAGCCCGCAGCACAGCGGCTCCTGGGGCAGTTCGACCCGCCACCCCGCGTGCTCCAGCACCGTCACGGCCGCCCGTCCGACGTGCGGGTGGAAGAAGTTGGTGAAGGTGTCGGGCCACAGCAGCACGGTGCCGCGCGACCCGTCGCCGGACGGCCGGGCGCCCCCGCTCGGCGCACGGCGTGCGGCGAACCACTGCTGGAGCGACCGCTCCGCGAACAGCGGCACCTCCCGGTCCTCGACGCCCGCGAGCGCGCGGGCCGCCCCCGACAGCGGCGGGGTGTGGGTGAGGACGTTGACGAGCGGGCCGAGGCGGGAACGGCCGACGGCCTGGGCGAGCAGCGGCAGCCAGCCCATGGAGAGGTCGGACCGCGGCCGGCGCCAGGGCCGTCCCGCGTAGTGGTGGGCGAGGAACTCCGCCTTGTAGGTGGCCATGTCGACATCGGCCGGGCAGTCCTTCTTGCATCCCTTGCAGGCCAGGCACAGGTCGAGCGCGTCGCGCACCGCCTCGGACCGCCAGCCGTCCTGGACGGCGCTGTCGCCGTGGCCGTCGAGCATCTCGAACAGCAGCCGCGCCCGCCCGCGCGTGGAGTGCTCCTCCTCGTGCGTCACCTGGTACGAGGGGCACATCACCGTGCCGCCGTCGGTGGTGAGCTGCCGGCATCTGCCCACGCCCACGCAGCGGTTGGCCGCCCTGGCGAACGACCCGCCGTCGTCCGGGAACCGGAAATGCAGGTCGCCGGGTGCGTTCGGCGCCCAGCCCGCGCCGAGGCGGAGGTTCTCGTCCAGCCCGTACGGCGCCACGGCCTTGCCCGGGTTCATCCGGTTCAGCGGGTCGAAGACGGCCTTCAACCGCCCGAAGGCCTCGACCAGTTCGTCCCCGAACATCCGCGGCAGCAGCTCGCCCCGGCTCTGCCCGTCCCCGTGCTCCCCGGAGAAGGACCCGCCGAGGCCGGCGACCAGCTCCGCCGCCCGCTCCATGAACCGCCGGTAGGAGGCCACCCCGTCGGCCGAGTACAGGTCGAAGGGGATGCGGGTGTGCACACAGCCCTGCCCGAAGTGGCCGTAGAGACTGGGCCCGGTGTCGCTCAGATACCCGAACTCCGCGTACAGCCTCGTCAGCCGGCGCAGATAGTCGCCCAGCCGCTCGGGTGCCACCGCCGAGTCCTCCCAGCCCTCGAAGGTGTCGGCGTGCTCCGGGACGTGCGCGGTGGCGCCCAGCCCGGCCTCGCGCACCTGCCACAACTCGTCCTCGTGGGCGGGGTCGTCGAGGAAGGCGACCTCGGCGTCGTGCTCGGACTCGTGCAGTCCCCGCAGCATCCGCTGCGCCCGGCCGTCCGCCTCGTCGGTGGTGTCGCCGCCGAACTGCACCATCAGGAAGGCGTTCCCGTCGGGCATCTGCTGTCGCGCCTTCGGGTTGAGGCCCTTGATCCGCTCGTCCCTGAGCAGCCGCGCGTCGAGGCCCTCCAGCGCGATCGGCTCGTACGGCAGGATCGCCGGTACGGCGTCGGCGGCCACCGCGATCTCCGGGAACCCGAGCACGACCAGGGTGCGTTCCTCGACCACGGGCACCAGTTCCAGCTCGGCCCGCACCACGGTGACCAGGGTCGACTCGCTGCCGACGAGCAGCCCGGCGACGTCGAAGCCGTGCTCCGGCAGCAGGGAGTCCAGGTTGTAGCCGGAGACCCGGCGCGGGATGTCCGGGTAGCGGCGGCGCACCTCGTCGCCGTAGCGGTCCCGCAGGGCGCGCAGCCGCCGGTAGACCGTGGCCCGCAGGTCACCCTGCCGCTCGATCTCGGCGTACTCCTCGTCGCTCGTCTCGCCGCACCAGAAGCGGGTGCCGTCGTAGAGCAGCACCTCCAGGCGGGCGATGTTGTCGACGACCTTGCCGTACGCCTGGGCCGTGGCGCCGCAGGAGTTGTTGCCGATCATGCCGCCGACGCAGCAGTTGGCGTGGGTGGCGGGCTCGGGGCCGTAGCGCAGGCCGCTGGGGGCCAGCTGCCGGTTGAGCTCGTCGAGGACGATGCCGGGCTGGACGACGCAGGTGCGGGCCTGTTCGTCCACGGACTCCAGCCGGTTGCAGTACTTCGACCAGTCGATCACCACGGCCGCGTTGGTGCACTGCCCGGCCAGGCTGGTGCCGCCGCCGCGCGAGAGGACGGGCGCGTCGTGCTCGCGCGCGACGGCCACCGCCTCGACGGCGGCTTCCGGGGTGCGGGGCACGACCACGCCGATCGGGGTCTGCCGGAAGTTGGAGGCGTCGGTGGAGTACGCGGCCCGGCTGCCGGGGTCGAAACGGACCTCGCCGTCGACTCTCTCGCGGAGCGCGGCCTCGAGCCGCGCGGCGTCCACGGGGGGCGCGGCTTCGGCGCGGACGACGGGTGCGGGCAGGTCGAGTGCGCCCATGGAGGTCCTCCTGCGGTCGCCGGTACGGCAAGGAACGGGACCGCCGGGTACCCGCGCGCGGGCGCGTCACCCGTCCGGCCGGCTACCGCGGCTCGGGTTCCTCGGCGAGCCGCGGCAGCAGACCGCACATCGCCTCGTGCTGGTCCGGTCCCATCACGCGGGCAAGGGCCCCGGCGACCGTCGAGGCGAGGGTGGCGGAGGCGTCCTGCAGGAGGGTGCGCGCCTTCTCGGTGAGGGCGACCTCGATGCCGCGCCGGTCGCCGCAGACCGACTGGCGGGTGACCAGGCCCGCGTGCTGGAGGCAGGCGATCTGGTAGGTGAGCCGGGTCTTCGGACGGCCGAGCAGCTCCGCGATGCGCGTCATGCGCAGGCCCTGCCTGGGCGACTCCGCGAGCAGGCACAGGATCAGGAACTCGTCGTGCGAGACGTCGAGCCGGTCCTTCAGCACGGACCGCAGCTCCTGCTCCACCGCCCCCATGGCCGCCAGCATCACCATCCACGCGCGCAGCTCCCTGGGCAGCAGTCCGCCGCCCTGCGCGGACGGGCATTCGGGCAGGTCGCCGGTGTGCTCCTCGGGGTCGGCCATGGGGTCGAGTCTAACCGTTGTCCATTTTTGGACGAGATGGTTGTCCAGATTTGGATAACCGGCTAGCGTGTGGTCATCCAAATTTGAACCAATCGCTCGCGGCACCGTTCCCGTGCCGTTCGCATCCCCTGGGAGAAACTCATGACCGTCGCCGTCGAAACCGGTGTGTGGCAGCTGGACGCGACCGCCTCCACCGTCGCCGTACGCCACCGGACCATGTGGGGCCTCGTCACCGTCAAGGGCGCCTTCGGCGCCGTCGGCGGACAGGGCGAGGTGCGTCCCGACGGCTCCGCCACCGGAACCCTGACGCTGGACGCCGGCACGCTCGACACCGGGAACCGGAAGCGCGACGACCACCTGCGCTCCGCCGACTTCTTCGACGCGGACCACCACCCCGAGATCACCTTCGCCGTGCGCGGCGCGAGGGCCGGGGCCGGCGACACCGTCGAGGTCTCCGGTCAGCTCACCGTGCGCGGCGTGAGCCGTCCGCAGACCCTCACCGCGCGGCTGGCCGGCGTGGACGCCGACGCGCTCACCCTGGAGACGGAGTTCGCCGTGGACCGCGCCGAGTTCGGCCTCACCTGGAACCAGCTGGGCATGATGCGCGGTCTGACCACGGTCACGGCCGCACTGCGCTTCGTGCGCGGCCCCGCGGCCTGACGCCGGTCAGCGGGCCCGGTGCGCACCGGCTCCGGTGCGCCCCTCGAGCCGGATGGAGGTGCTCGACAGCGTCTGCGGCGCCGCCGTGAAGGCCCGCAGGCGCAGCCGGGTGCCCGGCCTGGCCGGCAGGAGGTACGTCCCCGCAGCCGGACGGATCTCCATCCGTACGGTGCCGTGGGCGGGCACCGCCGCCGGTCCCCGCACCAGCGACCAGTACCTGCCGGAGCCCTGGTTCCTCGTGACCATGAAGTGCGGCGTCAGGGCGCCGCCGCCCCCGTTCGTGACCTGGAGCGTCAGCCCGGAGACGACGTCCGCGGACCGGCGCCGCACCGCGGTGACGCGCATCCGCAGCGGCGGCGACCCGGTGGCCGCCACGGCCGCGCTCGCGAGCGCCGGGGCGATCAGGAGCGCGCACGCCGCGATCAGTGCCGTACGGCGGTGCGGGCCGCGCAGCGGACGCGGGCGCGGCTGCCAGGCGCGGGCGAACTCCGCCGGGGGAGCGGTGACCGCCGCGGCCAGCCACAGCGGGGTCATGATCAGGTAGTAGCCGTCCTGGGAGCGGGTCGCCAGGTAGAAGGCGCACCAGGGCAGGACGGTCGCCGCGGGGCCCAGGCGGCGCATGAACAGCACCAGCAGCGCGAGCAGGGCCGCGGCCAGCAGCAGACTGGCGTGCCCGTACCAGTCGAGCCGGTCGCTGCCGGCGGTGAGGTAGAGGGAGATGTCCGCGAGGCCCTGCCCGTGCAGGGTCGCCCCCTGCGTCAGCGGCAGCGCGATGCCGGCGATCCAGGTGCCCGGCTCGCTCACGGCGAAGTACGTGTTGATCAGCAGCCACACGGTGGCGGCGATGCCGGCGATCCGCAGGACCGGCGGCGTCGCGCCGCGCGCGCCGAGCTCGCCCCGGCGCACTGCGTAGATCCCGGCCAGCAGGAACGGTGCGAGGAACCAGGGCAGTTGCTGCGTCGCGCAGGCGGCGCCCAGGCACACGGCCCGGGCGACGCCGGCCGGTCCCAGCCGGCCGCCCCGCCCGATCCGCGGCCAGTGCACCACCACCGGGATCAGCAGGGCCAGGGCCGTGATCGCCGGGTAGCCGAGCCGGGCGTAGTTCGGCAGGAGTCCGAAGCCGAGGCAGGCCATGGTGGCCGCCGACCGCCACGGCGCGGGGAGCATGCGCCACAGCAGGACGGTGCCGGCGACGAGGGCCGCGGTGCTCACCGCGGTCGCCGGGGCGCCGCCGTGGCCCAGCCACAGCAGCGGCGCCGTGAGCAGCGGGGCCAGGGGCGGATAGCCGTAGGTGAAGTCGTAGCCGCCGGTCACGGTCGGGGTGAGGGCGACGCCGTGGCCGAAGAGCCAGGGCCAGGGCTGCCCGTAGACGGGGTGGCCCGCGACGATCTCCCGGGCGGCCTGGGTGGTCAGGACCGCCTCGTCGGAGCCGCCGTGGTTCATGACCCAGGTGCACAGGGCGAGCGTCACGGCGGTGACCAGGACGCACAGGTCCAGCCGTGCCAGCGAACGGGTCCGGCGCACCACCGGCGTCAGGACGCCGCACACCAGGATCGAGGCGTAGCAGACCGAGATCACCGCGGCCACGGGCGGCCGGTGGCTCGCTGCCTGGGTCCACACCGACCGGGTGCCGATGAAGAGGCTGACGTCCGCCAGCAGCGTCAGCACGCGATGCCACTGCGCGGGCGGCTGCGTGCCGGGGGCGCCGCCCGCTCGGGCCTGGCCGGGAGCGGGGGAGGGCACCACCGGCCGCGTCCGCCGACCGGGCGTCGCCGGCTGATCTTCTGCCAAGTGCACGTCAGGTGAGGCTAGCCGTGCCCGGTGACCGGGGCGTGGCGGGCGGTGAAGAGTCCGGTGTGAGGCCGGTAAGAAGCCCCGATCGGGAAGGAATCGGTCATTCCCGACGTCAACGCCCGGGGCTCCGGGAACGGTTGTGACGGTCGCTGACCGTGTCGCTGTTGGGCCGAACGGGTGACATGGCGTAAGAATTGGCCGGTGCAGGCATGGAGTGCGAGTCAGTTGGGGGAGCCGGTGAACAGCCACGACGTCACCGATGAGCAGTGGGCGGGCCTTGCGCAGGTCGTACCGCTGCGGGGACGCGACGCCTGGCCGTCCGCGGTGGACCACCGCTCGATGCCCGAGGCGGAGACGGAGACGCGCCGCCGCTTCGTGGTGCTCCGGGTGAACGTCTTCGCGGACGCCCGCGAGGTCGCCGAGACCCTGATGGCCGGCATCCCCGTCCTGCTGGACCTCACCGGCGCGGAGTCCGACGTCGCCAAGCGGGTCCTGGACTTCAGCACCGGCGTCGTCTTCGGCCTGGCGAGCGCCATGCACCGCGTGGACCGCAACGTCTTCCTGCTCACCCCCGCGGACACCGAGGTCACCGACCTGATGGAGGGCGCCGGGATGTCCGGCGTGTGACCGCGGTCCCCCGATCGTGGGAAGCTCCCTCCGCCGTAACGGTTCACCGTACGGAAGCGGATCTACGGTCCGGACATGACCGTGCCGTCCCCGGACCTGCCGGGCCCCGCCCGCCCCTGTCTCACCGAGTTGCGGCTGTCCGCCTTCGCAGGGCACCGCCGGACCGGGTTCGGGCTCGGACCCGTCACCGTGCTCGCCGGGGGCAGCGGGTGCGGGAAGACGACCGCCCTGCGGGCGTACGAGGCGCTCGCGCACCTCGGCGGGGGCGCCGGCGTGGGGGAGGTGTTCCCGGACGCGGGCGCCTGCGTCCCGGACCGGGCGCGGCCCGACGCGCAGCGGCGGCGGGGGTTCCGTATCGGCTGCACCGCCGACGGGCCCGAGGGTCCGGTCCGGCTCGATGTCGCCGTGCAGGCCGAGCCCGAACTGCGCATCGTGGGCGAGCGGTTGACCTCCGGCGGGCAGGTGCTGCTGGAGACCGCCCTGCGCGACCCCTCCCGCCGGACCGTGCAGGCCGCCTGGCACACCGCAGGCTCCGCGCCCGTGACCCGCGCCCCGCTGCCCGACGACCGGCTCGGCACCGCGCTGCTGCCCCTGCGCGTGGCCGGAAAGACCGACGGGCAGCGCCGGGTGCTGGCCGCCGCCGAGCAGATGGTCGTCGCGCTGCGGTCCGTGTTCGCCTGCGACCCGCGACCGGGCCGGATGCGGGCCCCCGTGCCGATGGGCTCCGGCCGGCTCCTCGGCGGCTGCGACAACCTCGCCGACGTCCTGTGGCGCACCCGCGCCGAGTGCGGCCGGCGGCACGCCCTGCTCGTCGACGCGGTGCGCGCCGGATGCCCGGGACCGGTCGCCGACGTGCTCGCCGAGCCGCTCGGCGACGGCTGTGTGCGGGCCCTGCTCGACCGCGGCGACGGCCTCCGTACGGCCCTGCGGCGCCTGGGCGACGGCGAGTTGAGGTACCTGGCCCTCGCCCTGGTCCTGCTGACCGGCCCGGGGGTGCTGGAGGTGGACACCGCCGGCGAGGTGCCCGCGGCGATGCAGACGCTCACCGTCCTCGCCGACGGCTTCGACCGCTGCCTCGACCCGCGGCAGCGGCGGGAGTTGCTGCGCCTGGCGGGGCGGATGGGCGTACGCGGCCACATCCGCGTCGTGGCCGCGGTCAGCGACGCTTCGTGGATCAAGGAGGCGGACGGGGCGGACGGGGGCGGTGCGGAGGGGCGAGGGGCGGATGGGACGACTGGGCGCGGGGCGGACGGGAGGGCCGGTGTCACGGTGGTACACCTGAAGCCGTGAACGATCCCCAGGACCCCCGGAGCGGCCCCCCGCGCGAACCGCTCGACGTGGCGGCACTGCAGCGCAGGCTGGCCGACTTCGCGGCCGCCCGCGACTGGCAGCCGTACCACACGCCCAAGAACCTCGTCGCCGCGCTCAGCGTGGAGGCGTCCGAACTGGTGGAGATCTTCCAGTGGCTGACGCCGGAGGAGTCGCGCCGCGTCATGGACGAGCCGGACACCGCGCACCGCGTCACGGACGAAGTCGCCGACGTGCTCGCCTACTTGCTCCAGCTGTGCGAGGTGCTGGACATCGATCCGCTCGCGGCGCTGGCCGCGAAGATCGACCGCAACGAGCGCAGATTCCCCGCGCCGTAAGGCAGTTGTGAGGAGTGGTTCAGTCCACTTTCACTCTCCGGAGTCAAATTCCGGCCTGAAATCGATTTGTTGTCCGCAGATTTCAGTCTTCCTCTGGCTTTTCGTCCCACGCACCCTCACTCTGGGTAGTGGACAACGGAGTTCGGGCAGACGCGTGGGCAGCGCGTCGGGACGGACGGGGGCAGCGCATGGACGCTGTGCGGCTCATCGGGACGAGCAGACGTGCCCTGACAGGGAGCAGCGGCATGCCGGAGACCATGACGGAGGTATGGCAGGCGCAGGCCCTGGCGCAGGCGATAGGCAGTCGCCTCGCCGTGGCCGGCCCGCCCGAACTACGCGGCGAGGCACTCGGGTTGACCGAACTGGCGGGCCGCGGCTGCGGCGTCCTGGACACCCCCCGCCTCACCACCGAGGAGCTGCGCGCGGCCCAGCTCACCGACCTGGGCGACGCCCACCAGACGCTCCTGTGCCTCGGCGGTCTGCTCGGCGAGGTGAGCATCGCCCTGGTGGGCGTCGCCTGCGCCGCGGACGACGAGAGCACCTACTGGCAGTGCATGGAGGCCATCGACGCGGCGGACGAATCGCGGGACCGGGTGCGGGAGATGCTGCGCAGGCTGGCGGACCGGGAGGAGGCGCTGCCGGAGAGGGAGGCGGGTTAGTGCCGTGACCGGGAAGGCCGCGCCCGCCGGGCGCGCCCGGCCTGCTCACGCCGCACCGGACACCGCCGGGCCCGGCCGTCGGGCGGCCGCCGGGACGTTCACGACAGGGGCCTGCCTGCGCTCAGCCCTAGCCGGGCCTGGTCGGGCTCGGCCGTAGCCGGGCCTGGTCGGGCTCCGCCGTGCCAGGGTCCGGCCGGGCTCAGCGGCTGGGGCGCCGGGTCCGTCCGGGCTCAGCGGCTGGGGCGCCGGGTCCGGCTGGGCCCAGCCGTCGGGGTGCCGGGTCCGGCTGGGCTCAGCTGTGGGTGCCGGGTCCGGCCGGGTCTTGCCCCGGCCTCGGCCGCGCTCAGGAGGCGGTCTCCCCCTCCTCCGTACCCCGCCCCGCCGACTGCAGGTCCGCGTCCAGTGCCGACAGGTCCGCGTTCAGCGCCGCCATCAGCTCCTCCATCTGCTGCAGCAGCCCCTTGGGCCGGCCGGTGCCCTCGCCCTGCTGCGGAACGGACTCTTCGGACATGGCGGCCTCCTCGACCCCGGGCCCCGGGCGAGGCCCATGCGGGTGACGCACCGGCGAGGACGGGCCGGCGCGGGCGCCGGGCGGTCCGGCTCCGCACGCCCAACGATCGCCATAAGGCCCGGTCACTGGCGGGTGCGGGCCCCGGGCGCGGCGTTGACGGATTTCACCCGACCGGGGACGAGGGCGCCAGCGGCCGCCGGTGCGCGCGGCCCGCCCCGGGGCGGGCAGGATGGACGTATGGATCTTCGCATCTTCACCGATGTCATGGCCCTTTCATACACTCTTTCGCATGAGGCAATCGAGGAACGGCAAGCAGGCGAAGCCCGACGGCGGAGACGCGGCGATCTACTGCCGGATCTCCCAGGCCGGCGACGAGGACCAGACAGGGGTGGACCGGCAGGAGCGCATCTGCCGGGAGACGGCGGATCGTCTCGGCGTGCACGTTGCTGACGTGTTCGTGGACAACAACCGTTCCGCGTGGCGTCGGAATCGCGAGCGTCCGGGGTGGGACGAGTTACTGGAGAACATGGCGACGGGGAAATACCGGCACGTTCTCGTGTACCACCCCGACCGCTTAATGCGGCAGCCCAAGGACCTGGAACAACTGCTCGCGGTTGCCGATGACCAGCACATCACGCTGCACGGGCAGGCCAACCGCAGGGATCTTTCCGACCCCGATGATCGCTTCATTCTGCGCATCGAGGTTGCGCACGCTTGCCGCTCTTCGGACGACACGTCCCGGCGGATAGTCTCCGCGTTGGAGGAAAAGGCGCGTGCGGGCGATCCTCACATGAGCAAGCGCCCTTACGGTTACACGCCGGACCGGCGTGCAATCGTGGAGGAGGAAGCGGAGGTCATCCGGGATATTTTCCGCCGCTACCTGGACGGCGAATCACCGGAAGCTCTGGCAAGGGATCTGCATGAGCGAGGGGTCACAACGGCCCAAGGTAAGACTTGGCAAGGCACCAACATTCGCAATCTTCTTTCGCAGCCTTTCCTTGCGGGCATACAGGTCTACCGAGGTGAGTACATCGGGACCGGGAACTGGCCCGCGATCATTGACCTTGGGCAGTGGCAGGAAGTGCAGGAAGTACGTTCCTACCGCGCCGCGCAGCACGCGGAGGGAAAGCGTCCTCAGCGTTACTACCTGCTCCGTGGGGTTGCCACCTGTACGTGTGGGCAACGCATGGCCGGGAGCAAGACCAAGGCCAAGGCGAACTATCGTTGTACGCGAATGGCTTTCAATGGTGAGGGAAAGTGTCAGCGAGTGATCGCCGCCGACCCGCTTGAGGCGGCAGTTAAGGACGTGGCACTTGAAGTCCTGGAAAAGCTAGACGTCACCGGGCACAAGCCCGCAACCACTTCCCGGCCGGAAACCGATGTCAAGGCCGACGAGGACGACGCCCGGCAGCTTCAGGAACTCAACCAGATGTGGCTTGCGAAGGAGATTCCCACCTCTGAATACCGGACGATGCGCCGGGCAATCGAAGACCGGATGAAAGAGCGCCAGCGCCGTACCGTGCAACGACCGGTGGCTGTGCTACAAGGAATCGCAGGACCCGACGCCCGTAAAGCGTGGGCAGAGCTTGAGAAGGGGAGGAATTACGCACGCATGAATGCCATTTACCGCTTTCTATTCTCGGCGGTAATCATCCATCCGGCCAAGAAAATGGGGAGGGGGCTCGACCTGGACCGCATCGAGATCGAGCCTGCCCCCTTGTGGGACTAGCGTTCCGGTTTGGGACTGAGGAGCCGAGCAAGGCGCTCTGCGCTCTTCGGTCCCAAGCGGGTCGGGAATTTGGCAGTCTGCTTCTTCACCCATCGGGCCCGCTCTTCCTCGCGAGGGTTCAAAGGCCGCTACCCCCGGACCAGTCCATTTCTTCTCGAACGATCTCTCGGAGGACGGCTATGTCATCAGCGACTCCGGCTGCGATGAGGGCGGCACCGGGGGTGTGGCCGGAGCCGACGTAGCGCCAGTGCCGTTCGGTGACCGCGTCGGGCATGTCGTCGTGGCCCATGTGGTGGGCGCGTTCGGCGCGGAGTGCTGCGTAGGTGGTCGAGTAGGCGCGGGATTTGGTGAGGATGTGGCCCCGGTAGCCGAGCGTGTGTGTCCAGGAGCGCAGGCGCAGGTGCTCGAACTCCGAGAGTCCGCCGAGACGCCAGCAGGCCCGCATGAGAGTCCGCACGTGCTTGCCGACCCCTGCGGCGTCGATGTCGGCCCAGGTGGTGAGCGGGTGGTCGGTGCCGGCGCCCGTCTCGCTCGCGCCTTTGGTGACGTACTTCGCGACGTACGCAGCCACGGCATCGTCATCGGGTCCGTCGTCGTCGGCGCGCAGCGGCCGGGCATCGACCTGGGTGCCCCAGCGCAAGGCCAGCTCACCTACGGCCGGGCTGTAGGGAGTGTGGACCAGGACCCGCTGGGCGGAGGCGCACACGGCATCGGCGAGCAGTTCGGCGGTGCCCCAGGCCGGGGGTTCGTCGCCGGGTCCGTTGGGGCCGTCGAGGCGAACCACGGCATGCACGTGGACGGCCGCCCGCTTCTGGTACTCAGCAACCCTCGCGAAGGACAGCCGCGCGTGCCGAGCAAAGCGGGATTGCACGAGGCCGACCGAGGAGGCCAGGCGCCGCCTGACGTCGATCACGAACCGATCCCACAGCTTTGAGGCGTGCGCGTGCCACAGCACGTGCGCAGGGTGGTCGTAGCAGTCAGGGCACAGCGGTTGGCCGACAGCGAGAGCGTCCGGGGTGTGGACTGTGCCGCAGCCGAGGAGCCGTCCGTGTTCGCAGGTTCCGCCGTCGCGGCGGGGGCGGCACAGCTCCCCGGCATGGTGGACCGGGCCGAAAGACGGGGCGGTCAAGGTGACGAAGAGCCGGGGTCGCTCTCGGACCGAGTCGGGGACGTTCTTGCCACCGCGGAGCCCGGCGCGCACGAGGTGGTAGGTGTCTCCGGCGTGAAGGCGGGAGCAGGCCGGGCAGACGGTTGCGCGTCGGTTGCGGCAGCGCACGAGGAGCCGTTCGCCGGGTTCGTTGCGGGTGTCGTAGTGGCTCAGGATCTCGCCGGTGGTGCCGTCCAGGGTGGTGGTGGAGCCGGACAGGTGGATGGGGTGGGCGCAGCCGCCGGTTGCGGTGATCTGCTCCAACAGGCGGGGGAACTTGGGGTCTTGGGCGAGGCGGATGGCGTCGCGGTCTGCTTCAGGGAGCTGACGCAGGCGCGCCGCGTGGTCGAGGGCGGCGCGCCTGTCTGCCGGGGTGAAGTCCGGGGTGATGGTGGTGACCTTCCGGGGTGGGCCGCAGCGGCACGGTTGATGGTTGGCGGCGCGTTGTCCGTCATGGGGATCGCTCCCTTGCGTGCGAGGTCGGTTGGGATTGCTGGTCAGCGGATGGTTCCGGTGCCCCGGCAGACGCGGCAGCGCCGCAGTCGTCCGGTCCAGGTTTTGCGGGCTCCGTCGCCCTTGCAGTGCGGGCACCTCACGCGAGGCATAGGCATGGCCGTGCGTCCTTTCTGCTCAGGTGTGGGAGAAGCCGGTGATGAGCCAGGTGACGAGGCCGTGGATGGTGAAGACCACGGGGGTCTGGCCGAGGTAGACGCCGAAGAGGCCGACGCAGACCGCTTCCCAGGCGCGCACGTCGCGGGAGCGGACGAGGAGGACGGTGATGATCCCGAAGATCACCGCGAACGTGAACGCCGTTCCTTCGCTGATCACTTGTCGTCTCCTTCCAGCACCTCGACGGCGCCGTGCAGGGCAGGCAGCGTGGGAGTGGTGGCCGCGTACTTCTTCGTGATCGCTACGGCCTCCTCGGTCGGCGTGAGATGAGAGCGGGCACGGCTCCAGCCGCCGTCCGGTCCGGTGCACACGGCCACGCCCCGTTCATCGGGTGTGATCGCTTGGGCGACGGCCACGGCGTCCTTGTTGAGGTCGCCCAAGGCCATTTCCGCCGTGCCGGGGTCGTTGACGCGGTGGCAGATGCGGCCGCTGAGCTGGGCGCGCAGGGCGGTGACGCCGGGGCCGAGGTCGGAGCCGACGCGTTGGCCGGCGACGACCAGGTGCAGGCCGAGCGCGGCCCCGAGCTGCGCCAGACGCAGCAGCAGCGTGGAGCACTGTTCCGCTTCCGTCCTGCCCTCACGGGTGCCGTCGGAGAGGTAGAGCTCCGCGATCTCGTCGACGATCACGACCACCGGTATCGGGCGCAGCGGATCGGGGAGCTCCCAGATCGAGCGGACTCCGGCCGCGCGGCACGTCTGCATGCGGTCCTGCATGTCGACGACGAGCGCGGACAGCACGCCGACCGCTTCACGCCTGCACGTGGCCAGTGCGCTCAACCGCCCGGCGAACAGGCCGAGTTCCATGCCGCCCTTGCAGTCGATGCCGACCAGGGCGACCGGCTGCGGGGCGAGCTGGGTGATCAGCCGGGCCAGCAGGGTGGACTTGCCCGACCGGGTGGCCCCGGCGATGAGCCAGTGCGGCATGAGCCGCAGGTTCATCACCCAGGCCCCGCCGGTCTCCAGCGCCCCGATGAGGGCGGACAGCAGTTCAGCGGGAGCACTGGCTAAGCCGGGCCGCTCCAGCGGATCGCTGGCCATGGCGGTCAGCAGCACCGTGCCGCGTTCCGGCGAGGTCACCCGCACGGCGTGCACCTTCCACGCGTGGACCAAGGCGTCTGCCGCCTTCATGTACGTGGCGGGGGTCTGTCCCGCGTGCAGCCGCACCATCACGGTGAGCCCCAGCCGGGTGGCCCGCGGGAACGACAGCCGCGGAGTGATCGGGCGCAGCGGATCGCCCTTGACCATGAGGTCCCCGAGCAGCCCGCGGGGCGGACGCTTGGAGACCGCGAGGTCGTTGAGTATGGTGACCTTGCGCCAGGTCGTCAGCACCCGGCAGACGGTGACCGGGTAGCCGACGAGGTACCAGTGCCAGGCCGGCCGGTGCCGACGCACCAGGTCACCGACGACGAGCACCCAGGCCAGCACGGCGAGCACGAGAGCGAGCAGGATCGGCCCCATCACGCCTCACCGCCCTTGCTGTGCGCGGCCGTGCCGTGCACGGGCGTGATGGCGTCCGCGCGGAAGCTGACGCCGTGCCGGTCTCCCATCGCCCACATGAACGCAGTCAGCCCGGTCACACGGACGACCTGTCCTTCCTCGATCCCCTTGGGCTGTCCGCTCACGGCGATCTCGATGACGGAGATCCGCCGACCGTCCTGCCGCACGGTCACGGCGACGGTCCAGACCGGGTTGCCGTCCCGGTCCCTCTTCACCTCCTGTGTCTCGGGGTTGGAGAGCTTTGCCTCAGGCGCGATGGCGCACCGCAGTACGCCCAGCCGCGCCGTGTCCACGGGAATGGACTGCATTTCTTCGGCCTCCTTGGCCAGTTGGGACGCCAGCTCTGATGCTGACGTCACTTGTCCTTACGAGTTACGACTATGAAGTGCTGTACGGCGCCCGTGCAACTACTTATGCTGACGAGTGATGTCGCGCGTGCGACGTGCCTACGACTTCACCGGAGATGCCGAGATGTCAGAGATCCAGCGCCCCGGAGCCCTGTACCAGCAGGTCGCCGCCGCGATCCGCGAAGCGATCCTGTCCGGTGAGTTCGCCCCCGACTCCCTGCTGCCATCCGAAGCCCAGCTCATGACCCGCTACGACGTCTCCCGCCCCACCGTCCGCAACGCCATCGCAGCACTGCGCGCGGAAGGCCTCATCGACGTACGGCACGGCAAGGGCAGCTTCGTACGGGCCGGCGGACAGCCCGTGCTCACCATCGAGCGCCGCATCAGCCGCACCACCGAAGGCAAGTTCGTCATGCCCAACGGCGACATCTGGCAGGAGACCGAGGAGCCAAGCACGTACCGCACGCGCACGACGAAGGACACCGGCCGCCTTCTCCAACTTGACACAGAAGAGGCCCTGTTCGGATGTGACCGCCTTCTTGTCGACCCCAGCACGGGGACGCGCAGCATGCACCGCACGCTGATCCCGTTCGAGGTCGCCGAGGCCGTGCCGTTGCTCGGCAAGGAGCCGTGCAAGCCTGCGGCGGCGATCTACTGGGTGCTCACCCAGGCCGGGCACAAGCTGACCTGGGCCGAGACGGTAGGCGCACGCATGCCGCTGCCCGACGAGCGGACCGCACTCCGACTCCCGGACGCCACCCCGGTCCTGCACGTGACCCGCGTCGCGCACGATGCCGACGACCGCCCGCTGCTCCTCGAAGAGCTCCGCTTCGGGGCAGACCGTGCCGCACTCGCCTACCGGATCACCGCCGACAAGCAGCCCGCGCGACGCACCCGGACCTGAGCGGCAACGGCCATCGGTCGAAACCGCCTTCACTTCCTCAAGGGCGCGCCTGCGGCGCGCCGGGCCGCCCGGCCGCCCCGGCCGGGCGTGCGGCGTGGCCGCCGGTCCCGCCCGGTCGCCCGACGCCCCCGCCCGCGGTACACCCGAGGAGTCGAGGCGTCGACCGGCCGCCGGGGGCAGGGGCCCGCGGGGCTGGGGGTCGACGGCCTCCGGGACTTTAGGCAGCCACCATGGGGCGAGCCTCGAAGAACAGGGGGCCCATCGGGCACATACGCGGGCAGCACCAGTGCCTGCCCGATTCGCCGGGCCAGCGTAGGGCCCCCTGTTCACTCGCCCCATGGCAGCTCCCGCCCAAAGTCCCTCCGGCCGGCGACGTGCCCAAGCGCACCGCTCACCAGCGAAAACCCGCCTCACAGCGCACCACCGTTGATGCCCTCTGCGCTCTCCTCCAGGAGCCCGGCGAGTCGAATCACGGCACCGGGCGTGCCGATCAGGCGCACGAGCCCCCGCCCGTCCTCGGCCGTCGCAGCCACAGCCCGTAACTCGGACGGCTCGAACTCTGCGCCGAGCAAGGCCAAGTTCATCTGATCGGCCGCCTCCCGAGCCTCACGCCAGCCGGGCATGTAGTCGACGCCACGAACCCACATTCCGGACTCCGCGCCCGTCACACCCAGGCCATCGCCGTGCCACTCCGCACCCGCGCCAGTCACCTTGCCGCTCCAATCGAGGTAACAGGTCATCAACTCTCTGTGGCCCAGGGCGAATACGCAGCACAACGGCCCCGGTACCATCAGGCACCGGGGATCGCTGTGTCCCCTCCCGGACCACCCCGGTTGCTGCCAGGCGCGGGGGTGGTCCGGTCTCGGTATGAGGTTGTGAAGCGTGGCCCCCGGGTGATGTCGAGTGGGGAACCCGACGTGTAGGCCCGGGGAACCACGCCCCTATCACCGGAGGCATCCACTTCGGCCCCGGACTGTCGCCCATTCCTCCCCGAGGGTCCAGCGGGGAAACGACAGCCCGAAGATCATTACGGCGTACGGCCTCCAGGACCGCTGTCGAGGTCGAAGCGGCACCACACGGTCTTGCCACCGTGGTCTTCCGGCGTGCACCACACCGCCGCCGCCAGCCGCTGAACGATGAACAGCCCACGACCGCTGTCGGGAACGGCAGCCTCGGCCAACTCGCCCATCAGCCCAGGCGAGAAAGTGTCACCGAGGGGAAGCACGGGAGGAGTCGAGTCCTCATCCGTCACGCCGATGAACACCCACTTCGGCCAGATCTTGAACGTGACGTGAATGCGCCGACTGCCGCCGGGACGGGACAGGCAGGGCTCCGGCACCGCGTGGTTCACGACGTTGCCCACCAACTCGGACACCGCCAACTCGGCATCGTCGACGATCTGCGCCGCACCCGAGCCCCGGAGGAGCTGAACCGTCATGTCACGCGCAACGTGCGCGGTATCCGGAAACTCCGCAAAGAGCGTCAAGGCCACGTAGCGCCCGCCCGCCGACGGATCCGGCGCCGCGAACCAGTGAGTGAACGCGTCTAAGTCTCCCATCACCCGCTCATGCCGTCGCGCTTCGCTCGCGTTCATGACACGGATCACCGTCTCTGGTCACACCCGCCGAGCCCCTCCCGGCAGGGTGACCCGAGAGTGCACGCCAAGTCCCGCCCGTCGCTCCCCCCTCTTGGGGACCCCCCTCGTAGGTACACTCGCGAGAGGCACAAGGCACGGTCGAAACCACAACACGCAGGTCAATCACAATGGGGAAGTGAGATGACCGAAGCTGCACCCACACCGGCAGCTCTACCGCCGCACGTGCTGGAACGCGCAGACGTGCGATCCGCAATCGCCAGCCACGACTTCGGCGAGGTCTTCAGACTCGCCAAGATCCACGGGCACATCAGCTACGCCAAGATCGCCGAAGCGGTCAACTACAAGCGCGAGCACATCGGGAAGATGGCCCGCCCGGAAACCGACGGCAAGGGCGCACGCCCCCGGATCACCCAGTACTCCAAGATCCTCGAAGTGGTGGACGGACTACGCATCCCCGGCCACCTCGCAGGACTCGCCCCACGCCCCTGGGAGCAGAACCGACCGGCCGCCATATCCGCACCCGACGACCCCAGCGCCCTGATCGCCCAGGGCGGAGCCGGACTCTGGGACGTCGCCGAGATGCTCCGGCGCACGGAAATGTCCAGCATCAACAGCGCCGCCCTGGAATCGATCGAGCAGGGCATCGACCAACTGGCGCGCGCCTACCCGTACGCCGACGCCGACTATCTCCACGACCGCACCCGCAACGGCCTGCACTACGTCACTAAGCAGCTCGAAGGCCGCACGACCCTCCGCCAGCACCGCGAACTACTCGTGGACGCCGGATGGCTCTTCCTCCTCAACGCGTGCGTCCAGTACGATCGAGGCCAGCGCGAAGCCGCCAACCTCAGCAAAGCCGCCGCACTCCGCATCGGCGAGGAAGCCGGACACGGCGAAATCAGGGCATGGGCATGGGAAATCGAGGCATGGTTCGCCCTCACCCAGTGCCGCTGGCAAGACATGCTCGCCGCCGTCGAGGCCGGACACATGGCCGACCAGACCCACTCCGTCGGCGTCCAGCTCTACGCTCACAAGGCCCGCGCCGCAGCCCGCATGGGAGACGGCCGCCTGGTCCGTGACTCCCTGGACGCCGGACGCGCCCGCCTGGACCGCCTCCCCAAGCCTGATCATCCCGAACACCACTTCATCATCGACCCTGACAAGTGGGACTTCTACGAGATGGACGCCTACCGTCTCCTCGGCGACGACGAACGCGCCGCCACCCACGCCCGATCCGTCATCCGCATCAGCACCGGCCCCGACGGAACCGAGATCTCCCCCATGCGCAGGGCGGTTTCAAAGTCCCGGTGATCACGTGAGTGCGCAGGTCGCGACGGTATGACGATGCGCGGTCGGCCCGGTCCGTACGCAACGAAGCTCC
>NZ_JBIWOE010000018.1:0-161821 GCF_044767585.1 Streptomyces sp. NPDC101225
CCGATCGAGGAGCTGGAGCTCACGGTCCGCTCCTACAACTGCCTCAAGCGCGAGGGCATCCACTCCGTGGGTGAGCTCGTCGCCCGCTCCGAGGCGGACCTGCTCGACATCCGCAACTTCGGTGCGAAGTCGATCGACGAGGTCAAGGCGAAGCTGGCCGGCATGGGTCTGGCCCTGAAGGACAGCCCGCCCGGATTCGACCCGACCGCCGCCGCCGACGCCTTCGGCGCCGACGACGACGCGGACGCCGGGTTCGTCGAGACCGAGCAGTACTGAGTTTCTGCTTCCGGGGTCCGCGCCAGTGGGCCCCGGATCTCCGACGGGCAACCGCCCGCTCGGATACTGACCCCGGTACCTGACACGGCCGGGGCAGACACACAGGAGAAAGAAATGCCGAAGCCCACCAAGGGTGCCCGTCTGGGCGGCAGCGCCGCGCACGAGAAGCTCCTCCTCGCGAACCTCGCGAAGGCGCTCTTCGAGCACGGCCGTATCACCACCACCGAGGCGAAGGCCCGCCGCCTGCGCCCGTACGCCGAGCGTCTGGTCACCAAGGCGAAGAAGGGCGACCTTCACAACCGCCGCCAGGTGCTGCAGGTCATCACGGACAAGAGCGTGGTCCACACGCTCTTCACCGAGATCGGCCCGCGCTACGAGAACCGTCCGGGTGGCTACACCCGCATCACCAAGATCGGTAACCGCCGTGGCGACAACGCGCCCATGGCCGTCATCGAGCTGGTCGAGGCGCTGACGGTCGCGCAGCAGGCCACCGGCGAGGCCGAGGCCGCCACCAAGCGTGCGGTCAAGGAAGACGCCCTCAAGCAGGACGAGGCCGTCGAGGCCACGTCCGACGAGGTCGTCGAGGACGCCGTCGAGGAGTCCAAGGACGCCTGAGCGTTCTGCCTTGCAGTGAACGGGTCCGCCCTCCGGGGCGGGCCCGTTCCACGTTTTGAACGGGACACAGCGCTGAGAGGATCTACGGGTGAGTGACGAAGTGCAGCCCGGTTACGTCCGCGTCCGTCTCGATCTCTCCTACGACGGGAGCGAGTTCTCCGGGTGGGCCAAGCAGGCCGGGGGGCGCCGGACCGTGCAGGGGGAGATCGAGGACGCCCTGCGGACCGTGACCCGGTCGCGCGAGACCTATGAGCTGACGGTCGCCGGGCGCACCGACGCGGGGGTGCACGCGCGGGGGCAGGTCGCGCATGTGGACCTGCCGGAGGCGGTGTGGCGGGAGCATCACGAGAAGCTGCTGAAGCGGCTTGCCGGGCGGCTGCCCAGGGATGTGCGGGTGTGGGCCCTGCGGGAGGCGCCCGGCGGTTTCAACGCCCGGTTCTCGGCGGTCTGGCGGCGGTACGCCTACCGCGTCACCGACAACCCCGGCGGGGTCGATCCGCTGCTGCGCCACCACGTCCTGTGGCACGACTGGCCGCTCGACGTCGACGCCATGAACGAGGCTGCCGAACGGCTGCTGGGGGAGCACGACTTCGCCGCCTACTGCAAGAAGCGGGAGGGCGCGACCACCATCCGCACGCTGCAGCGGCTGAGCCTGGTGCGCGGGGACGACGGGATCGTCACCGCGACCGTGCGGGCCGACGCCTTCTGCCACAACATGGTGCGCTCGCTGATCGGCGCGCTGCTGTTCGTGGGGGACGGGCACCGCGCGCCGGACTGGCCGGGCAAGGTGCTCGCCGCCGGCGTACGGGATTCGGCCGTTCATGTCGTACGGCCGCACGGGCTGACGCTGGAGGAGGTCGGCTACCCGGCCGACGAGCTGCTCGCCGCGCGCAACAAGGAGGCGCGCAACAAGCGCTCGCTGCCGGGTGCCGGCTGCTGCTGATCCGCCGGGGACTCTGGCGAGGCCCCCTAGCCGGCCGCCGCGGCCGAGGCCTGGGCCTCGCCACGCCTGCGGATCTGGCGGAAGGCGAACTCGGCCAGGTCGTCGCCGGCCGTGAACGCCTGGGTGTCCGCCTTGGTGACGTCCTTGCCGCTGGTGAAGCCGGTCGTGGTGAAGTAGGCGTAGCGGCCGTAGGAGTTGGTGGTCGTGCGGCAGGTCGCGGCGTTGCAGAAGGGCTTCACGCCCTTGCCGGCGAGCGCCTGCACGAGGCTCTTGTCGTCGGCCTGGCCCTTGGCCTTGGTGGCCTGCGCCTCGCTGTCGAAGACGGCCACGCCGACGGTCACCGCGACGCCGCCCTTGGTGTAGGTCGCGCGCAGCAGGCGGGTGCACCCGTCGGCCGTGAGCACCTTCGGAAGGCTTCCCTCGGCGGCCGAGGCGCAGTTCTTGGTGTCGGCCGTCGCGCCCTTCTTGTACACGGTCGAGCCCATGGTCAGCTGCGTGCCCGGGAAGAAGGTCTCCACGCCGAGCGGCGCGGTGTCCTTGGTCTTGCTGGAGATGAACTCCTTGGGGTCCAGCGGGGGCGGGGCGCTGGTCGGCGCGAAGGACGGGGCCGTCGCGCTGCTGCTCGGGATGGTGCCGCCGGCCGGTGCGTTGCTCGGTTGGCCGGACGCCTTGTTGCTGCCGTTCGCCGACACCACGGCCATGGCGACGGCGGTGCCTATCGCGACGGTGGCGAGCACGCCACCGCCGATGAACAGCAGCCGGCGCCTCCGGTTGCGCGTCTCCGACGCCTCCGCGAGCGCTGCCCAGTCCGGAGTGTGGCTGTCCCCGCCGCTGTTCCACGGCTGCTGGGAGTTTGGTTTCCAGGGGTCCCACTGGGACGGGGGTCCCCCCTGCTGCCCATAGCTCATGGGGCGCATCTTAGACGGGGGGTGGGAGGTGCCGGTGTGCCTCCGGCGGGCTGCCCGGGGACCTTTCCGGCAC
The DNA here is from genome assembly GCF_044767585.1 of Streptomyces sp. NPDC101225. NCBI lineage: Bacteria > Bacillati > Actinomycetota > Actinomycetes > Kitasatosporales > Streptomycetaceae > Streptomyces > Streptomyces sp. NPDC101225. The sequence goes on from NZ_JBIWOE010000018.1 coordinate 2,816, forward strand.
TGCCGTACATTGTGGCCGGACCGGCGTGCCGACCGGTTCGGCCGGGCTCGTTTTGACCCTTCCGGGTGCACACCGGTATCCTGCTTCTTCGTTGTGTATTGGCTTGCTCATTCTCACGGGACGGGCCCTTACACCGGTCCACCGGGCCGATGACCAGCGACCCCACTACGCGGTATGCGTCGCCGCCGTGCGGTCCAGGCTGTCGTGATCGTTTCGGTGACCTGTTCAGGACCATTCACTCGAAGCGAAGGCTACGAACCGTGCGTACGTACAGCCCCAAGCCCGGCGATGTGACGCGCCAGTGGCATGTCATCGACGCTCAGGACGTTGTCCTGGGTCGTCTCGCCACCACCGCCGCGTCCCTCCTGCGGGGCAAGCACAAGCCGATCTACGCCCCTCACGTCGACACCGGTGACTTCGTCATCATCGTCAACGCCGACAAGGTGCACCTGTCCGGCAACAAGCGGACCCAGAAGATGGCGTACCGCCACTCCGGCTACCCGGGTGGTCTGCGCTCCGTCCGCTACGACGAGCTGCTCGAGAAGAACCCCGAGAAGGCCATCGAGAAGGCCGTCAAGGGCATGCTCCCCAAGAACTCCCTGGGCCGTCAGATGCTCACCAAGCTGAAGGTCTACTCGGGCGACCAGCACCCGCACGCTGCCCAGCAGCCGGTGCCGTTCGAGATCACCCAGGTCGCGCAGTAAGTCCGGCCACCCCCTAAGACTGAAGAGAAGCTGAGGAGCATCGTGGCCGAGACCACCGTCGAGACGCCCGTCGAGGGCGAAGAGATCGTCGACATCGAGAGCTACACCACCGAGTCCGACGTGCCCGTCGAGGGCGAGTACACGTCGGAGTCCATGGCGTCCCGCTTCGGCGACCCGCAGCCGGCCGCCGGCCTGGGCCGTCGCAAGAACGCCATCGCCCGCGTCCGGATCGTCCCGGGCAGCGGCAAGTGGAAGATCAACGGTCGCACCCTTGAGGACTACTTCCCCAACAAGGTGCACCAGCAGGAAGTCAACGAGCCCTTCAAGGTCCTCGAGCTCGAGGGCCGCTACGACGTCATCGCCCGCATCGCGGGTGGCGGCGTCTCGGGTCAGGCCGGTGCGCTCCGTCTCGGTGTCGCCCGCGCGCTGAACGAGGCCGACGTCGACAACAACCGCGGCCCGCTCAAGAAGGCCGGCTTCCTCAAGCGCGACGACCGTGCGGTCGAGCGCAAGAAGGCCGGTCTCAAGAAGGCCCGCAAGGCCCCGCAGTACAGCAAGCGCTGATCGCGTCCGCTGTTCCGCAACAATCGCCCCGGCCGCACGGATTGTGCCGCCGGGGCGGTTCGTTTACACAACCCCTACCGTCCCCGGACAGTCTCAGGGGATGTACTTGGGAGTGAGCCGCACTCTCTTCAGCAATTCGGAGGACACCACAGTGGGACGACTCTTCGGCACGGACGGCGTGCGCGGCGTCGCCAATGCGGACCTGACGGCGGAGATGGCGCTCGGCCTCTCCGTGGCGGCGGCGCACGTACTCGCCGAGGCGGGCACCTTCGAGGGCCACCGGCCGACGGCGGTCGTCGGACGGGATCCGCGCGCGTCCGGGGAGTTCCTGGAGGCCGCCATGGTCGCCGGCCTGGCCAGCGCGGGCGTGGACGTCCTGCGGGTGGGCGTGCTGCCGACGCCCGCGGTGGCGTACCTCACCGGCGCGCTCGGCGCGGACCTCGGCGTGATGCTCTCCGCGAGCCACAACGCCATGCCCGACAACGGCATCAAGTTCTTCGCCCGGGGCGGCCACAAGCTCGCCGACGAGCTCGAGGACCGCATCGAGTCCGTGTACGAGTCGCACCGGCACGGTGAGCCCTGGCAGCGGCCCACGGGTTCGGGCGTGGGGCGGGTGCGCTCCTACGACGAGGGGTTCGACCAGTACGTCGCCCACCTCATCGCCGTGCTGCCGAACCGTCTTGACGGGCTGAAGATCGTCCTCGACGAGGCGCACGGCGCGGCCGCGCGGGTCTCGCCGGAGGCGTTCTCGCGGGCCGGCGCCGAGGTGATCACGATCGGTGCCGAGCCGGACGGGCTCAACATCAACGACGGCTGCGGCTCGACCCATCTGGACAAGCTGAAGGCCGCCGTCGTCGAGCACGGCGCGCACCTCGGCGTCGCGCACGACGGCGACGCGGACCGGTGCCTGGCCGTGGACCACACCGGTGCGGAGATCGACGGCGACCAGATCCTGGCCGTCCTGGCGCTGGCCATGCGGGAGCGTTCCGCGCTGCGCTCGGACACGGTGGTCGCCACGGTGATGTCCAACCTGGGCTTCAAGCTGGCGCTGGAGCGCGAGGGGCTGCACCTGATCCAGACGGCGGTCGGCGACCGGTACGTCCTGGAGGAGATGAAGGAGCACGGGTTCGCGCTAGGCGGCGAGCAGTCCGGGCACGTGATCATCCTCGACCACGCGACCACCGGGGACGGCACGCTGACCGGGCTGCTGCTGGCGGCTCGGGTCGCCGAGACCGGCCGGACGCTGCGGGATCTCGCGGGGGTCATGGAGCGGCTGCCGCAGGTGCTGATCAATGTGCCGGACGTGGACAAGTCGCGGGTGCGGACCTCCGCGGAGCTGGCCGCGGCGGTCACCGAGGCGGAGCGTGAACTCGGCTCCACGGGACGGGTGCTGCTGCGGCCGTCGGGCACCGAGCCGCTGGTGCGCGTCATGGTGGAGGCGGCGGACATCGACCAGGCGCGGTCCGTCGCCGGGCGGCTTGCCGATGCGGTGAAGTCCGCGCTGGGCTAGGGCCCCGGCCACGGCACCGGCCGGGTTCGGGGCGGGGGGATCCGCGCGTGGCGGGGCCGTGGGTCCGCCGCGTCTTCTCGCGCGGTTCCCCGCGCCCCTACACGTGTTGCCGTGCCCGCTTCCAGAAGTACTTCTGGGCGAGCAGGGTGAGCGTGCCCGCGAGGACGATGCCCAGCAGGTTCAGCAGGAGCTGTTCCGTTGAGCGGGCCGCCTGGTTGGCGTCGCTGTAGATCAGGGCCACAGCGGCGTTCGCGGCGGCCGGGACCGTCGTCACGGAGATGGCGACGCCCACCAGGGCACCCGACTTGGCGGACGTCAGGGAGAGGGTGCCCGCCGCTCCGGCGAGGAGCGCCACGACGAACGAGAACCAGTCCGGGGCGTAGACGAATCCCGTGTTGGGACGCCCCGCCTCCAACTGGGCCTTGGTGAACAGGCCGACGGCGTCCATGAAGAGGCTGAAGCCCACGGTGACCGCCATCGCCGCGGCGAAGCCCACCAGCAGTGCGATCAGCGAGCGCAGCGCCAGACGCGGGGCGCGCTGCACGATCGCGGTGCAGATGCCGGCGAGCGGCCCGAACTCCGGTCCGACCGCCATCGCGCCCACGATCAGGATCGCGTTGTCCAGTACGACACCGCAGGACGCGATCATCGTGGCCAGCGTGATGAAGGCGACGTAGGTGACCGAGAGCGTCGACTCCTCGTGGGTCGCCTCCGCCAGCCCCTCCCACAGCACCGCGTCCACCCCCTCGCCGGGCGCGTTCTCCTCGGCCTGGTCGGCCCGCCGGGACAGGGTCAGGTCGATGTCCTCGACGGTGATCGAACCCGTCTCGTCCAGCCCCAACCCCCGCAGCGTGCTGATGAGTTCGTCACCGGCCTCGCGTGCGACGTCGCACAGCACAAGGTCGCCCGCGGGATCCCGGGCGACGCCGGGCAGGACGACCAGGTGCGCGGTGCCGACCGTCCGCTCCAGCAGACGGACCACGTCGTCGGTCGTGCCGGACGGCGTGATCAGGCGCAGATGCAGCATGGGGGCAGGCTAGTGCTGTGACCGGGACGGTTCACCGGGAAGCTCGCGGCCACAGCACCAGCGGTCACAGTTTGCGCAGGCTGAGCCGCTGGACCTTGTGGTCCGGGCCCTTGCGCAGGACCAGGGTGGCGCGGCCGCGGGTGGGCGCGATGTTCTCCACCAGATTGGGCTTGTTGATGGTGCGCCACATCGTGCGGGCGTAGTCGAGCGCCTCGTCCTCGGAGACCTGCGTGTACTTGCGGAAGTACGAGGACGGGTTCTGGAAGGCCGTCTCGCGCAGCTTGCGGAAGCGGTTGAGGTACCAGCGCTCGATGTCCTCGGCGCGGGCGTCGACGTAGACGCTGAAGTCGAAGTAGTCGGCGAGGCCGACGCGGGTGCGGCCGTCCTTGCCGGGGAGCGCGGGCTGCAGCACGTTCAGGCCCTCGACGATGAGGATGTCGGGGCGGCGGACGGAGAGCTTGCGGTCCGGGACGATGTCGTAGATCAGGTGCGAGTAGACGGGGGCGGTCACCTCGTCCTTGCCGGCCTTGATGTCGGCGACGAAGCGGGTGAGGGCGCGGCGGTCGTAGGACTCGGGGAAGCCCTTGCGTGACATCAGGCCGCGGGCCCGGAGCTCCTTGGTGGGCAGCAGGAAGCCGTCCGTGGTCACCAGCTCCACGCGCGGGTGCTCGGGCCAGCGGGAGAGCAGGGCGCGCAGGAGACGGGCGACGGTGGACTTGCCCACGGCCACCGAACCGGCGACCCCTATGACGAAGGGGGTGCCGGACTGGGAGCCCTGCTCGCCGAGAAAGGTGTTCAGGGCGCCCCGGAGGCCGTCCGTGGCGCCGATGTAGAGGTTCAGCAGCCGGGACAGCGGGAGGTAGATGTCCCGTACCTCGTCGAGGTCGATCACGTCGCCGAGGCCACGCAGCTTCTCGACCTCCTCCGCGGTGAGCGGCAGCGGCGTCTTCTCGCGCAGCGCGCTCCACTCGGCTCGGGTGAGGTCGACGTAGGGAGTCGCCTCCGGCCTGGACCGGTGGGCGCTCCGGGGCATCGGGGAGACCGGAGAGATCACATTCCATTGTTAACGGAGTTTGAACGCCTCGGCGGGTGGGCTGTGTCACGTTGGCCGGACGCTGTCGTACGACGGTGGGAATTTCCGATTTCGGGCACGCAGCGCCTCTTTTCCTCACGCTGCGGACCGTAGGCTGCGGCGCATGTGCGGAATCGTGGGATATGTGGGGCCGCAGGCTGCGCTCGAGGTCGTCATGGCCGGGCTGAAGCGGCTGGAGTACCGGGGGTACGACTCGGCGGGCGTCTCGGTGCTCGCGGACGGCGGTCTGGCGGCCGCGAAGCGGGCCGGGAAGCTCGTCAACCTGGAGAAGGAGCTGCAGGAGCGGCCTTTGCCGGCCGGGGGCACGGGGATCGGGCACACCCGGTGGGCCACGCACGGCGCGCCCACGGACGTGAACGCGCATCCCCATCTCGACAACGCGGGGCGCGTCGCCGTCGTGCACAACGGGATCATCGAGAACTTCGCGGCGCTGCGGGCCGAACTGGCCGGGCGCGGGCACCGTCTGGCCTCCGAGACCGACACCGAGGTCGTGGCGCATCTGCTCGCCGAGGAGTTCTCCGCGACCGCCGATCTCGCGGAGGCGATGCGGCTGGTGTGCCGCCGGCTGGAGGGGGCGTTCACGCTGGTCGCCGTGCACGCGGACGACCCGGACGTGGTGGTGGGGGCGCGGCGGAACTCGCCGCTGGTGGTGGGGATCGGAGAGGGCGAGGCCTTTCTCGCCTCGGACGTCGCCGCGTTCATCGCGCACACGCGCTCGGCCCTCGAACTGGGGCAGGACCAGGTCGTCGAGCTGCGGCGGGACGGGGCGACGGTGACCGGGTTCGACGGCCGGCCCGCCACCGCCCGGCCGTACCACGTCGACTGGGACGCCTCGGCCGCGGAGAAGGGCGGCTACGACTACTTCATGCTCAAGGAGATCGCCGAGCAGCCCAAGGCGGTCGCCGACACCCTGCTGGGGCGCATCGACGAGGAGGGCTCGCTGCGGCTGGACGAGGTGCGGATCCCCGCCGGGGTGCTGCGGGAGGTCGACAAGGTCGTCGTGGTCGCGTGCGGTACGGCCTTCCACGCCGGGATGATCGCCAAGTACGCCATCGAGCACTGGACGCGGATCCCGTGCGAGGTGGAGCTGGCGAGCGAGTTCCGGTACCGGGACCCGATCCTGGGGCCGCGGTCGCTGGTGATCGCGATCTCGCAGTCCGGCGAGACCATGGACACGCTGATGGCGGTGCGGCACGCCCGCGAGCAGGGCTCCCACGTGCTGGCGATCTGCAACACCAACGGTTCGACGATCCCGCGCGAGTCGGACGCGGTCCTCTACACGCACGCCGGGCCGGAGGTCGCGGTCGCCTCGACCAAGGCGTTCCTCACCCAGCTGGTCGCCTGCTATCTCGTCGCCCTCTACCTCGGGCAGGTGCGGGGCACCCAGTGGGGTGACGAGATCGGCGCGGTCATCCGCGACCTGTCGCGGATCTCGGGCGCGGTCGAGCGGGTGCTGGAGACCATGGAGCCGGTCCGGGCGCTGGCGCGGTCCCTCGCCGCCAAGAACACCGTGCTGTTCCTCGGGCGGCACGTCGGCCACCCGGTCGCCCTGGAGGGCGCGCTCAAGCTCAAGGAGCTGGCGTACATGCACGCCGAGGGCTTCGCGGCGGGGGAGTTGAAGCACGGGCCGATCGCGCTGATCGAGGCCGACATGCCGGTCGTGGTCGTGGTGCCCTCGCCCCGGGGGCGGTCCGTGCTCCACGACAAGATCGTCTCCAACATCCAGGAGATCCGGGCCCGCGGAGCGCGCACCATCGTCATCGCGGAGGAGGGCGACGAGGCGGTCGTGCCCTACGCCGACCATCTGATCCGGACCCCCCTCACCCCGACCCTGCTCCAGCCGCTCGTGGCCACGGTGCCCCTCCAGGTCTTCGCCTGCGAACTGGCGACGGCACGGGGGAACGAGGTGGACCAGCCGCGGAATCTGGCCAAGTCGGTCACGGTGGAGTGAGGTTGCCGGTGGCGATCACCTCGTAAGGTGCTCGCCATGAGCATCATCGGCGTCGGGATCGACGTGGCGGAGATCGATCGGTTCGAGGCGTCGTTGAAGCGGACGCCCGGCATGGCGCAACGGCTCTTCGTGGACCGTGAGTTGCTGCTGGCCGGCGGTGAGCGCCGGGGTGTGGCCTCACTCGCCGCCCGCTTCGCCGCGAAGGAGGCCCTGGCCAAGGCCCTCGGGGCGCCGGCCGGGCTGCTGTGGACGGATGCCGAGGTGTACGTCGAGGACAGCGGGCGGCCGCGGCTGCGGGTGAAGGGCACGGTGGCGGCCCGGGCGGCGGAGCTCGGGGTGAAGACCTGGCACGTGTCGCTCAGCCATGACGCCGGGGTCGCCTCGGCCGTGGTCGTCGCCGAGGGGTGAGTCCCCGGCCCGGGCGGGCCGGGGAAGTCCCCGGACGCGGACCACCCCCACGGCCACGTCCTCCAGCAGCCTCCTGCCGAAGGCGGCGAGCGCGTCACGGAAGCAGTCGGTCAGCGACACACCGACCGCCAGACGACGAGGACGCCGCCCGCGCGGTCGGGCGCGAGGACGGGGAACCTCTCGGGACGCGGTTCGACGCGCTCGTGGTGAAGGGCGTCGACCCGGTGGTCGATCTGCTGACGGCCGAGACACTGACCACCGGCCGGCCGGCGGACGCCGTGCGGGCCGGCCGCGGCACGGGGCGCTGATCGCCATGGTGGGAGACGGCGAGGGACGGGCGGGGGTGCGGCCGGGGCGGGGATCGGGGGAGACTCGACCGTATGCGTACTGCCTACGGCGTGGAGACGGTAAGGACGGCCGAACGGGCGCTGATGGCGCGGCTTCCCGAGGGGGCGCTGATGCAGCGCGCCGCCGCCGGGCTCGCCGCCGCCTGCGCGGAGTTGCTCGGGCGGGTGTACGGCAGCCGGGTCGTGCTGCTCGTCGGCAGCGGCGACAACGGCGGCGACGCCCTGTACGCCGGAGCCCGGCTCGCCCGGCGCGGAGCGGGGGTCGCCGCCGTGCTGCTCGCGCCCGAACGGGCCCATGCCGCGGGGCTTGCGGCGCTGCTGCGGGCCGGCGGGCGGGTGGCCGGCGCGGGACCGGGCCCGGACGGGGACGCGGGCCGGTCCGCCGGTGCCGCCGCCGCGGCGGGTGTCGGCGCGGTGGAGGAGGCGATCCTGCGGGCCGATCTCGTCGTCGACGGCATCGTGGGGATCGGCGGCAAGGGCGGACTGCGGCCCGGGGCCGCGCAGTTGGCGGCCTGCGCCGCCGAGTCCCGTGCCGCCGTGGTCGCGGTGGACCTGCCGAGCGGGGTGGACGCCGACACCGGGGAGGTGAGCGGCGAGGCCGTACGGGCCGACCTCACCGTCACGTTCGGGACGCACAAGCCGGGGCTGCTGATCGACCCCGCGCGCGAGTACGCCGGTTCCGTGCGGCTCGTCGACATCGGGCTCGGGGCCGAACTGCCCGAGCGGCCCGAACTGGAGGCGCTGCAGCACGCGGACGTGGCCCGGCTGCTGCCGGTGCCCGCCGCGGAGAGCGACAAGTACCGGCGCGGGGTGGTGGGCATCGCCGCCGGGTCCGCCCGGTACCCCGGCGCCGCCGTGCTCGCCGTGTCCGGGGCGCTGCGGGGCGGCGCGGGCGCCGTGCGCTACGTCGGGCCCGCCGGGGACGCGGTGATCTCCCGGTTTCCCGAGACCCTCGTGTCGGACCAGGGGCCGAAGCACGCCGGGCGGGTGCAGGCGTGGGTCGTGGGGCCCGGGGCCGGGGACGACGCGTCCGCCGTGGGGGAGGTGCTCTCGTCCGACGTGCCGGTGCTCATCGACGCGGACGGCCTGCGGCTCGCCGACGCCGACGCCGTACGGGCCCGTACGGCACCCACCCTGATGACCCCTCACGCCGGGGAGGCCGCCGCCCTGCTGGGCGTCTCCCGGGAGACCGTCGAGGAGGCGCGCCTGACCTGGGTGCGCGAACTCGCCTCGCGGTACGGGGCGACCGTGCTGCTCAAGGGCTCGACCACCCTCGTCGCCGACGCGCGGGGCGGCGCCGTCCGGGTGAACGCCACGGGCACGCCCTGGCTGGCCACGGCCGGCAGCGGCGACGTGCTGTCGGGCCTGGCCGGATCGCTCCTGGCGTCCGGGCTGCCGGCGCGGGACGCGGGCAGCGCGGCGGCCTATCTGCACGGCCTGGCGGGGCGTTACGCGGCCGACGGCGCACCGGCGGGCGCCCATGACGTGGCGGCGGCCATCCCCGCGGCCTGGCGGGACGTACGGGATGTACGGGATGTACGGGATGTAAGGGGCTGACGAGGCGCCGGGCACCGGGTTCGCGCGGTGCGTCGCCGCAGCTCACGGCAGTTTCACGGGACCGGCACCGCAAGGCTGTCCGACCCCTCTGCGACACTGGGGCTGCCATGACTGAGACAGCCGCTGCCCCGACCGCGCCGCTGCGCGCCCGCGCCGAGATCGACCTGGGCGCGCTGCGCTCCAACGTGCGCGCGCTGCGCGCCCTGGCGCCGGGCGCCGCCCTCATGGCCGTGGTCAAGTCCGACGGGTACGGCCACGGGGCCGTGCCGTGCGCGCGGGCGGCCGTCGCGGCGGGGGCCACGTGGCTGGGCACCGCCACGCCCGAGGAGGCCCTCGCGCTGCGGGCCGCCGGGCTGCCCGGACGCATCATGTGCTGGCTGTGGACGCCCGGCGGGCCCTGGCAGGAGGCCGTCGAGGCCGACCTCGACGTCTCGGTGAGCGCCCTGTGGGCCCTGGCGGAGGTCACGGACGCCGCCCGCCGCGCCGGCCTGCCCGCGCGCGTGCAGCTCAAGGCCGACACCGGCCTGGGGCGGGGCGGCTGCCAGCCGGGCGGGGACTGGGCCGAGCTGGTCGCGGCGGCCCTGCGGGCCGAGGCCGAGGGACTGATCCGGGTGACCGGGCTCTGGTCGCACTTCGCCTGCGCCGACGAACCCGGTCACCCCTCCATCGCCCGCCAGCTCACCACCTTCCGCGGGATGCTGGCGCACGCCGAGGGGCAGGGCGTGCGCCCCGAGGTGCGGCACATCGCCAACTCACCCGCCACGCTCACCCTTCCCGAGGCCCATTTCGACCTCGTCCGGACCGGGATCGCGCTCTACGGCATCTCCCCGAGCCCCGAGGTCGGCACCTCGGCGGACTTCGGGCTGCGGCCGGTGATGACGCTGTCGGCGTCCCTCGCGCTCGTGAAGCACGTCCCGGGGGGTCACGGCGTCAGTTACGGGCATCATTACGTCACCCCCGGCGACACCACCCTCGGACTCGTGCCGGTCGGATACGCCGACGGCGTCCCGCGGCACGCCTCCGGCTCGGGCCCGGTGCTGATCGGGGGGAAGTGGCGGACCGTCGCGGGGCGGGTCGCGATGGACCAGTTCGTCGTCGACCTCGGCGGGGACGAGCCCGCGGTCGGCACCGAGGCGGTCCTCTTCGGGCCCGGCGACCGCGGCGAACCGACCGCCGAGGACTGGGCCCAGGCGGCGGGCACCATCGCCTACGAAATCGTGACGCGGATCGGAAAGCGCGTTCCCCGCGTCCATGTGAACGAGGAACAAAGCGGGTAGGCCGCACAGTGACCCCGCGGTCCGGGAGAAGCGCGGCAGCCGCGCGGCCCGCACCACCCGCCACCAGCGGGATCGCACGAACACCACCTGCACCATCCGACCCAAACGGCAACAGCAGTCAGGCGAGAAGGAGCGGTACGTGAGCGAGAGCAGTGCCGAGGCCGTCACGGCCCTCGCCACCGCGACGGGGGCGGCCGGCAACTGGCGCAGAGCCACCGGCATCGCCGGCGCCGCGATAGGCGTGGTCGCGGCGGGCGCCGCGGCGGGTGTCGCCATCGAGCGGCTCACCGTCGGCCGCGGCATGCGCAGGAAGGCCCGGCTGGCCCTCGACTCGACGGGACCGTACGGGTCGCTGCGCGGCACCCCGGGCAAGGCCACGGCCGACGACGGCACCGAGCTGTACTACGAGGTCGACGACGTCGACCCCACCGCCGTGCCCGCGCTCGGCCCGCGCCGCCGGCGGCTGTTCGGCCGGAAGGCTCCCGCGCCCGTCACCGTCGTCTTCAGCCACGGCTACTGCCTCAACCAGGACTCCTGGCACTTCCAGCGCGCGGCGCTGCGGGGCGTCGTACGGACCGTGCACTGGGACCAGCGCAGCCACGGCCGCTCCGAGCGGGGCGTGCAGCAGGCGCGGGACGGCGTGCCGGTCAGCATCGACCAGCTGGGGCGCGATCTGAAGGCCGTGATCGACGCCGCCGTGCCGGAGGGGCCGATCGTGCTCGTCGGGCACTCCATGGGCGGCATGACGGTGATGGCACTGGCCGACCAGTACCCCGAGCTCGTCCGCGACCGGGTCGTCGCCGTGGCGCTCGTGGGGACGTCGTCCGGGCGGCTCGGCGAGGTCAACTTCGGGCTGCCCGTGGCCGGCGTCAACGCCGTGCGCCGTGTCCTGCCCGGAGTGCTGAAGGCGCTCGGGACGCAGGCCGCGCTGGTGGAGAAGGGGCGGCGGGCGACCGCCGACCTGTTCGCCGGGGTCATCAAGCGGTACTCGTTCGCCTCGCGGGACGTCGATCCGGCGGTCGCGCGGTTCGCCGAGCGGATGATCGAGGGCACGCCGATCGACGTGGTCGCCGAGTTCTACCCGGCCTTCACCGACCACGACAAGACCGAGGCGCTGGGGCACTTCGCGGACCTGCCGCTGCTGGTGCTGGCCGGGATCGGCGACCTGGTCACCCCCAGCGAGCACAGCGAGGCCATCGCCGACCTGCTGCCGGACGCGGAACTGGTGCTGGTGCCGGACGCCGGGCATCTGGTCATGCTGGAACACCCGGAAGTGGTCACCGACCGGCTGGCCGACCTGCTCACCCGTGCGGGTGCAGTGCCCGCAGGGGCTACCGTGGGTGGCTATGGAAGCACCAGCAGCACCGCACAGCCCGGCTGAGACCGAGCTGACCGTCACCTCCCCCGAGCAGATGCGGGACCTGGGCCGCCGCCTCGCGAAACTGCTGCGCGCCGGCGATCTCGTGATGCTCAACGGCGAGCTCGGTGCGGGCAAGACGACGCTCACGCGCGGGCTGGGCGAGGGGCTCGGCGTCCGCGGCGCGGTGACCTCGCCGACGTTCGTGATCGCCCGGGTGCATCCGTCCCTGGGCGACGGACCGCCGCTCGTGCACGCCGACGCGTACCGCCTGTCCGGCGGGCTCGACGAGATGGAGGACCTCGATCTCGACGTCTCGCTGACCGACTCGGTGATCGTCGTGGAGTGGGGCGAGGGCAAGGTCGAGGGGCTGACCGAGGACCGGCTGAACGTCGTGATCCACCGGGCCGTGGGGGACACGACGGACGAGGTCCGGCACGTGACGGTGAGCGGGCTCGGCGCGCGCTGGTCCGCGACGGACCTGAGCGTCCTGTCCGCCTGAGCCGCCCGGTCCGCCGGACGGCCGCGCGCAGCCGCTCATTTCCGTGCACGTTCCGACAAGACGTCGGCAAGCTGTTGCATTCATTGTCTTGTGCGTGGTCACATGGTACCCAGCTCGTAGTTAGGTCTACCTAACTACGCCCGCCCCCGGTCCTCAGGAGGCGTCCGTGCCGGCCACCGAGAGCAGCGAGCAGCAGCACAAGCCCCACGCCGTCGCCGCCGGCGTCACCATGCGCGACCTGCTGGCCTCGTGCGCCGCGGCGACCGCGGTCTCCACGCCACCGCGCCTGCCGGACCCCGAACCGGCCGCACCACCGGCCAGGCGCCCGGAAGCCGCCTAGACGCTGTGGCGGACATCCCGCCCGCCGCGTCCCCGACCTCCCAGGGCGATACACCTAGGGGATCACGGCGACCTGCGCGCCGATCGTGGCGAACTCCCACAGCGCGGTACCGTCCTCGCGGGACTCGCGGATGCCGCCCGTGCGGACGCCGGGGTCGGCCTGACCCGAGGACTTGCCGACCGCCGCGCTGAAGCCGACGGCCACGCCGTCGACGTCGGCGAAGCGCACGACGTGCTCGATCGGGATGCCGTCGGTGCCGACGACCGAGTTCGAGCGGGACGTGACCCGGTAGACGCCGGGCGCCGGGTCGACGCTGCCGGGGGTGACCGGGTAGCTGCGCGTGACCTCGTTGCGCCCGCCCACCAGCCAGACGCGGTGGGCACCCGTGGAGTACACGACGCGTTCTCCGACGCCGGAACCGGGCGGCGGGACGTCGGGGCTCACCTTGCCGCGGGGCGCCGTGGAGGCGATGCCCGCCGGTGAGCTGTTCGCCCGCGGTCCGGCGAGGGCGGCCGGCAGGGTCGCCTGCGCCTGGTGGCCCAGGAGGCCGACCGCCGCGAGGGCGGCCGCGGTGAGCCCGAACACGAAACCGGAGCTGCTGCTTGGCACCGTCGCCCACCTGACCCATCACGTCGTACGCCGTACTTGCGGCGACCGTAGCAGCCCTCGCCCGCCCGACCGGGGCGGCGATACCGGAGGCGCGGGAGCCGTAGGCTGTTTGCGTGCTCTTGCTCGCTCTGGATACCGCAACCCCTGCCGTGACCGTCGCCCTGCACGACGGCACGGACGTCATCGCCTCCGCCGGCCAGGTGGACGCCCGCCGGCACGGCGAGCTGCTGCTGCCGGCCGTCGACCGGGTGCTCGCCGAGGCAGGCCGCAGGCTCGACGCCGTCACCGCCATCGTCGTGGGCATCGGTCCCGGCCCCTACACCGGGCTGCGCGTCGGACTGATGACCGCGGACACCTTCGGGCTCGCGCTCGGCGTCCCCGTGCACGGCGTGTGCACGCTGGACGGCCTGGCCTACGCGGCCGACATCGCCGAAGGCCCGTTCGTCGTGGCGACCGACGCCCGGCGCAAGGAGGTCTACTGGGCGCGCTACGCCGACTCCCGTACGCGCCTGACCGACCCGGCCGTCGACCGGCCCGCGGACATCGCCGACCAGGTCGCCGGCGTGCCCGCCGTCGGCGCGGGCGCCCTGCTGTACCCCGGCACCTTCCCCTCGGTGCACGAACCGGAGCACGTCTCGGCCGCCTCGCTGGCGAGCCTGGCCGTCGAGCGGCTGGAGCGCGGCGAGGAACTGCCCGCGCCGCGGCCGCTGTACCTGCGCCGGCCGGACGCCCAGGTCCCCAGGAACTACAAGGTGGTCACCCCCAAGTGACCGAACCCGTGACCGCTCGGCTGCGCGAGATGCGCTGGTGGGACATCGACCGCGTGCTCGGGCTGGAGAAGGAGCTCTTCCCCGAGGACGCCTGGTCCCGTGGCATGTTCTGGTCCGAACTCGCCCATGCGCGCGGGCCCGGGGCGACCCGCCGCTACCTCGTCGCCGAGAACGCCGACGGCCGGATGGTCGGGTACGCGGGCGTCGCCTGCTCCGGCGACCTCGCCGACATCCAGACCATCGCCGTCGCCCGCGACCAGTGGGGCACGGGGCTCGGCGGGCTGCTGCTGACCGAGCTGCTGAAGGCCGCCACCGCCTTCGAGTGCGCCGAAGTGATGCTGGAGTGCCGGATCGACAACATCCGGGCCCAGAAGCTGTACGAGCGCTTCGGCTTCGAGGCCATCGGGTTCCGGCGCGGCTACTACCAGCCCGGGAACGTGGACGCCCTGGTCATGCGACTGACCGACCCCGCAACCTCCGTACAAGGAACCGAGATCAATGGCTGACCAACGCGACGAGCCGCTCGTCCTCGGCATCGAGACCTCCTGCGACGAGACCGGCGTCGGCATCGTCCGCGGCACCACGCTGCTGGCCGACGCCGTCGCGTCCAGCGTCGACGAGCACGCCCGCTTCGGCGGTGTCGTCCCGGAGGTCGCCTCCCGCGCCCACCTGGAGGCGATGGTGCCGACGATCGAGCGCGCGCTGAAGGACGCGGGGGTCAGCGCCCGCGACCTGGACGGGATCGCGGTCACCGCGGGTCCCGGGCTCGCCGGCGCCCTGCTGGTCGGCGTCTCGGCGGCGAAGGCGTACGCCTACGCGCTCGGCAAGCCGCTCTACGGCGTCAACCACCTGGCGTCACACATCTGTGTGGACCAGCTGGAGCACGGCGCGCTGCCCGAGCCCACGATGGCGCTGCTGGTGTCCGGCGGGCACAGCTCCCTGCTGCTGTCGGCCGACATCACCTCGGACGTGCGGCCCCTGGGGTCGACCATCGACGACGCGGCCGGCGAGGCGTTCGACAAGATCGCACGCGTACTGGACCTCGGCTTCCCCGGCGGCCCGGTCATCGACCGGTACGCGCGCGAGGGCGACCCGGCGTCGATCGCGTTCCCGCGCGGTCTGACCGGCCCGCGCGATGCGGCGTACGACTTCTCCTTCTCCGGTCTGAAGACGGCCGTGGCCCGCTGGATCGAGGCCAGGCGGGCGGCGGGGGAGGAGGTGCCGGTGCGTGACGTGGCGGCGTCCTTCCAGGAGGCGGTCGTCGACGTGCTGACCCGCAAGGCCGTACGGGCCTGCAAGGACGAGGGCGTGGACCACCTGATGATCGGGGGCGGCGTGGCCGCCAACTCCCGGCTGCGGGCGCTCGCGCAGGAGCGCTGCGAGGCCGCCGGGATCCGGCTGCGGGTGCCGCGCCCGAAGCTGTGCACCGACAACGGCGCGATGGTGGCGGCGCTCGGCGCGGAGATGGTCGCCCGCAACCGCGCGGCGTCGAGCTGGGACCTGTCGGCGGACTCCTCGCTGCCGGTGACCGACCCGCACGTGCCCGGCCACCCCCACGACCACGTGCACGAGGCCGGCGAAGAGAACCTCTACTCGTGACGGTCGCGTTGATGTGGGAGGCGCGGGCGGCCGAGGGCCGGGGCGAGGAGCTGCTGGCCTGGGCGCGCGGCCAGGAGCTGCCGGCCGCGCCGCTGCGCCGGGAGACCTTCCGCGCCCCGCGGGACCGCGTCCTCGTCATCACCTGGTGGGACGCGGCCTACGACGCCGAACTGCCCGAACTGCCCGAGCCGGACGGCGACCTGGTCACCCGGACGGTGCATCGGTGGCGGTTCGAGTCGACGGGGGCGGAGTGACGGGGGAGTAGGACAGCCGGTTCGGATCGGCCGGGTCGTGGCCCAGCCACAGACGCCGGCCGGTCCGCCGCTCCCAGCGGGCGGCCACCGCCGCCTTGGCGATCCAGTCCAGGGACATGGCCAGGGCGACCAGCAGCACCGACGGCAGCCCCAGCAGGCCGATGGCCACGCTCGGCAGCAGGAACAGGGAGAACCGCAGCGCCTTGCGCAGGGTGTGGTCGGGCCGGTCCGCTCCGCCGCGCGGCAACGGGTCGGCGGCCTCGAACTCCCGCAGGTCTCCGAGCCACTTGAGCCGGGAGGACCGCAGCCGCACCGAGGCCGCGAGGAACACGAGCGCGGCGGCGGTCACCCACGCCACCGTCCCCGCCCGCACCGACGCGCCGCCCTCGACGGAGACCCCCACCGCGACACCGGCCACGGCGGCGGTCAACAGGGCGACGGCGGCCATCAGTTCGTGGCGCACGTACCGGATCATCGCAACCCCCGTCGCTCCGGCGCGGGGGGTCACCCCACCGCAGACACCTCCGTCTCGCAGCGCAGCCGCCGGTCGGTGCCGAGGACCCTCACCGGTCCCGTGAGGTGCAGGCGTGCCGTGTGCCGTACGTCCGCGCTGGATGCCGCCAACCGTAGTTCCAGGGCGCCGGGTTCGACCACCCGCGCGCCGGAACGGTCCGTGAAGGCGGACAGGTCGGCGTGGAAGCGGAAGGTGACCTCGGCCGCCTCGCCGGGCTCCAGTTCCAGCCGCCGGTAGCCGATCAGCCGGACGTCCGGACGGGTCACCGAGGCCACCGGGTCGTGCAGATACAGCTGCACCACCTCCGCGCCCGCGCGGCCGCCGGTGTTGCGGACGGTGACCGACACGTCGTACGAGCCGTCCGTGCCGATCTCCGCCTCGGCCGGCTCCGACTCCCAGGCGAAGTGCGTGTACGAGCGGCCGTGGCCGAAGGCGTACCGCGGGGTCGGGTCGAGATTGCTGACCTCGCCCGCGAGGCCCAGCGGCGGCTGGAGGTACGTCCACGGCTGGCCTCCCGGGTCACGCGGGACGCTCACCGGCAGGCGGCCGGAGGGGTTGACCCTGCCGGACAGCACGCCCGCGACCGCGGGACCGCCCTCCTCCCCGGGGAAGAACGCCTGGACCGCGGCGGCCAGCCGGCCCTGCCAGCGCCCCAGCGCGTACGGGCGGCCGGTCAGCAGGACCAGGACCACGGGCACCCCGGTGGCGACCAGGGCGTCCAGCAGATCCGCCTGCACGCCGGGCAGCCGCAGGTCCGTCGCGTCGCAGCCCTCGCCCGAGGTGCCCCGCCCGAACAGGCCCGCCCGGTCGCCCAGGACGGCCACGCACACGTCCGCCTCGGCGGTCCGCGCCACCGCCTCCTCGAAGCCCGAGGTGTCCGGGTCCGAGGTGTCGCAGCCCTGAGCGAACGTCACCTTGGCGTCCGGGAGTTCGGTGCGCAGCGCCTCCAGGACGGTCGGGATCTCCACGCCCGTCTCCACGTCGGGATGGTGCGGCAGGACATGGGACGGGAAGGAGTAGCAGCCGAGCATCGCCAGCGCGTCGGCCGCCCGCGGCCCGACCACCGCGACACGGGTGTCGGGCGGGAGCGGCAGCGTGCCGTCCGGGTTGTCCAGGAGCACCACCGACTCCTCGGCCAGCCGGCGCGCCAGCGCCCGGTTCGCGGCCGAGTCGAGGTCGATCGCGGAGGCGGGCCCGGGGTCCCAGTCCTCGTCCAGCAGACCCAGCTCGCACTTCTGCAGCAGGACCCGGCGGGCCGCGCGGTCGACCAGCGACTCGGGCACCGCGCCCGCCCGCACCGCCTCCAGCAGCGGTGTGCCGTAGCACTTGAGGGTCGGCAGTTCGACATCGATGCCGGCCGCCAGCGCCGCGTGCGCGGCCTCGGCGGGGGAGCCCGCCACCCGGTGCAGGGTCTGCAGGAAGCCGATGCCGAAGTAGTCGGCGACCACCGTGCCGGTGAACCCCCACTGCTCCCGCAGGAGTTCGGTCAGCAGGCCCGGGTCCGCGGAGGCCGGGATGCCGTCCGTGTCGTTGTAGGCGGCCATGACCGAACGGGGACCGCCCTCGCGCAGCGCCATCTCGAACGGCGGCAGCGTCACGTCCGCGAGCTCGCGGACGCCCGCCCGGACGGGGGCGAGGTTGCGGGCGCCCGCCGAGGAGGCGTACCCGGCGAAGTGCTTGAGCGTGGCGACGATTCCGGCGGACTCCAGCCCCCGGACGTAGGCCGCGCCGATCGTGCCGACCAGGTACGGGTCCTCCCCGATGGTCTCCTCGACCCGCCCCCAGCGCGGATCGCGTACGACGTCCAGGACCGGGGCGAGGCCCTGGTGGACACCCGCGGAGCGGAGGTCGGCCCCGATGCGGCGGGCCATGTCCTCGACGAGGGCCGGGTCGAAGGAGGCACCCCAGGCGAGCGGCACCGGATACGCGGTGGCACCCCAGGCCGTGAAGCCGGCCAGGCACTCCTCGTGGGCGACGGCCGGGATGCCGAAGCGGCCGGCCGCGACGATACGGCGCTGGGCCTGGGCCAGGGCCTGCGCGCCCAGCGCCGGGTCCACGGGCGCGGTGCCGTAGGAGCGGGTGAGCTGGCCCAGGCCGTGCGTGATCAGCTCGTCCCAGTCGTACGCGGCCGTCATCTCCGACTGCAGGGGGGCGACTCCGTCGCCGTCCGTGGCGGCGCCCACCCAGACGCCGTAGAGCTGGGCGGTCTTCTCCTCCAGGGTCATCCGGGAGAGGAGGTCGTCGACGCGGGAGGCGGCGGGCAGGGCGGGGTCACGCCAGGGCGCGATGGTCATGAAACTCCTGCTCTAGTCGAGTTGGGGCGAGGCCTCTCACGAATGTTTCGATACTAACCTCGAATGTTCCGGGAACCTAGGGCGGGCCGGAGGGTTCGTCAAGAGGTCGTGCAGGGATACGATCGCCGCCATGACACCACCGGACCCCGCTCAAACGCGGACGACAACCCCGGCGGCGGGCCGCTCCGCGCAGACCGCGACACTCGCCGAGATCGCCCGTGAGGCCGGCGTGTCCGCGCCGACTGTTTCGAAGGTCCTCAACGGCCGTGCGGATGTGGCCCCGGCCACCCGCAGCCGCGTCGAGGAGCTGCTGCGGGCGTACGGCTACCGGCGCCGCCGCGCCGAGGCCAGCCGCTCGCCCCTGATCGACCTGGTCTTCCACGAGCTGGAGAGCGCGTGGGCGATGGAGGTCATCCGGGGCGTGGAGAACGTCGCCCGGGACGCGGGGCTGAGTGTCGTGCTGAGCGAGAGCGCCGGGCGGCTGACACCGGGGCGCACCTGGGCCGACCAGGTCGCCGCCCGCCGGCCGCACGGCGTGATCCTCGTGCTGAGCGGGCTCGACGAGTCCCAGCGTGCGCTGCTGACCAGCCGTTCCATCCCGTTCGTGGTGATGGACCCGGCCGGCGATCCCGGCGTCGACGTCCCCTCGATCGGCGCGACCAACTGGCAGGGCGGGCTCGCCGCCACCCGGCACCTCGTCGACCTCGGCCACACCCGTATCGGTGCCGTCACCGGACCGTCCCGCATGATGTGCAGCCGCGCCCGTGTCGACGGCTACCGGGCCGCCCTGGAGACCGCGGGCCTCCCGGTCGACCCGGACCTGATCGCGACCGGCGACTTCCATCACGAGGCCGGCTACCGGCAGGGGCTGGAGCTGCTGCGCCGCCCGGACCGGCCCACCGCGGTCTTCGCCCTCAACGACCTTCAGGCGCTGGGCCTTTACGAGGCCGCACGCGAACTGGGCCTGCGCATCCCGGAGGACCTGAGCGTGGTCGGCTTCGACGACCTGCCGGTCGCCCGCTGGGTGGGACCGCCGCTGACGACCGTGCGGCAGCCGCTGACCGAGATGGCGGAGGCGGCCGCCAAGCTGGTGCTCGACCTGGGGCGGCAGGACCAGCCGCCGGTGGCGACCCGGGTGGAGCTGGCCACGAGCCTGGTGGTGCGCAGCAGCACGGGGGCGCCGCCGGTGCGTTAGGGCGGCCGTGGCGAGGGCTGTGGGGCCGTGCCGACGGCTGTGACGGGACGCCCCACACCGCCCCGAAGTCAATCGGTTCTACGGCCGAAACTTTCGGAGGCGCCCTCGCCGGGACGCCGAGTTGCTCCGGGAGTTGATCCCGGAGCTGATCCGGGGATGAGAAACGTGAGATTCTCCGAAGAATTCCGTTTCCCGTTGCCGTCCCTAACAATCCCCTAATAATTCGGACTTACGTTCCTGCCCGTGACGGGACACGACGAGAACGGCGACGCGGGCAGATACAGGGGCCGACGGTCGACGGTGCTGAAGGCCGCCGGCCTCACCATGGCGGGCCTGCTGGTGCTGGGCGCGGGTGCGGCGGGCTGGGCGTACTGGCACCTCAACGGCAACATCAAGAGCGTGGACATCAACAACGCACTCGGCGACGACCGCCCGGCGAAGCCGGTGACGAGCCCGTCCGCCGGTGCGTCCGCCTCCGCCTCCCCGCTCCCGACCGGCTCGCTGAACATCCTGGTCCTGGGCTCGGACTCGCGCAGCGGCAAGGAGAACAAGGCGCTGGGCGGGGGCGACAGCTCCGGTGCCCGGTCCGACACGGCGATGGTGGTGCACATCGACGCGGGCCGCAGGAAGGCCACCGTCGTCAGCATCCCGCGCGACACCCTGGTCACGCGCCCGTCCTGCCCGCTGAAGTCCGGCGGGTCGACGGCGGTGGCGTACGGCTCGATGTTCAACAGCGCCTACTCGGTGGGCGGGGCGGTGTGCGCGGTCAAGACCGTCGAGTCGATCACGGACGTACGCATGGACCACTACGTCGAGATCGACTTCTCCGGGTTCGCGCGGCTGGTGGACGCGCTGGGCGGCGTCACCGTGACGCTCGACCAGGACATCGACGACGACGACAGCCACCTGCACATCAAGGCGGGCACCCGCAGACTCGACGGCACCCAGGCCCTGGCCCTCGCCCGCACCCGGCACGGCATAGGCGACGGCAGCGACCTGGGCCGCATAGGGCTGCAGCAGAAGCTGGTCAAAGCCCTGCTGGAACAGATCTCCTCGACCGACCTGTTCACCGACCCCGCCAGGCTCTACACGGTCGCCGAGGCGGTGACCAGCAGCCTGACCACCGACACCGGCCTCGACTCGCTGAGCGAACTCGTCGACCTCGGCCGGAGCCTGAAGGGCCTGTCCGCCGCCGACGTGAGGACGGTGATGATGCCGGTGGTGCCGGCCCCCTCGGACCACAACCGCGTGGTGGCGAAGGAACCGGCGGCGAGCGAGCTGTGGAAGTCGCTGCGCTGACCCGGTCGTCCGTGGCGGGCGTCTGTGACCTGCAAGGACGTACGCCCCGGAAAATTCTTCGAAGAAATCCGGTGCGTGTGTCGATCCGGCCGGGTCCCGATCGACGCACAGGCGAGAGGCCGGGAAGGACCGGCCCCCGCCGACCGAGGAGGCAGTCATGCCGCGTTACCTGTCGCTCGTGCAGATCGACGAGTCCACCGCGCCCGCCGAGGGCCCGAGCCCGGAGCTGATGCAGCGCATGGGCGAGCTGATCGAGGAGGTCACCAAGGCGGGGGTCATGCTCGACACCGCCGGGCTGACGCCGTCCGCGCAGGGCACCCGGGTGCACTGGGAGGGCGGGCGGATCTCCGTCACCGACGGGCCCTTCACCGAGGCCAAGGAGGTCGTCGGCGGCTACGCGATCATGCAGTGCAAGGACATGGCCGAGGCGCTGGAGTGGACGAAGAAGTTCCTGAAGGTCCACGAGGAGCACTGGACCGTGACGTGCGAGGTCCGGGAGATCGCGGAGGGCTAGGGGCGCCCTTCCTTGGCCGTGCGCCGGGAGCGGTGTCGAATGGAGGGCTGTGAGCATACAGCCCTCCGCCGGCGCCGACCCCCGGCACGCCATCGAGACCGTCTTCCGCATCGAGTCGCCCCGCATCATCGCCGGCGTCACGCGCGTCGTGCGCGACGTCGGCATCGCCGAGGAACTCGCGCAGGACGCCCTGGTCGCCGCCCTGGAGCAGTGGCCGCGGGACGGCGTGCCGGACAACCCGGGCGCCTGGCTCATGTCCACCGCGCGGCACCGCGCCGTCGACCTGGTCCGGCGCCGGGAGAACTACGCCCGCAAGCTGGCGGAGATCGGCCGCAGCCTGGAGACGGCGGCCCCGCCCGAGGAACCCGCCGATCCCGAGGACATCGACGACGACCTGCTCCGCCTGGTCTTCACCGCCTGCCACCCGGTCCTGTCGGCCGAGGCCCGCATCGCGCTGACGCTGCGCCTGCTCGGCGGTCTGACGACGGCCGAGATCGCCCGCGCGTTCCTGGTCCCCGAGCCGACGGTCGCCCAGCGCATCGTCCGCGCGAAGAAGACCCTCGCCACCAGGAACATCGCCTTCGAGGTGCCCGACGGCCCCGAGCGCGAGGCCCGCCTCGGCTCCGTCCTCGACGTCATCTACCTGATCTTCAACGAGGGGTACGCCGCCACGGCCGGCGACGACTGGCTGCGTCCCGCCCTGTGCGAGGACGCGTTGCGGCTGGCCCGCGTGCTGTCGGGCCTGATGCCCAAGGAGCCCGAGGTGCACGCGCTGGCCTCCCTGCTGGAGTTCCAGGCGTCGCGCACGGCCGCCCGCACCGGACCGGACGGCGAGCCCGTGCTCCTGAAGGACCAGAACCGGCGCCGCTGGAACCGCATGCTCGTGGCCCGCGGCATCACCGCCCTCCACCTCGCCGACGCCACGGCCACCGGCGCTCCGGGCCCCTACGCCCTCCAGGCCGCCATCGCCGCCTGCCACGCGCACGCCTACACCTACGAGGAGACCGACTGGGCGAGCATCGCGACGCTCTACGGCCTGCTCGCCGCCCGCGCGCCCTCCCCGGTCGTCGAACTCAACCGCGCCGTCGCCGTGTCGATGGCGCGGGGCCCGGCCGAGGGCCTCGCGATCGCCGACGCCCTCGCCGCCGAACCCGCCCTGCGCGACTACCACTTGCTGCCCAGCGTGCGCGGCGACCTGCTGGCCCGCCTCGGCCGCACGACCGAGGCCCGCGCGGAGTTCGCGCGAGCCGTGGAACTCGCCCGCAACGAACGTGAACGGGAGCTGCTGCGCGGCAGGCTCCGCTCACTCGGTGCCTAGGGGGTGACCGGGGCGCCGATCAGCATGGTCGGCGCCCCGGCGACCCGGGTCAGGAACACGGTGGCCGCCCTCGGGCCCTGCGCCTTCGGGAGGGCCTTGCGGCGCAGCTCCTCCGGTTCGACGGCCGACCCGCGCTTCTTGACGGTCAGCACACCGACCTCGCGCTCGCGCAGCAGCGCCTTCAACTTCTTCACGTTGAAGGGGAGTTGGTCGGTGATCTCGTAGGCGGAGGCGTACCGGCTCGCGTGCCGTTCGTCCGAGGTGACGTACGCGATGGTCGCGTCGATCAGCCCGCCGTTCAGCTCCTCGGCGGCCTCGGCGACCAGGTGGGCGCGGATGACGGCGCCGTCGGGCTCGTACAGGTACCGTCCGACGGGCCGGACCCGGGGGTCGGGCAGCCCCCGGCCCAGCAGCGTGCGCGGTCCGGGCAGCAGCGTGGCGCGCACGGCGCCCGGCCGGGTCCCGAACCACAGCACCGCCTCCTTCACGTCCCCGCCGTCCGAGATCCACTCGGCCTCGGCGTCCCCGGGCACGGCCTCGTGCGGGATGCCGGGTGCCACCTTCAGTGCCGCGTGCGGGGCCCTGCGGGCGGCCTCGACGGCCCACGACAGGGGCGGCGAGTAGGCCTCGGGGTCGAAGATCCGTCCCCGTCCGCCCCGTCTGGCCGGGTCCACGAACACGGCGTCCCAGCCGTCCGTACGCACCTGGGTGACGTCGTCCTCCCGCACCTCGATCAGCTCGTCCAGCCCCAGCGCCTCGGCGTTCGCCCGGACGGTGGCCGCCGTCGCCGGGTCCCGGTCCACGGCGAGGACGCGGATGCCCGCCCGGGCGAGCGCGATCGCGTCCCCGCCGATCCCGCAGCACAGGTCGGCCACGGACGTCACCCCCAGCGCCCGCAGCCGCTGCGCCCGGTGGGCGGCGACACTCGCCCGCGTGGACTGCTCCACCCCGTTCGGCGTGAAGAACATCCGCTGCGCGTCCTCGGCGCCGAACTTGGCCGCCGCCCGCTGCCGCAGCCGGGCCTGCCCGATCGCCGCCGACACCAGTTCGGCGGGGTGCGCGCGGCGCAGCCGGGTGGCGACGGCGAGTTCGTCGGCGGGGGCCGTGCCGCGCACCTCGTCGAGGAGGGCGCGGCCTTCGGGGGTCAGGAGAGGGGCGAGGTCGTTCACCGGGTCATTGTGGGCCAGTCGGTGGACGGTCCGCCGCGCGCAGCGGTGTCGGACCCGTTTCGGCGCTCCGGCCTGCGAGGATCCGGCGCCATGCGAGAAGTAGGACAAAATGAAAAAAATCTGGCCCCGCGTGGCCTGTGGGTCCGCGGCGGCATCGCCGTCCTCGCCCTCGCGGCCGCCGTCTCGGGCTGCGCCTCGCCCGGCGGCCACGAGGCGCGCCCGGCCGCCGGACCGCAGCAGCTCCAGGCGCCCGCCGCCCGCGCTCTCGACTCCTACGCCGCGAAGCTGCGCGCGGCCCACGCCGCCCGCGTCGCCGCGGCGAGGCGCTGGAACCTGGCCAGGGTCCCCCTCACGGCTCCGCCGCCGCCCGTCCACAAGCCGAGGATCACCGCCCGCAAGGGCTTCGAGGTGCAGGACCAGGAGGAACTGGACCTGCCGCCCGTCTTCACCACGATCCCCACCCGGCAGAAGGTCGTCTTCCTGACGATCGACGACGGGTCCGAGAAGGACCCGGAGTTCCTGCGCATGATGAGCGATCTGAAGATCCCGTACACCGCCTTCCTCACCGACAAGGAGATCAAGGACGACTACGGGTACTTCCGCACGATGCAGGGCGAGGGCCACACCCTGAACAACCACACCCTCACCCACCCCTACCTGCCCGGTCTGTCCTACGAGGAGCAGAAGCGCGAGATCTGCGGCATGCAGGCCGTCATGAAGAAGCAGTTCGGCAGGGCGCCGACCGTCCTTCGCCCGCCGTTCGGCAACTACAACCAGGACACCCTGCGCGCCGCCAGGTCCTGCGGCATCAAGTACGCGCCCATCTGGGACGAGGAGGTCTTCGTCGACCACTGGGAGTACCGCGAGGACGACCAGGACCTGCACCCCGGCGACATCGTGCTCACCCACTTCCGCGGCCGCGCCGACTGGGGCGGCAAGGGCACCATGATCGACGACATGCGCCGCTTCCTGAACAAGGTCACGGCCGAGGGGTACGCGGTGGCCCGCCTGGAGGACTACCTGTGAGGCCGGGCGGCCTGGCGGCCGGCGGGCTGGCCCTCGCCCTGCTCACCGGCTGCGCCCAGTCCGTCGACCCCATCGAGCGGCTGAGCGAGAAGGCCGCCCAGCGGGTGCGGCCGCACGAGGCGGCCGTCCCGGCGGAGCGGGCGGCGTACCTCCGCTGGGGCCTCACGGCTCCGCTGGCGCCCGCCCCGAAGCCGTCCCGCGCCTCACCGGCCAAGGCGGCGGGCCGCGGCCTGCCCCCGGTCGTGCACCGTGTCCGCACCCGCGACAAGGTCGTCTTCCTGACCTACGACGACGGGGCCGAGAAGGATCCGCGGTTCGTCGACATGGTCCGCGAACTGCGCCTGCCCGTCAGCGTGTTCCTCACCGACAGCGTCGTGGGACCGGGCTACGGCCACTTCGCCCGGCTCCGGTCGGCCGGCGCGGGCATCCAGAACCACACCCTCGACCACCCGTCCCTGCGCGGCCTGCCCTACGCCGGCCAGCGCGCCGAGATCTGCGGCCAGCAGGACAGGCTCCGCGCCCGTCTCGGCGCCCGCCCCCGCCTCTTCCGCCCGCCCTACGGCGCCTACGACACCACCACCCGCCGGGCGGCCGCCGACTGCGGCATCTCCGCCCTGGTCCTGTGGCGCGCGTCCATGACGGGCACCGGCGAGCTGACGTACGCGCAAGGCGGCGACCACCTGCGCGCCGGCGACATCGTGGCGGTGGACCCGGACGAGAGCGCGGGGCTGCCCCTGCGCCGGCGAACCCTGCGCCTGCTGCGCCGCGTGCAGGAGCAGGGCCTGACGGTGGGCCGCCTCGAGGACTACGTCTGACGTTTCGAGCGCCGGTCCGCCGCGTTCGAGCCCGTCCGGCGTTCCAGGACGAGGCCCATCGGGCCGGCCATCCCGGCCGACGCGCCGCGGGCATTGGCACTCCGCTTGACCGAGTGCTAATCCCGGTCATAGTCTCGGCTCTGGCACTCCCCCCGGGAGAGTGCCAAATACGCGACGGGCAGGTCCGGCACCCGCGACGACGGATCGACCTGGTCGCCACCTCAGACAGTTAACCCCGTGAGATCTCCGAAGGGGGAGGTCGGATCGTGACGACCGCCAGCTCCAAGGTTGCCATCAAGCCGCTCGAGGACCGCATCGTGGTCCAGCCGCTGGACGCCGAGCAGACCACGGCCTCTGGCCTGGTCATTCCGGACACCGCCAAGGAGAAGCCCCAGGAGGGCGTCGTCCTGGCCGTGGGCCCGGGCCGTTTCGAGAACGGCGAGCGTCTTCCGCTCGACGTCAAGACCGGCGACATCGTGCTGTACAGCAAGTACGGCGGCACCGAGGTGAAGTACAACGGCGAGGAGTACCTCGTCCTCTCGGCTCGCGACGTGCTCGCGATCGTCGAGAAGTAATTCATCTCGCACACATTGCTTTGAGCTGCGCCCCTGGCCCCCGCGACCTTTGACAAACCGGGCGCCCGGGGCGCAGTGCATTTCCCACCCCTGAAATCCGAGAGGGCTCCCGCTGTCATGGCGAAGATCCTGAAGTTCGACGAGGACGCCCGTCGCGCCCTCGAGCGCGGCGTCAACAAGCTGGCCGACACGGTCAAGGTGACGATCGGCCCCAAGGGCCGCAACGTCGTCATCGACAAGAAGTTCGGCGCCCCCACCATCACCAACGACGGCGTCACCATCGCCCGTGAGGTCGAGGTCGAGGACCCGTACGAGAACCTCGGCGCGCAGCTGGTGAAGGAGGTGGCGACCAAGACCAACGACATCGCGGGCGACGGCACCACCACCGCCACCGTGCTCGCCCAGGCGCTGGTGCGCGAGGGCCTGCGCAACGTCGCCGCGGGTGCGTCCCCGGCGCTGCTGAAGAAGGGCATCGACGCGGCCGTGGCCGCCGTGTCCGAGGACCTCCTCGCGTCGGCCCGCCCGATCGACGAGAAGTCCGACATCGCCGCCGTGGCCGCGCTGTCCGCCCAGGACCAGCAGGTCGGCGAGCTCATCGCCGAGGCGATGGACAAGGTCGGCAAGGACGGCGTCATCACCGTCGAGGAGTCCAACACCTTCGGTCTGGAGCTGGACTTCACCGAGGGCATGGCCTTCGACAAGGGCTACCTGTCGCCGTACTTCGTGACGGACCAGGAGCGCATGGAGGCCGTCCTGGAGGACCCCTACGTCCTCATCAACCAGGGCAAGATCTCCTCCATCGCCGACCTGCTGCCGCTGCTGGAGAAGGTCATCCAGGCCGGCTCCTCCAAGCCGCTGCTGATCATTGCCGAGGACGTCGAGGGCGAGGCCCTGTCGACCCTGGTGGTCAACAAGATCCGCGGCACCTTCAACGCCGTCGCGGTGAAGGCCCCCGGCTTCGGCGACCGCCGCAAGGCGATGCTGCAGGACATGGCCACCCTCACCGGTGCCACCGTCATCTCCGAGGAGGTCGGCCTCAAGCTCGACCAGGTCGGCCTGGACGTGCTGGGCTCCGCCCGCCGGATCACGGTCACCAAGGACGACACGACCATCGTGGACGGCGCCGGCGACTCCGCCGACGTCCAGGGCCGCATCGCCCAGATCAAGGCCGAGATCGAGAACACGGACTCCGACTGGGACCGCGAGAAGCTCCAGGAGCGCCTCGCGAAGCTGGCCGGCGGCGTGTGCGTGATCAAGGTCGGCGCCGCCACCGAGGTGGAGCTCAAGGAGAAGAAGCACCGTCTGGAGGACGCCATCTCCGCGACCCGCGCCGCGGTCGAGGAGGGCATCGTCTCCGGTGGTGGCTCCGCTCTGGTCCACGCCGTGAAGGTGCTCGAGGACAACCTCGGCAAGTCCGGCGACGAGGCCACCGGTGTCGCGGTCGTCCGCCGCGCCGCCGCCGAGCCGCTGCGCTGGATCGCCGAGAACGCCGGCCTGGAGGGCTACGTCATCACCTCCAAGGTCGCCGAGCTCGAGAAGGGCCAGGGCTTCAACGCCGCCACCGGCGAGTACGGCGACCTGGTCAAGGCCGGCGTCATCGACCCGGTCAAGGTCACCCGCTCCGCCCTGGAGAACGCCGCCTCCATCGCCTCCCTCCTGCTCACGACCGAGACCCTGGTCGTCGAGAAGAAGGAAGAGGAGGAGCCGGCCGCCGCGGGCCACGGCCACGGCCACGCCCACTGACACCGGTCAGCAGGAAGGCCCGGCACCTGTGAGGTGCCGGGCCTTCGGCCTTTCCTACTGCTCCAGCCCTTCCAGCGCCCCCAGCTGCGCCATCAGCCCGAGCCGGTCGTACTGCCACCAGCCCTCGACGATCTTCCCGTGGTCGCCGAACCGGAAGACGGTCGTGCCGGTCATGGACACCTTCCGTCCGGTGGGCGCGAGCCCCATGAACTCGCCCTTGTGCACGGCGTCCCCGGTCCAGCGCGTGCACACGCGGTCGCCGTCGCAGATCTGGTCCTCGACCGTGAAGTCGAGGTCGAAGCCGCCCCGCCACATCTCGGCCTCGCGCCGCATGGCGTCCATGCCGATGGTGTCCTGCTCGTTGGCGGGGTCGTGGTCGTGGTAGTTCTCGGCGAACAGGTCGTCGAGCGGCGGCAGCTCGCCCCTGGCGGACATCGTCTCGAAGAACCGCCGCGCGGTGGCCGCGAACAGCTGCTCGTCCCGTACGACGTCGAGATCCGTGAAGGTGGGCATCTCGTCGCACAGGGCGACCATCTCCCGGAAGATCTTGTCGGTCTCCGGCAGGCCGGAGTTCCGCATCGCCTCCTCGTACGACGGGAACTCCACGATCTCGATGAAGTGCGACGCGTCCGAGTGGTCCCTCCCGACCACCGCGTGCGTCGCCGTCCGCTTGCCCCTGGTCTGCTCGACCCATGTGTCCATCAGCCGGTTGACGTCGTCGAACCGGCTCGTCCTGCAGTCGATGATCTGAACGAAGGTCATGGTTGCCTCCGGTCCCTCGGGGTCCGGTTGAACAGCACCATTTTCCCACCGGGGCGCCCTCGCGCCTCCGCACGGGACTACTGCGGCCCGTACTTCCGCCCGGTGCGCGAGGTGATGCCGCCCAGCAGCCCACGCGGCGTCACCTTCACGAGCCCCATCAGCGCCTTGTACCGCGGGTCCGGGATCGACAGCGACTTGCCCCGGGCCAGGTCCGCGAGCGCCGCCGCCACCAGCTTGTCCGCGTCCAGCCACATCCAGCCGGGGATGTTGTCCGTCCCCATGCCGGCCCGCTGGTGGAACTCGGTGCGCACGAACCCCGGGCACAGCGCCATCAACCGCACGCCGCTGCCCGCCAGATCGCGTGCGGCGCCCTGGGTGAACTGCACGACCCACGCCTTGGAGGCGCCGTAGGTGCCGCGCGGCACGAAGGCGGCCACCGACGCGACGTTGACGACACCGCCGCGGCCGCGCTCCCGCATCGCCCCGGTCGCCGCCGCCGTGAGCCGGAGCACCGCCTCGCAGTGGACCTTGAGCATGGTCAGCTCGTCGGCCATCGACACCTCGAGGAAACGGCCCTTGTTGCCGAAGCCGGCGTTGTTGATCAGCAGGTCGACCGGGTCTCTGCGGTCGGACACGCGTGTGGCCACGGCCTCGATGCCGTCGTCCGTGGCGAGGTCCGCCGTGAGGACCTCCGCCTCGATGCCGTGCCGGTCGTGCAGTTCGGTCGCCTGCTCCTGGAGCCGCTTGGTGTCACGCGCGACGAGAACCAGGTTGTGCCCGTCGGCCGCCAGCCGACGTGCGAACGCGGCACCGATGCCCGCGGTCGATCCCGTAATCAGAGCCGTTGTCATGGCCCAAGGGTAGTGACCAGGACCGACAGCCTCCGCCGCGTGGGGCGCTGCCCGCCGGCGCCGTTCCGACGGTCTCTCAGCCGCCCGTCCGCGCCACGTACTTGCGGGCCAGCGCCAGCGCCTCGGAGTGCAGCGCGGGTCCGGCCGCGAGCAGGCGCGGCAGCAGCTCGCGCTCCGTGGTGACCGCGCGGAACTGCAGCGCCGCCGTCACCCCGTGGTCCGGCCGGTGCACGATCTCGACCGGATCGCCGGCCCGGATCTCACCCGCTTCGACGACCCTGAGATAGGCGCCGGTCACGCCCTTACGGGTGAATCTCCTCACCCAGCCCCGCTCGTCCATATGGCCCTGGAACGTACGGCACGGGATCCGCCCCGAGGTCACCTCCAGGACCACCCGCGAGCCGATCCGCCAGCGCTCGCCGATCAGCGCGTTCCTCACGTCCAGGCCGTCGGTCGTGAGGTTCTCGCCGAAACAGCCGTTGGCCAGCGGCCGGCCCAGTTCGCGCGCCCAGTCGTCGAGGTCCTCGCGCGCGTAGGCGTACACCGCCTGCTCGTCCCCGCCGTGGTGGCGGGTGTCGCAGACCGCGTCCCCGCCGAGCCCGCTCGCCCCGACCCCCTTCGGGCCCGGCGCCGCCACCCGCACCGGTCCGTCCACCGGCTGCTTGCCGATGCCGGTCAGACCCTGCGGCTGGTCCGTGTACGGCACGGGCAGGGCGCGGCCGAGGTTCACCGACAGAAGCTTCATGCCCGGAACGTTAGGCCACCGGACACCAAAGCGTCGACGCATTATCGGGTGCCGGATCAAAGGATCTCTTATCCTTGGTCCTGTGATCGAAGCCCGCCATCTGCGTGTCCTGCGTGCCGTCGCCGCCACCGGCTCGTTCTCGGCGGCCGGGCGCGAACTCGGCTGCACCCAGCCCGCCGTGAGCCAGCAGATGAAGGCCCTGGAGTCGTCCGTGGGCACCCCGCTGCTGGTGCGCAGCGGGCGCGAGATGCGGCTGACCCAGGCCGGCGAGGCCCTCGTCCGGCACGCCAACGGCATCCTCGCCGGGCTCACCGCCGCCGAGGAGGAGGTCGCGGCCATCGCCGGGCTGCGCGCGGGGCGCGTCCGGCTCGTCTCCTTCCCCAGCGGCAGCTCCACGCTCGTCCCCACCGCCCTGGCCGCCCTGCGCGCCGCGCACCCCGGCACCCGGGTCTCGCTCGAGGAGGCGGAGCCCCCCGCCTCCGTCGAGCTGCTGCGCGAGGGCGACTGCGACGTGGCGCTGGCCTTTCGCTACGAGGGCGCCGCGGGCGCGGAGGAATGGGACGACCTCGTCGTACGGCCGCTGCTGAGCGACCGCCTCGTGGGGCTCGTGCCGGAGCGCCACCGGCTCGCGGGGGCCGGTTCGGTGGCCATCGGCGACCTCGCGTGCGAGCCGTGGATCGCGGGATGCCCGCGCTGCCGCGGACAGTTGGTGGAGGTGTGCGAGAGCGCCGGTTTCACCCCGCGCATCGACTTCGCCACCGACGACTACCCGGCGGTGGTCGGCCTGGTAGGCGCGGGTCTCGGAGTCGCGGTACTGCCGCAGCTCGCCATCGAGTCCGTACGGCCGCGGCACGCGCGCGTGCTGGAGCTGCGGCCGGCGGTGCGCCGCGAGATCGTGGCGCTGACCCTGCCCGACCTGGCCCAGGTGCCGGCGGTCGCGGCGACCCTGGAGCACCTCGGGAGCGCGGCCGCCCGCCAGCAAAAGTGATGGGCACGCGGTGCGTGCCCATCATCCAGTGGAAGAAACGTTCCTTCAGGTGTTCGATGCGCTGTCCCCACCAGCCGCTACCACCAGCCGGTTTCGCGCGCGTCCCATGAGTTCTTCGCGCTCGTCCTCGGTCAGGCCGCCCCACACGCCGTACGGCTCGCGCACCGCCAGCGCGTGCGCCGCGCACTGCGCGCGCACGGGGCACCTCATGCAGACCTCCTTGGCCGAGTTCTCGCGAGCGCTCCGGGCCGCACCGCGCTCACCCTCCGGGTGAAAAAAGAGGGAGCTGTCCACCCCGCGACAGGCAGCCAGAAGCTGCCAGTCCCAAAGGTCCGCGTTCGGTCCGGGAAGGCGGGAGAAATCTGCCATTACGTGACCCCTTGTAGCCGTTCTGAGCGGATACGGTGCCAACGACCGTACAACTACGATCTAAGGAGATGAAAATATGACTCATTGCGAATCTAGCCTCAGACACCACTAGGTGGGAAGAAAAGGGGTCTAAATGGGGCATGGGTTGTGATGAAACATTGAGGGTCCGCGCCGCGTGACTCCACCGTGTCCGGGCCCTCACGTAGAGTGCCGAAGATGGCACACGGCCCCGTAACTCTTTCGAGTGACCATCGTTGAGAGGGCGGAGGCGGTTGAAACAACAAGCGCTCGGGCAGGCGTCCGAGACGGTCGACCGCACAGGTGACGATTTCGTACCAGCCTGGAGGCTCAAGGTGACGCGCATCAGCTGCGGAGGGCGGCCATGACATCCGTCCTCGTCTGCGACGACTCCCCGCTTGCCCGAGAGGCGCTCCGCCGCGCGGTCGCAACCGTGCCCGGCGTCGAGCGCGTGACGACCGCGGCCAACGGCGAGGAAGTCCTCCGCCGCTGGGGCGCGGACCGCTCGGACCTGATTCTGATGGATGTGCGCATGCCCGGCCTGGGCGGCGTCGAGACCGTGCGGCGGCTGCTGTCCGCCGACCCCGGTGCGCGCATCATCATGCTGACCGTCGCCGAGGACCTGGACGGCGTGGCCCTCGCGGTCGCCGCGGGTGCCCGCGGCTATCTGCACAAGGACGCCTCGCGCGCGGAGCTGCGCGCGACCGTCACGCAGGCGCTCGCCGACCCGACCTGGCGACTGGCCCCGCGCCGGCTGCGCTCCGCCGAGATGGGCGCCGCGCCCACGCTCACCGCGCGTGAGATCCAGGTGCTCGAGGGCATGAGCCACGGCCGGTCCAACGCGGAGATCGGCCGCGAGCTGTTCCTCTCCGAGGACACCGTCAAGACGCACGCCCGGCGGCTGTTCAAGAAGCTCGGCGCCTCGGACCGGGCGCACGCGGTGGCGCTCGGTTTCCGCTGGGGCCTGGTCCGTTAGGGCCTTGCGTGTGTCAGAGCGGGGGTTCGGGAAATCCCCGCCTACCGCACGGTGGGCGGGGGTGGCAAAACGACCCGCCGGGTGCCCGCTGCTCGTTTCGGCGCGGATGCCGCATCCTTGAGGTGTGGAGTCTCTCGGGGACGAGTCGGTCGAGCGGAAGGGGAGGGCGCAAGGGATGAGTTCCGGCGCACCTGCTCATAACGCTTCGGTGCACAACATCGGGCGCGGTGCCGCGGACCGTGCGGCCGCAGGGCACCATGGACCGATGCGCGACGACGAGGCGGCCGATGCCGCAGGGGCGATCGGTGCACTCGTCCATCGCGCCGTCGACGGGGACGAACAGGCGACACACGACCTGCTCGCCCACGTCCACCCCCTCGCGCTGCGCTACTGCCGCACCCGTCTGTCCCGTCTGCCGGGCGATGCCCGGCACTTCGTGGAGGACCTCGCGCAGGAGGTCTGCGTCGCCGTCCTGCTCGCGCTGCCGCGCTACAAGGACACCGGCCGCCCCTTCGAGGCGTTCGTCTTCGCCATCGCCGCGCACAAGGTCGCGGACCTCCAGCGGGCGGCGATGCGGCACCCGGGGTCGACGGCGGTGCCGTCCGACGAGATGCCGGAGCGGCCCGACGACTCCCTCGGCCCCGAGGAGCGGGCGCTGCTCAGCAGCGACGCCGAGTGGGCCAAGAAACTCCTGGCCAACCTCCCCGAGAACCAGCGCGAACTGCTGCTGCTGCGCATCGCGGTGGGCCTCACGGCCGAGGAGACGGGCCAGATGTTGGGAATGTCACCCGGGGCCGTGCGGGTCGCCCAGCACCGGGCGCTGAGCCGGCTCAGGGCGCTCGCGGAGCAGTGACGCCCTTGTGGCGAGCGCCTTCTTTGAACAGGCGACGCAACGATCCCGTAGGAACATACGAAGCCCGAGGTCGTGCGGGACCGTGGAATGGGAGCAGTGCACTTCCCGTTAGCATGGACATCCGCACCGATCAAGGCCATTTGGGGAAGGTGTCATGACTGCGAACGTCGACGGAGTGCCCGGAAAATTCGCGACACTCGGGCTGACCTACGACGACGTGCTGCTGCTGCCGGGCGCATCCGAGGTGCTGCCCAACGCGGTCGACACCTCGTCCCGCATCTCCCGCAACGTCCGGGTCAACATCCCGCTGCTCTCGGCGGCGATGGACAAGGTGACCGAGTCCCGGATGGCGATCGCCATGGCCCGTCTGGGCGGTGTCGGCGTGCTGCACCGCAATCTGTCGGTCGAGGACCAGGTCAACCAGGTCGACCTGGTCAAGCGGTCCGAGTCCGGCATGGTCACCGACCCCATCACCGTGCACCCCGAGGCGACGCTCGCGGAGGCGGACGCCCTGTGTGCGAAGTTCCGGATCAGCGGCGTGCCCGTGACCGACCCGGCCGGCAAGCTGCTCGGCATCGTCACCAACCGCGACATGGCCTTCGAGACCGACCGCAGCCGTCAGGTGCGCGACGTCATGACGCCGATGCCGCTGGTCACCGGAAAGGTCGGCATCTCCGGTGTCGACGCCATGCAGCTGCTGCGCAAGCACAAGATCGAGAAGCTGCCGCTGGTGGACGGCGAGGGCGTCCTCAAGGGCCTGATCACCGTCAAGGACTTCGTCAAGGCCGAGAAGTACCCGAACGCCGCCAAGGACGCCGAGGGCCGGCTGCTCGTCGGTGCCGCCGTGGGCGCCAGCCCCGAGGCCCTGGAGCGGGCCCAGGCGCTGGCCGGGGCGGGCGTGGACTTCCTGGTCGTCGACACCTCCCACGGCCACAACAGCAACGCCCTGAGCTGGATGGCGAAGATCAAGTCGAGCGTCCCGGTCGACGTGATCGGCGGCAACGTCGCGACGCGTGACGGCGCGCAGGCGCTGATCGACGCCGGCGTCGACGGCATCAAGGTGGGCGTGGGCCCCGGTTCGATCTGCACCACGCGCGTGGTCGCCGGCATCGGCGTCCCGCAGGTCACCGCCATCTACGAGGCCTCCCTCGCCGCCCGGCCCGCGGGCATCCCGCTGATCGGCGACGGCGGCCTGCAGTACTCCGGCGACATCGGCAAGGCGCTCGCCGCCGGTGCCGACACCGTCATGCTGGGCAGCCTGCTGGCGGGCTGCGAGGAGTCGCCCGGCGAGCTGCTCTTCATCAACGGCAAGCAGTTCAAGTCCTACCGCGGCATGGGCTCGCTCGGCGCGATGCAGTCCCGCGGCCAGGCGAAGTCGTTCTCGAAGGACCGCTACTTCCAGGCCGAGGTCGCCTCCGACGACAAGCTCGTGCCCGAGGGCGTCGAGGGCCAGGTGCCCTACCGCGGCCCGCTGGCCAACGTCCTGCACCAGCTCGTCGGCGGTCTGCGCCAGACCATGGGCTACGTGGGCGCGGCCACCATCGAGGAGATGGAGTCCAAGGGCCGCTTCGTCCGGATCACTTCGGCGGGGCTCAAGGAGAGCCACCCGCACGACATCCAGATGACGGTCGAGGCGCCGAACTACAGCAGGCAGTGACGCGCACGCGCGCGTGACCGACGCACGAGGGCGGCCCCGGTACCTCCGGGGCCGCCCTCGTCGTGCCCGTCGGCGATACTGGAAGACGCTGCAACGCATCAGGGAAAGGCCACAGACGTGACTGAGATCGAGATCGGGCGCGGCAAGCGCGGCCGCCGGGCGTACGCCTTCGACGACATCGCCGTCGTCCCCAGCCGCCGTACGCGGGACCCGAAGGAGGTCTCGATCGCCTGGCAGATCGACGCCTACCGCTTCGAGCTGCCGTTCCTGGCCGCTCCCATGGACTCGGTCGTCTCGCCCGCCACCGCGATCCGCATCGGCGAGCTCGGCGGTCTCGGCGTGCTCAACCTCGAGGGCCTGTGGACCCGGTACGAGGACCCGCAGCCGCTGCTCGACGAGATCGCCGAGCTGCCCGCCGGCACCGCGACCCGCCGCCTCCAGGAGATCTACACCGCTCCCATCAAGGAGGAGCTGATCGGCCGGCGCATCAAGGAGGTGCGCGACTCCGGCGTGGTCACGGCGGCCGCGCTCTCCCCGCAGCGCACGGCGCAGTTCTCCAAGGCGGTCGTGGACGCGGGCGTGGACATCTTCGTCATCCGCGGCACGACGGTCTCGGCGGAGCACGTCTCCGGCTCGCACGAGCCGCTGAACCTGAAGCAGTTCATCTACGAGCTCGACGTCCCGGTGATCGTCGGCGGCTGCGCCACCTACACCGCGGCCCTGCACCTGATGCGCACGGGTGCGGCGGGCGTGCTCGTCGGCTTCGGCGGCGGCGCGGCGCACACCACGCGCAACGTCCTGGGCATCCAGGTCCCGATGGCGACGGCGGTCGCGGACGTGGCCGCGGCCCGCCGCGACTACATGGACGAGTCCGGCGGCCGGTACGTGCACGTGATCGCCGACGGCGGTGTCGGCTGGTCCGGCGACCTGCCGAAGGCGATCGCCTGCGGCGCCGACTCGGTGATGATGGGCTCCCCGCTGGCCCGTGCGACGGACGCGCCGGGGCGTGGCCACCACTGGGGCATGGAGGCCGTCAATGAGGAGCTGCCGCGCGGCCAGAAGGTCGACCTGGGCACGGTCGGCACGATCGAGGAGGTCCTGGCGGGCCCCTCGCACACCCCCGACGGCTCCATGAACTTCTTCGGCGCCCTGCGCCGGGCCATGGCCACGACCGGCTACAGCGAGCTCAAGGAGTTCCAGCGGGTCGAGGTCACGGTGGCCGACTCACAGCACAAGCGGTAGCGCGTACGGCGCGAAGGGGGCCGGTCACCGGACGTGACCGGCCCCCTTCGCGTGTCCGGGGGCTGTGCGCCGTGTCGGCGTCCCAAGGAGGTGGACCTTGCGGGTTTCCGGATGGTGAGCGGCCGCCCCCACACAACCTGGGGGCGGACACTCCGTGAACCATCCTGGAGCCCGCTGCAGTGACCGCTGCGGTGTGCTCCGCCTCTCTCCGTAAGGCACCCGCGCCCCCCTCTCACAACCGATGCGCCACCCCGGTGGGCGCGGCGCCCCTCGTGTCCAGCAGCAGCTGTGCCTTCACCGACAGTCCCTGCAGGTCGTACGTCCGGTGCTGCTGGAGCAGGATCGTCAGGTCGGCGTCGGCCGCGGCCTCGTAGAGGGAGTCGGCGCGGGGGACCGGGCGGTCGAGGACGTTCCAGGACGGGACGTGCGGGTCGTGATAGCTGACGGAGGCGCCGAGTTCCATGAGGCGGACGGCGATCTCCTGGGCGGGGGTGCCCTGTTGGTCGGCGAGGTCGGGCTTGTAGGTGACGCCGAGCAGCAGCACCCGCGCGCCGCGGGCCGACTTGCCGTGCTCGTTGAGGAGCGTGGCCGCGCGCCGGACGACGTAACGGGGCATCTGGCTGTTGACCTGCTGGGCCAGTTCGACCATGCGCAGGGTGCGGCCCGCGTGCCCGGTGAGGTCCTGGGGGACGGCGTGGCCGCCGACACCGGGGCCGGGCCGGAAGGCCTCGAAGCCGAACGGCTTGGTCTCCGCGCAGCGGATGACGTCCCACAGGTCGACGCCCAGGCCGTGGCAGAGGACGGCCATCTCGTTGACGAGAGCGATGTTGACGTGCCGGAAGTTGGTCTCCAGGAGCTGCACGGTCTCCGCCTCGCGCAGCCCACGCGCGCGTACCACCTTGTCCGTGAGGCGCCCGTAGAAGGCGGCGGCGGACTCGGTGCACGCGGGCGTGAGGCCGCCGATCACCTTGGGGATGTTGGCCGGGGTGAAGTCGCGGTTGCCGGGATCCACCCGACTGGGGGAGTAGGCGAGGTGGAAGTCGCGGCCCGCGCGCAGCCCGGAGCCCTGCTCCAGGACCGGGCGCAGCAGCTCCTCGGTCGTCCCGGGGGGCACCGGCGACTCCAGGATCACCGTGGTGTGCGGGCGCATGTGCGCGGCCAGCGTGCGCGCGGCGGCCTCCACCTGGCCGAGGTCGAGGCCGCCGTCCGCGCCGCGCGGGGTCGGCGCGCAGATCACCGCGGTGCGGACCCGGCCGAGCTCGGCGGGGGCGGTGGCGTGCTTGAAGCCCCCCGAGAGCATGCGGCGCAGTTCGGCGGGGCTGAGGGAACCCGGTTCGGGACCGGTCCGGTAGCCGAGCGTGGAGATGCCGGCGGCGACGGCGGCCTGGGCCAGGGGCAGGCCGAACGGGCCGAGTCCGATGACGGCGAGATCTGCGGGCATGGCGTGGGCCGTCCTTCCCAGTAGCCGAAGCGGGACAGGTGCGCAAGCCCTGTGGACAGGACAGGTGAAGCGCAATGTCACACTAGGAGTAAATATGACCGTCTTGCGGTATTGGTCGACCGTGTTTTCCGCAGGTCCCGGGAATGTTGTCCACAGGCTGGGGGCGAGTGGTGGCTGAAGTCGGGCAAGCCGGTCAGAATTTTGGGCAGGGGGGATAGGACACGGGCTTCGCCCGACGGGTGCGGCCGGCGCTATCGATAGCGGGAGGCAGCAGTGAGGACAGCGACACTGGGGCCGGCGCAGCGCGCCGAGTCACTGGCAGCAATGGCCGAGCGCGAGCTGGACGTGCTGGTCGTGGGCGGTGGCGTGGTCGGTGCGGGAACCGCTCTCGACGCCGTGACGCGCGGCCTTTCCACGGGCCTGGTCGAGGCGCGTGACTGGGCATCCGGCACCTCCAGCAGGTCCAGCAAGCTGGTCCACGGCGGGCTGCGCTATCTGGAGATGCTCGACTTCGCCCTCGTACGGGAGGCGCTGAAGGAGCGCGGCCTGCTGCTGGAGCGGCTGGCCCCGCACCTGGTGAAGCCGGTGCCGTTCCTCTACCCGCTGCAGCACCAGGGCTGGGAGCGGTTGTACGCGGGCTCGGGCGTCGCGCTCTACGACGCCATGTCGATGGCCCGCGGACACGGGCGCGGCCTGCCCCTGCACCGTCACCTGACCCGCCGTCACGCCCTGCGCGTGGCTCCGGCCTTGAAGAAGGACGCGCTGGTCGGGGCCCTGCAGTACTACGACGCCCAGATGGACGACGCGCGCTACGTGGCCACGCTGGTGCGCACGGCGGCGTCCTACGGCGCGAGGGTGGCCAACCGCGCGCGCGTGACGGGTTTCCTCCGCGAGGGTGAGCGGGTGGTCGGCGCGCGCGTGCAGGACGTCGAGGCGGGCGGGGAGTACGAGATCCACGCCAAGCAGGTCGTCAACGCGACGGGTGTGTGGACGGACGACACCCAGGGGATGGTGGGGGAGCGCGGGCAGTTCCACGTCCGCGCGTCCAAGGGCATCCACCTGGTCGTGCCGAAGGACCGCATCAGCTCCTCGTCCGGCCTGATCCTGCGCACGGAGAAGTCCGTGCTGTTCGTCATCCCCTGGGGCCGGCACTGGATCGTCGGCACGACGGACACCGACTGGGACCTCGACAAGGCGCATCCCGCCGCCTCCAGCGCGGACATCGACTACCTGCTGGACCATGTGAACTCGGTCCTCGCGGTGCCGCTGACCCGGGACGACGTGCAGGGGGTGTACGCGGGCCTGCGCCCGCTGCTGGCCGGTGAGTCGGACGCCACCAGCAAGCTCTCGCGCGAGCACACCGTGGCGCATCCGGCGCCCGGCCTGGTCGTGGTGGCGGGCGGCAAGTACACGACGTACCGGGTGATGGCCAAGGACGCCGTGGACGAGGCGGTGCACGGCCTCGACATGCGCGTCGCCGAGTGCGTGACGGAGGACGTGCCGCTGCTGGGCGCCGAGGGCTACCGGGCGCTGTGGAACGCCCGGGCGCGGATCGCGGCCCGGACCGGGCTGCACGTGGTGCGCGTGGAGCATCTGCTGAATCGGTACGGCGCGATGGCGGAGGAGGTCCTCGACCTCATCGCCGCCGACTCGTCCCTCGGCGATCCCCTCCAGGCCGCCGACGACTATCTGCGCGCCGAAGTCGTCTACGCCGCCTCCCACGAGGGCGCCCGGCACCTGGACGACGTGCTCACCCGGCGCACCCGCATCTCCATCGAGACCTTCGACCGGGGCACGCGCAGCGCGCGGGAGGCGGCCGAGCTCATGGCACCGGTGCTCGGCTGGGACAAGGACCAGATCGAGCGCGAGGTGGAGCACTACGAGAAGCGGGTGGAGGCCGAGCGGGAGTCGCAGCGCCAGCCCGACGACCTCACGGCGGACGCGGCGCGGCTGGGCGCGCCGGACATCGTGCCGCTGTAACAGCCGTCCCCGATCCGGGTCCTGACCTGGTATCGCCCGAGGCGTCACTCAAGGTGTCACCCGAACGAGTGTCAGGAACCGGGATCTTCGTTCGGAACCCGCTCGTTCTACGGAGTGCGGGGGCAGAACTCGGCATCGAGCAGCCGTGGTTCGAGACCGGGATCCGCGATCCCCGCCGTGTTCACACGGAAGGTGAGGACACGACGGCCGTCGGCGGTGGCTGCGGTGCGCACGTAGCTGCCGAGGATGCGTCCGTCGTGTCCCCACACCGTGGTCCCGCACGGCAGCTTCACGGGAAACAGGCCCATGCCGTACGAGCCGTGTGCGGTGCGGGTGTCGAGCATCTCGCGCAGCCGGCGCGGGGGCAGCAGTTCGCCGTCGAGCAGGGCCGCGTAGAAGCGGTCCAGGTCGGCGAGCGTGGTCACCAGCTCGCCCGCGGCCCCGGCCACCCGCGGGTCGAGTTCGGTGACGTCGGCTCCGTCGGCGGTGTAGGCGCGGCCGTGCGGGGAGGGCAGCGAGGTGCGCGAGCCGGGGAAGGAGGTGCCCGTCAGACCCAGCGGGGCGATGATGCGCCGCTCGGCCTCGGTGGCGTAGGAGCGGCCGGTGACCTGGTGGACGACAAGGCCGAGCAGGACGTAGTTGGTGTTCGAGTACGCGAAGCGGCCGCGGTGGGCCGGAGGGTGGGTGAGCGCGATGTGTACGGCCTGAGTGGCGCTGACGGGGGTGACGCCCCGGGTGTCCCGGGTGTAGTCGTACAGGCCGCTGGTGTGGGTGAGCAGGGCCCGCAGGGTCAGTGCCCGGCCGTCGTTGCCCGCTCCGCGCACCAGTCCGGGCAGGTGCTGCTCGACGGTGTCGGACAGGGAGAGCCGGTGCTGCGCGGCGAGTTGCAGGACGACCGTGGCGACGAAGGTCTTGGTGATGCTGCCGGCGCGGAAGTGGTCGGCGCGGGCGATGCCGCGGCCCGCCGCGGCGTAGCGGGTGCCGGACTCCTCCTGGGCCAGAAGGGCCGCGGCGGGCGCTCCCCCCTGCGTGACCAGCAGCGGGAGGATCGCGTCGGTGGCGGGGGACCGGGGAGTCGGCGGGCCGCTCGGGGCGAGGGTGAGCAGGGCCAGGGACACAGGTACGGCCAGTAGTGTCCGCAGCGGCACCATCACGCCTCCTCCCTTGTCACGGCCCATCATGCAGGCTGGCGGAATACGCGGTTCAGCGGGGTCTTCGGGGCGCAAATCCCCCGTACGGCACCACGGGCACCCTGGGCACTGGGCACTTGTCGGGTGAGGGACAATGGAGGCTCTGTCAGGGCGGGTTGCATGAGGGGACGCATGTCGGAGGCGGAGCGGGCGGGGTCATCTCGTCAGGACACTCGTCAGGACAACCGTGATCGTCTACTCGCCGGGCGCTACCGGCTGGGTCGGGTGCTCGGCCGCGGCGGCATGGGCACGGTGTGGCGGGCCGAGGACGAGACCCTGGGCCGGACGGTCGCCGTCAAGGAGCTGCGGTTCCCGTCGAACATCGACGAGGACGAGAAGCGGCGGCTGATCACGCGGACGCTGCGCGAGGCCAAGGCGATCGCGCGGATCCGCAACAACAGCGCGGTGACGGTCTTCGACGTGGTCGACGAGGACGACCGGCCGTGGATCGTGATGGAGCTCGTCGAGGGCAAGTCGCTCGCCGAGGTCATCCGGGAGGACGGCCTGCTGGAGCCGAAGCGGGCCGCCGAGGTCGGCCTGGCGGTTCTCGACGTGCTGCGGTCGGCGCACCGCGAGGGCATCCTGCACCGCGACGTGAAGCCGTCCAACGTCCTGCTGGAGTCCGACACCGGCCGGGTCGTGCTCACCGACTTCGGCATCGCCCAGGTCGAGGGCGACCCGTCCATCACCTCGACCGGCATGCTCGTCGGAG
Organism: Streptomyces sp. NPDC101225; assembly: GCF_044767585.1. Taxonomy (NCBI): domain Bacteria; kingdom Bacillati; phylum Actinomycetota; class Actinomycetes; order Kitasatosporales; family Streptomycetaceae; genus Streptomyces; species Streptomyces sp. NPDC101225. Next base: position 44,931 of record NZ_JBIWOE010000018.1, read on the forward strand.
CGCCCTCCTACATCTCCCCCGAGCGGGCCCGCGGGCACAAGCCGGGCCCTGCGGCCGACCTGTGGTCGCTCGGCGGACTGCTGTACGCCGCGGTCGAGGGCCTGCCGCCGTACGACAAGGGCTCGGCCATAGCGACGCTGACCGCGGTGATGACGGAGCCGCTGGAGGAGCCGAAGAACGCGGGGCCGCTGAAGGACGTCATCTACGGTCTGCTGACCAAGGACCCGGCCCAGCGGCTCGACGACGCGGGTGCGCGGACCATGCTCAACGCCGTGATCCACGCGCCCGAGCGCAAGGACGAGCCCGAGCCGCCGGCCGACGCGACCAAGGTCGTACCGCTGCCGACGCAGCCCGACGGGTCCGAGGGCAGGCGGAGTTCGGGCGGCTCCGGCGGAAAGCGGGCCGAGGAGGCGGCGGAGAAGCTGCGCGGGGCGCTGCGCTCCGTGCGCAAGGCCGCGACGGCGGCGGGGGCGGCGGCCGGTTCGGCGGCCGCGGCGCGTGGCAGGTCCGGCGGCGCCGAGGCCGGTCCGGGCTCCGGCACCGCGTCCGCGGGAGCGGCCGGGGCCACCGCCTCCGCGGCTCCCACCGCTCCGTTGCCGCCGGTGCCTCCTCCCGCGTCCGCGTCGGCCTCCGCGCCGTCGTCGGCGCCGGACAGGACCACGGGTTCCGCGGCCTCTTCCGGGACCGCCGGGACCTCGGGCGCGTCGGCGGCGCGCGGCGCGGACTCCGCGGGCGGGCAGAGCACGACGCGGGGGGCCGACACGCCGTCCGGCGGGCGCAGTTCGGGGTGGCCGGTGATGCCGCCGCCGGATCTGCCGCCGCGGCCCGTGCCCAGGGCGCCGCTCAGCGACGTGGTACCGAAGCGCACGCTGGTGATCATCGCGGTGGTGGTCGTGCTGGCCGTGCTCGGCACCGTGCTGGCGCTCACGCTCGGCGGGGACGACGGCAAGGACACCAACGGCGCGAAGAGCGGTGGCGGCAAGCCGGCGGCGAGCGCGTCCGCCGGTGCCAGCACCAAGGAGGACGTGAGCGGCGGGACCCGTACGGACAAGGGCGGCGACGCCGCGCAGTCCGACACGGCCTCCTCGTCGGCGGGCACGCCGGGTGACGACCCGACCGCGACCGGCGGCGGCGCGGCTGACGGGGCGTCCGGCGGCGACGGCGCGGTGAAGTCGACGCACAAGGGGAGCCAGGGGTACTCGATCGGGCTGCCCAAGGGCTGGAAGTACCAGTCCAACGGCGCCGCCGGGGACCGGTTCACCGGCCCCGACGGGCAGAAGCTGCTCATCGCCTGGACCTCCACGCCCAAGAGCGACCCGGTCGCCGACTGGAAGAACCAGGAGCGCTACATGGTGCGCTCGCAGTACCAGAGGATCCGCATACAGAAGGTGGACTACCGCGGCTGGAACACGGCCGACTGGGAATTCACCTACGTGGACGGCGGGACGAAGTACCGGACCATAGACCGGGGATTCGTCGTCGACGGCCATCTCGGATATGCCCTGATGTACACGGCGAAAGCCGCCAATTGGGACAGCGGGCTGCGTAAGGACACGTGGCAGACGCTCGCGAAGACGTTCGAACCGAAGTCGTGATGTGACCGGCCCCGCGTTTGCGCCGTGAGATCTGGCATCCCCTCTTTGCGGCTTGCCTCCGGCACGTATCGTGAGTGCTTGCGGACCGTACGCATCCGGGTATCGGTCCGGAACGGCGCGCAAGGCGAACGGAATTGACCGACCGGGCTGCCGGGGGAGGCAACGTGGACGACTATGCGGGTCGGGTGCTCGCCGACCGCTACCGCCTGCCGCTGCCGCCCGCCGACGAGTACGAACTGACCGACACCCGCGCCTTCGACACCTACAGCGGACAGGAAGTCCTGGTCAGGCAGATTCCGCTGCCGGAGGTCGTCGAGGCCGAGGTGATCGACGCCGACGGCCTGCCCGACGGGTTCACGGCCCGCGGCCCGCGGGAGCGAGGCGCCCGGTCCGCGGCGCGTGCCGGGACGCGGCGGCCCACCGATCCGACCGTGCGGCGCGCGGTGGAGGCCGCCCAGGCGGCGGCCTCGATTCCCGACCATCCACGCCTCGACCAGGTCTTCGACGTGTTCGCCGAGGGCGGTTCGCTGTGGATCGTCAGCGAGCTGGTGGAGGCCCGTCCGCTGGCGGCGCTGCTCGCCGAGAAGCCGCTGACGCCGTATCGCGCGGCCGAGGTGGCCTCCGACGTCCTCATGGCGCTGCGCGTGCTGCACGCCCACGGCTGGGTGCACCGGAACATCACGGCCAGGACGGTGCTCGTCTGCGACGACGGCCGGGTGATGCTGACCGGGCTCGCGGTCGGCGCGGCGGAGGAGGCACTGTGCGGGTACGACCCGGTGCCGGCTCCGGAGAGTGACGGGAACGACGGATTCGGTGCGGGTCCCGGACCCTCCGCCGGTCCCGCCGGGACCCCTGCGCGCGGCGGCCTGGAACTGCCGGGCGGCAGGGTCCCGCCGAGTGCTCAGGGCGGTTCCGGCGGTGATCCCGAGGCCGCTCGCCGGGCGGCGATCGCGGCACGGGCGGCCGGGGGACTGGCCCCGGCCGGTGCGGACGCGGCTCAAGAGGCCGGGACGAGCGGCGCCTTCGCGCCCAAGGCCCTCGAAAGCGGCGGTGACGTCCGGGCCGCGCGGGCGGGCGCGATCGCCGCGTACCGGGCGGGCGCCCGGGCCGCCGCCCGGGTGCAGCAGGCGCAGCAGGGCCGGCGGGCGGCGCTGCCGGGGGCCCGTTCCGCACCGGAGGGCGGCCCCGCCCCGCAGGCCAACGGCTCGGCACAGACACACACTTCGGGCGAGGCGGCATCCGCGCCTCCGGGCCAGATAGCCGACCCCTACGGCGTGGGCGGCGCCCCCTGGCACGGCGCCGCCCCGCGCCCCGGCGCCAACGGAGCGGCCGGCCTCACGAGCGGCCAGGGCGGGCGTACGGCACTTCCGCCCGGTGGCACGGAGACCGGCGGCGCGGCGTCCGGTGGCGCGGAGTTCGGTGGCGCGCCCCTCGACGACGGTGCCACCCAGGCCGGTGCCACCCAGGCCGGCGGCGCCTACGGCGCCACCGCGCCCGGAGCCCCCGCGCCCGGTCTGGACACCGCGCCCCCGGCGGGAGTTCCGGGTCCCGCCGGCCCCGACCCGTCCGCTCCGCCCGGGGCGGCCCCGGCCCCGTTGCCGCCCGGCACGGCGCCCCCGAGCCGGTGGGACGACCTGGTGGCCGGCAGCCCCACCTCCCGCGGTCCCGCCACCCCGCTCGCCGCCGAGCGGGCGCGGCAGGCGCGGATGGCCGTCGTCGGACCGGTCACCGAGCGCTGGGCACCCGAGCAGGCCGGGCCGGTGCACGAGAACTGGCAGCTGACGCCGCCCGTCGGACCCGCGACCGACCTGTGGGCGCTGGGCGCGCTGCTCTTCAGGGCCGTACAGGGACATGCGCCGTACCCCGAGGAGTCGACGGCCGAACTGGTGCAGATGGTGTGTGCCGAGCCGCCCGCCTTCGCCGAGGAGTGCGGGCCGCTCAGGCCGGTCGTCGAGTCGCTGCTGCGCCAGGACCCCACCGAACGGCTGGACTTCGAGGAGCTGCGCGGCTGGCTGCGCTCGCTCGTGCGGTCCGCGCCCGAACCCGACGCCGGCGTACACGTCATAGCGGCGCCGCCGACCGACACCAGCCGGCTGCCCGTCGTGCGGCGGCGGGGCGAGCTGGTGCGCAGGCGGCGCGCCGGGCTCCCCGCGACCAGTCCGCACGGCCGGCACAAGCGCGCCAAGCAGGACGTCAAGTCACCGCGCAGACTGGGCCGCACGCTGCTCGTGCTGATCCTGCTCCTGCTGGCCGCGGCGATCGCGTACGCCGTGCTCTTCATGCCGAAGGCCGGTGAGAACGGCGCGGCCGGCGACCGCACCGGCAGCGCCGGGGACGTCGGCCCCGCTCCCACCCGGTCCGAGCAGGGCGCGAGCAGTCAGCCGCGGCCCGACCAGACCTCGCCCTCGGCCGAGGAGAGCCCCGGCGGCTCCGGGTCGGCCGGTGCGACGGAGAGCCGGACCACGGGTCCCGACCTTCCGGGTGGCTTCACCCTGCGCACGGACCCGGAGGGCTTCCGTATCGCGGTGGCCAAGGGCTGGTCGCGGACCCCGAAGAACGCGTGGAACCAAGTCGTCTACGCACACGGCGACTTCGAGCTCATCGTGGTCAAGGGGCGGGACGGCGCCGTCACCTACGGCAAGGACCCGATGGCCTACCAGCGGGACACCGAGCACGAGTTGCAGCCGTACCGCAGCTCCAGCTGGGCCACCGCCACCGGGCTGCGCACCGTCACCGTGGGCACGCGGACCATGGCCGAGGGGCAGTTCACCTGGACCGACGGCGGACACGAGCTGTATGTGCGCAACCTCGCGATGCTCATCGACGGGCGGTACCACATCGTGCAGGTACGCGGGCCCGAGTCCCAGCGGGACGAGGTGACGAAGCTGTACGAGCAGGCGTCGACCACGTACCAGGTGACTGGCTGAACTCATCCGTGAAGGCTCTGTGAAGAGCCCGGATGGTTGCGTCATACGCGCAGAAGCGACAACCGTCACAGTGCGGTCTCCTTGGCACCCCCCTGGTTCCGTGCGGGCGACCCGGTCCTTAGTCTGACCCTGTCAAGAGCATTGCGGGGCAACGTGAATCAGATGCAGGGCCAGCTTGTCGCGGGCCGCTACCGGCTCGCCGACTCGATCGGCAGCGGTGGTATGGGCCGCGTGTGGCGCGCGCACGACGAGGTGCTGCACCGGGCCGTCGCGATCAAGGAGTTGACCGCCGCGCTCTACGTCTCCGAGAGCGATCAGGAGCGGCTGCTCGCGCGTACGCGGGCGGAGGCGCGCGCCGCCGCGCGCATCAACCACTCGGCCGTGGTCACCGTGCACGACGTGCTGGAGCACGACGGCCGGCCGTGGATCGTGATGGAGCTGGTCGAGGGGTACTCGCTGGCCGACGCGGTCAAGGAGCGCGGGCGGATCGAGCCCGCGGAGGCCGCGCGGATCGGGATGTGGGTGCTGCGGGCGCTGCGCGCCGCGCACTCCGCCGGGGTGCTGCACCGCGACGTGAAGCCCGGCAACGTCCTCATCGGGCACGACGGCCGCGTCCTGCTCACCGACTTCGGCATCGCCCAGATAGAGGGCGACTCCACCATCACGCGCACCGGCGAGGTCGTCGGCTCGGTCGACTACCTCGCCCCCGAGCGCGTCCGCGGCCACGACCCGGGCCCCGCCTCCGATCTGTGGGCGCTCGGCGCGACGCTCTACACGGCGGTGGAGGGCAGGTCGCCGTTCCGGCGCACCTCGCCGCTGTCCACGATGCAGGCGGTCGTCGAGGAGGACGCCGCCGCGCCGCAGTTCGCCGGCCCGCTCGGGCCCGTCATGGCCGCGCTGCTGCACAAGGACCCGGCGGCCCGGCCGGGTGCGGTCGAGGCCGAGCAGATGCTCGCCGAGGTGGCGGAGGGCCGGCGCGCGAACGCGGCCCAGGCGTACGTGCCGACGCAGCAGGTGGGCCCTCGCCACGAGACGGCGGCCGACACTGGTGTGCAGCCGGGCTCCCCGACGCCGTATCCGCTCTCGACGGTGCCCACGATGCTCGGGGCGAGCGGCCCGCAGGCGGGCGCCGCTGCCCGGCCGAAGCGCCGCCGGCTGCGCACCATCCTGCTCACGGTCGCGCTCGCCGCGATCGTCGGCGGCGGCGTGGCCGTCGCCTGGCAGAAGTGGGAGGACGGGCGGCAGACCGTCGGCACCCCCTCCGCGTCGCGGAGCCCGGCCCCGTCGAAGAGCGCCGACGACGGACCGGTCGGCGGGGTGCCCGCCTCCTGGCAGCAGTACGACGACCCCTGGGGCTTCAGCATCTGGCTGCCCAAGGGCTGGAAGCGCTCGGTCGTGGGCGTCCAGGGCGACCTGCGCCAGGTCGACTACTCGCCCGACGACGGCAGGCACTTCGTCCGGATCGCCCTCGACACCTCGCCGGACTTCAAGGACGCCTACTCGCACCAGCTCGACCTGGACCAGCAGCTCGACGGCCGCCTGGTCAACTTCACCCGTCTCCAGCTGCAGAAGAACATCTACCGCGACCGTGACGGCTCGGTGTGGGAGTACACCTGGACGGCGCTGCGGAAGGACTCGCCCAACGGCTACGGGCCGCGGCGGGCCATCGAAGAGACGTACTTCTCGCGCGACAACACCGAGTACGCGATCTACATGAGCACGCCGGCGAAGGACTGGGCCAAGACGAGCGAGCAGTTCGCCGCCATCCTGCAGGGCTGGCAGGAAAAGACCTCGCGGTAGCCGGAGTTGGCCGGTCACCGCCCCGGAGCCGATCCGTCCGGTGGGGCATGATGGGGCGTATGGGGACCGAGGGGGAGAACGTCCGTGTCATCGCGGGCCGCTACCGGCTCGAGGCGAGACTCGGGCGCGGCGGCATGGGCGTGGTGTGGCGGGCGACCGACGAGCTGCTCGGCCGGCAGGTGGCGGTCAAGGAGATCCCGCTCGACCTCGACGAGACACTCTCCGCCGAGGAGAGCCGGCGGCAGCGCGAGCGCACGCTGCGCGAGGCCCGCGCGGTGGCCCAGCTGCGCCATCCGCACATCATCGTGGTGCACGACGTCGTGGTGCACGACGAACGGCCTTACCTGGTCATGGAGTTGATCGACGGCGGCACGCTGGCCGACCGGGTCTCCGCGCACGGACCGGTCGACGCCGCCGAGGCCGCCCGGATCGGCATCGGCCTGCTGAGCGCGCTGCGCACGGCGCACGCGGCCGGTGTCCTGCACCGCGACATCAAACCCGCCAACGTCCTGCTGGAGTCCGGCTCCCGGCGCGTCGTCCTCACCGACTTCGGCATCGCGCAGGTCGCGGGGGCCACCACGCTCACCGAGACGGGCTCCTTCGTCGGCTCGCCCGAGTACACCGCGCCGGAACGGATGTCCGGGGCGCGCACCGGCCCGGAGTCCGACCTCTGGTCGGTCGGCGCGCTGCTGTGCACCGTGCTGAGCGGCGAATCGCCGTTCAGGCGCGACTCGCTGGGCGGCATCCTGCACGCGGTGGTGTTCGACGAGATACGGCCACCGCCGCAGGCGACGCCGCTCCTGCCCGTCGTACGGGGCCTGCTGGAGCGCGATCCGGACCGGCGGCTGGACGCGGACCAGGCGGAACGGATGCTGCGCGCGTACCGCTCCACGGGCCGCGTCCCGGCGCCCGACCACGCCCCGACCCAGCGGGACGTGCCCCGCCCGCGGCCGGCGGCACCGGCACAGGCACCGGTGCCGCCGGCGGCCACGGCGGAGCAGTCCCGGCACTCCACGCGCGGCATGCTCGTGGCCGCGCTGCTCGTCGCCGCGATGGCCGGGGCGGGGGTGTCGGCGGCGGCGCTGCTGATGCACCGCGGCGGTGCGGGGGGCGGTACACCGGCGAGTTCGGGCCCCGGTACGTCGGTCAGCGCGTCGGCCTCTCCCGGCCGTCCCACATCCCCCTCGGCCGGCGGCTCGGGCGGAACACCGTCCTCCGGCGCCCCGGGCGCGACCCCCTCGGCCCGTACGACCGTGAGCCGCCATCCCTCCGCCCCGTCCGGCTACCGCGTCGCCGACGACCCGGCCGGTTTCTCCCTCGCCGTACCGGAGGGCTTCACGCGCGAGCCGCAGGGGGAGCGTGTCTTCTACATGTCGCCGGGAGAGACGTTTCGCCTCGGCATCAAGCCCGCCGAACCCGACCCCGGCGGTCCGCTCGCGGTGATGCGGCGCTCCGCCGCCCGGGGCCCGGACACCAACCCCGGCTACCACGACGGCCGGGTCACCGCGACCACGCACCGCGGACATCCGGCCGCCCTCTGGGAGTTCACCTGGAACGGTTTCAGCACGGCGGAGGGTGCCCGGCACACCTACGACCTGTGCTGGGAGGAGGGCGGGCGGATGTACGACGTGTGGGTGTCGGCGCCCGTCGGCAAGGTGCGGGAGGCCAAGGAGTACTTCGACGTCGCGATCGACACGTTCGTACGTACCTGAATACGTTCCCGAGTGCGTTCCTGAATGCGTTCCTGAATGCGTTCCTGAATGCGTGCTGAAAGGGAGATATGCGGCAGGGCGCGTCACGGGTCTGTGACCGGAGGACGTTCCCGGTGGCTACGGGGGCGCCTGACGCGATATGGATGGTTCCATGAGCAGCAACGGGGGCGCGGGCCGGGAGTCCGACGCGACGACGAGTTTTGTTCTGCAACCGCCGCAGGAGCCGAACCCGTACGCGGTGCCCACCCAGGTGGCATCGCCGCCCGACCCGGGCACCGGCCGCCTCATCGCGGGCCGCTACCGGCTGCTGGCCAAGCTCGGCCACGGCGGCATGGGCACGGTGTGGCGTGCCAAGGACGAGACGGTCGACCGCGAGGTGGCGGTCAAGGAGCCCCGTGTTCCTGATCACCTTCCCGACCGTGAACGCGCCAACGCCTTCGAGCGGATGCGCCGCGAGGCGCGTGCCGCGGCCCGCCTGGACCACCCCGCCGTCGTCGACGTCCATGACGTGGCGGTCGTGGACGGCCGGCCGTGGATCGTCATGGAACTGGTGCGGGGCCGCTCGCTCGGCAGCGCCCTGCAGGAGGGCACGCTCGACGCGCGCGAGGCCGCCAGGATCGGCCTGGAGGTGCTCGGCGCGCTGGAGGCCGCGCACGAGGCGGGCATCCTGCACCGCGACGTCAAGCCCGACAACGTCCTCCTCGGCCGCTACGACCGCGTCGTCCTCACCGACTTCGGCATCGCGCAGATCGAGGGCGAGACGAATCTGACGGACACCGGCGGCTTCGTCGGCTCGCCCGAGTACATCGCCCCCGAGCGGGTGCTGGGCCAGCGCCCCGGCCCGGCCGCCGACCTCTGGTCGCTGGGCGTGGTGCTCTACGCGGCCACCGAGGGCGTGTCGCCGTTCCGCCGCAGCAACACGCCGGCCACGCTCCAGTCGGTCCTCAACGCCACGCCGGCGCCGCCCGCTTCGGCGTCCGGGCCGCTGGCCGAGGCGATCACGGGCCTGCTCCGGAAGGACCCGGCGAGCCGGCCGGGCGCCGCCCAGGTCAGGGCCCTGCTGACGCGGGCCGCGAACCCGCCGCAGCCCGCGCCCACCGCGCCCACCGCGCCCCTGCAACCGGTGCGGACCGCCGGCCGGGGGATCCGGCCCGGGCGCAAGACGCTGCTCGGCATCGGCGCGGGCGTCGTCGTGGCGGCGCTGGCGGCGTACCTGGTGCTCGCGGACCCGTTCGCGGGACCGCTGCCCGACGGCTGGAAGAAGCAGGCGAACCCCACGCTGGGCGTGACCGTCGGAGTGCCCGCGGACTACGAGGTGGGCCGTCCGGGCAAGGACGACTCCGACAAGAACTGGGTCACCTACACCGACCGGAGCGGCGCCCTGTGGATCGGCGTGAACCTGGCGAGGAAGAGCGACGACCGTGCGGGCGACATCAAGAACTCCGCCGCCGCCCAGATGTACGCCGACAACGAGCACTTCAGGAGCGACGGCGAGTACGACCTCGACATGCCCTCCGGCGCGAGGACGAGGACGAACGGCAACATCACGCACGACGGCAGGCCCGCGGCCGAGAACACCGTCGCCTACACCACCGACGACAGCCAGAACCCGCGCCCGCGCGAACTGCAGATCTGGTACTACCGGACCAAGTCCGGCGACATGTACAAGGTGACCGTCAGCTACCCGGGCAAGGGCGACTTCACGGCCCGCGGGCGTGAGGTGGCGAAGACGGTGCTGGCCAACATCACGATCGACAAGCCGTAGCCGCCGGGGGCCGCGGGAGCCGGCCGGACCCGCGTCGACAAGGCTCCGTTCCGCACGGTACTCATGAGGCATGAGCGAAGGCGGCGAACGTGCGCGCGGCGGCCGGCAGGTCGGCGGGCGCTACCGGCTGACCGAGCGCATCGGCTCCGGCGGCATGGGCACGGTCTGGCGGGCGTACGACGAACGCGTGCAGCGCGAGGTCGCCGTCAAACAGCCGCGGCTGCCGGGCGATCCGGACGACGAGCAGCACCGGCGGGCCGCCCACCGCCTCTACCGCGAGGCCCGCACCGCCGCCCGCGTCGACCATCCCGCCGCCGTCTCCATCCACGACGTGGTGGAGGAGGGCGGACTGCCGTGGATCGTCATGGAGCTGGTCCGCGGAGAGTCGCTGCACGAGGTGCTGCGGCGCGGCACGGTCGAGGCCGCGGAGGCCGCCCGTATCGGTCTCGCCGTCCTGGGCGCCCTGCGCGCCGCGCACTCCGTCGGCATCGTGCACCGGGACGTGAAGCCCGCCAACGTGCTGCTCGGCGAGCACGGCCGCGTCGTCCTCACCGACTTCGGCATCGCCCATGTCCAGGGCGAGGAATCCCTCACCATGACCGGGGAGTTCGTCGGTTCGCTGGAGTTCGTCGCGCCCGAGCGGATGTCGGGGCGGGGCGCGGGGCCCGCCTCCGACCTGTGGTCCCTGGGCGTCCTGCTGTACGCGTCCGTGGAGGGCACCTCGCCCTTCCGGCGTACGACGGTGGAGTCCACGCTCGCCGCGGTCATCGCCGCCGATCCGCCGGAGCCGAAACGGGCGGGGCCGCTGGGCCCGTTGATATCCCGCCTGCTGGTGAGGGACCCGGAGCGCCGGCCCGGCGCGCAGGAGACGGCGGCCGTGCTGGAGGCGGTGGCCGAGGGGTGGCCGGTCCCGGCGGTCGGGGCCGGTGTGCCGGAGCCTCAGGATCCCGGAGAGTTAAGCGAGTCCGCGTCCGCCGGAGCTCCTGACCCGTTCCCCGGATCCGCGTCCGCCGCCGGGCGTCCGGACGCGTTCGACGAGTCCGGCTCCGCCGGAGCCTCTGACCCGTTCCCCGGGTCCGCGTCCGCCGGAGCCTCTGACCCGTTCCCCGGGTCCGCGTCCGCCGGAGCCCCTGACCCGTTCCCCGGGTCCGCGTCCGCCGGAGCCCCTGACCCGCTCCCCGGATCCGAATCCGCCGGAGCCCGTGACCCGTTCCCCGAGTCCGCGTCCGCCGGAGCTCCTGACCCGTTCCCCGGATCCGCCGGTGTCTGCGCCCCCGGCGCCCCCGGCGCCCCCGCCGCGCCCCCCGGCCCGCTGGCCCAGTCCCCCACCACGGCCCTCCCCGCACCCGCGCCGGAACGCTCCCGCCGCCTTCGGCGTCCCGTCCTGTTCGCGGCCCTCGCCGCGCTGCTCGTCGGCGGCACCTGGATCGCCGCCTCCTCCGCCACCGCGCCCGGCGACGACGGCGCCACGGAGCGCACCGCCACCCTCACCGAGGCCCCGGCCCGCGAGGCGACCCCGACGCCCACCGCCGCGCCCGCCGACTGGAGAGCCCACCGCGAGGCCGCGATGGACGCCGTGCTCTTCCTCCCGAGCCGGTACCGGGAGTCCGCCCGGGAGGGGGACGCCGCCGACCCTCCCCGTCTCGTCGAGTACGACGGGACCGACGGCGGCGTCACCGTCCGCCTCACCGAGTGGGACCGGGCCCCCCGCACCCCGATGGCCGAGGCGCGGGCGGCCCACGCCACCTGGAACGGCTACGCAGGGGACGCGCGCACCCGGTACACCCGCACCACCTTCCACGGTGCCGGTGCCGTCCTCGCCGACACCACCTACGGCACCGCCGGCGCCCCGACCCGGGTCATGCAGCTGCTGATCGGCACCGACGACGGCCGCCTGTACGAACTGCGCGTCGACATGCCCAAGGGCACCCCGGACGAGAAGAAGGGCACCGCGCTCTTCAAGGGCGCGCGTGACCTCCTGGTCCTCGGAAAAAGCTGAACCGCGTCGTGCCGCCCCCGCGCAAGCCCTGATCAGCGTATTCGTTGCCAGTGAGCACTGGCGTCGTGTGAGCAGTCGGTGAAGCCGCGTTACCGACGGGTACCCAAAGGCTGCGCACCGGCATACCCTGCGCCTCATGACGGACGCACAGGCCCCGGCCAAGACCGGCACGAATCCCCTCGCCCCCGCTCCGGACGGCGCCCGTACGGCCGCCGACGTGGTGACGCCCGAGCTGGTCGCCCAGCTGACCAAGGGCGTGGCCGGCTCCGGCCGCACCGCCAACCACACGCCGTTCACCGGCGAGAAGCTCGCCGACCTGCCGGAGTCCACCCCCGAGGACGTGGCCAAGGCCTTCGACGCGGCCCGTGCGGCGCAGGCGGTGTGGGAGCGGACGCCGGTCCGGCAGCGCGCGGCGGTCCTGCTCCGCTTCCACGACCTGATGCTGGCCCGGCAGGCCGAGGTCCTCGACCTCATCCAGCTGGAGACGGGCAAGGCCCGCCTGCACGCCCACGAGGAGGTCCAGGCCGTCGCCGTGGCCTCCCGCCACTACGGGCGCAAGGCTCCCTCGTACCTCAGGCCGAAGCGGCACACGGGCGCGATCCCGACGCTGACGAAGGTCACCGAACTGCGCCACGCGCGCGGCGTCGTGGGCCAGATCGCCCCCTGGAACTACCCCCTGGAGCTGTCGGTCGGCGACGCCCTCCCGGCGTTCGCGGCGGGCAACGCGGTGGTGATGAAGCCCGACACGGAGACCTGCCTGACCGCCCTGTGGGCCCGGGACCTGCTGATCGAGGCCGGCCTGCCCGCGGACGTCTTCCAGGTCGTGCTCGGCGACGGCCCGGTCGTCGGCCCCGAGATCGTCAAGCACGCCGACTACGTCTCCTTCACCGGCTCCACCCGCACCGGCCGCGAGGTCGCCCAGGGCGCCGCCGCCCGTCTGGTCGGCGTCTCCCTCGAACTCGGCGGCAAGAACGCGATGCTGGTCCTGGAGGACGCCGACATCGAGAAGGCGGCCGCGGGCGCCGTCCGCGCCTGCTTCTCCTCGGCCGGCCAACTCTGCATCTCCATCGAGCGGTTGTACGTGCACGAGTCGATCGCCGACGCCTTCCTGGAGCGCTTCGCCGCCCGCACCAAGGGCATGCGCCTCGGCACGTCCCTCGCCTACGGCGCCGACATGGGCTCGCTGGTGGGGGAGCGGCAGCTGCAGACGGTCACCCGTCATGTCGAGGAGGCCGTGGCCAAGGGCGCGAAGGTCGTCGCCGGCGGCGTGGCCCGCCCCGATGTCGGCCCGTACTTCTACGAGCCGACCATCCTCGACGGCGTGACCGAGCCGATGTCGGTGTGCACGGAGGAGACCTTCGGCCCGGTCGTCTCGGTCTACCGCTTCAGCACCGACGACGAGGCGGTCGAGCACGCCAACTCCACGCCGTACGGACTGAATTCCTCGGTCTGGACGAAGGACGGCGGCCGCGGCCGCGCGGTCGCCGCCCGGCTGCGCACGGGCACCGTGAACGTCAACGAGGGCTACGCCCCCGCCTACGGCAGCGTCCAGTCCCCGATGGGCGGGATGAAGGACTCCGGCCTTGGCCGCCGGCACGGCTCCGAGGGCATCCTCAAGTACACGGAGGCCCAGACGGTGGCCCAGCAGCGCCTGCTGCCGATGGCGCCGGCGCTCGGGATGGACGACGAGAAGTACGCCCAGTTCATGAGCCGGAGCCTGCGGCTCATGAAGGCGTTCCGGTTCCGGTAGAGGAGAGAGTGCGCGTGAGCAACGACGCTTACGACTACGACGTCATCGTGGTCGGATCCGGCTTCGGCGGTTCGGTCACCGCCCTGCGCCTCACCGAGAAGGGCTATCGCGTGGGGGTCCTGGAGGCGGGCCGGCGCTGGACCCGTGAGTCCCTGCCCAAGAACTCCTGGGACCTGAGGAACTACCTCTGGGCGCCGAAGCTCGGCATGTTCGGCATCCAGCGCATCCACCTGCTCGGCAACGTCATGGTGCTGGCCGGCGCGGGCGTCGGCGGCGGCTCCCTGAACTACGCCAACACCCTCTACGTACCGCCGAAGCCCTTCTTCGACGACCCGCAGTGGCGGGACATCACGGACTGGCAGGACGAGCTCAAGCCGTACTACGACCAGGCGCAGCGCATGCTCGGCGTGCGGCTGAACCCGACGATGACCCCGTCCGACGTGCACCTGAAGGCCGCCGCCGAGCGGATGGGCGTGGGCGACACCTTCCACATGGCTCCGGTCGGCGTCTTCTTCGGCGACGGCAAGGACGCCGAGGGGACGTCGAGGACCGCCCCCGGCCAGGAGGTGGACGACCCCTACTTCGGCGGCGCGGGCCCGGCCCGCAGCGCCTGCACCGAGTGCGGCGAGTGCATGACGGGCTGCCGCCACGGCGCCAAGAACACCCTCAACGAGAACTACCTGTACCTCGCCGAGAAGGCGGGCGCGGTCGTGCATCCGATGACCACCGTCGTGTCGGTCACGGACGACTCGCAGGGCGGGTACGCGATCGCGACCCTGCCCACCGACAACAGGAAGAAGGGCGCGGGCCGCACCTTCAAGGCCCGCCGGGTGGTGCTGGCGGCCGGCACCTACGGCACCCAGACCCTGCTGCACCGCATGAAGGCCGGCGGCCAACTGCCGCACATCTCGCCGAAGCTGGGTGAGCTGACCCGGACCAACTCCGAGGCGCTGGTCGGCGCGCAGACGAGCAACCGCCGCTACCGCAGGGCGACGGGCGAGCCGAGGGTCGACTTCACCCGCGGAGTCGCCATCACCTCGTCCGTCCACCCGGACGAGAACACCCATATCGAGCCGGTCCGCTACGGCAAGGGCTCCAACTCCATGGGCGGCCTGTCGATCCTCCAGGTGCCGTACGCGGAGGGCTCCTCCCGGGTGCTGGCGTGGCTGCGCAACGCGGCCCGCCACCCGCTGCTCGTGCTGCGTTCCCTGTCCAACCACCGCTGGTCGGAGCGGTCCATCATCGGCCTGGTGATGCAGTCCCTGGACAACTCCCTGACCACGTACCTGAAACCGGACGGCATGGGCAAGGGCCTGCTCACCGCCCGCCAGGGGCACGGCGCCCCCAACCCCAAGCAGATCAAGGCCGCTTCGGAGAGCGCCACGGCCATCGCCGCCGACATCAACGGCTTCGCGGGCTCCAACGTCGGCGAGCTCATGGGCACCCCGCTCACCGCGCACTTCCTCGGCGGCTGCCCGATCGGCGCCTCCCGCGACACCGGCGTCATCGACCCGTACCACCGCCTCTACGGCCACCCGGGCATCTCGGTGGTCGACGGCGCCGCGGTCTCGGCCAACCTGGGCGTGAACCCGTCCCTCACCATCACCGCCCAGGCCGAGCGCGCGATGTCGTACTGGCCCAACAAGGGCGAGGCGGACGGGCGTCCGGAGCAGGGGGCGGCGTACGAACGCCTGAAGCCGGTGGAGCCGATGTCCCCGGCGGTCCCGGCGGACGCCTTCGCCGCACTGAAGCTGCCGTTCCTGGGGATGCCGACGGTGCCGCCCAGGAAGGGCGCCGGAGGCTGAGCCGTCCGATGGCCTCCCTCGCCCCGGTGTCCGCCTCGCCGGAGGGGGTTGTGCCGGAGGGGGTTGTGCCGAAGGGCCCGCTCCCCTCCTGGTGCGGGCCCTTCGGTGAGGCGGGGACGGTGTGAACCGCCCCCACCCGGTGTGTTACGGGTGCTCGCTCACGCGGCTGCGTTCGACCCGGCGCCCTTGCGGCGACGGACGACGAACATCGCACCGGCACCGGCGACGACGGCGACACCGCCGGCCAGGCCGATGGTCGGGAGCATGGAGCTGGAGCCGGTCTCGGCGAGGCTGCCGGAGACGGGCTGCTCGCTCACCCCGCCCTGCGGCTTCTTGGCGCTCACGGGCGTGGTCTTGGAGGGCTTGTTGCCGTCCGGCTTGGCCTCGCCCGGGTTCGTGTTGGAGGAACCGGCGGAGAGGATGTCGAAGTACCAGCCGTCGCCCCAGTTCTGGGCGATGCAGTCCTTGCCGTTGACGTTGTCCAGGTAGGCACCGGTGCCGAAGTGGTAGGCCTCACCGGCCGGCGCGTCCTTGTGGATGTTCACCCGGAGGCCGATCTTGTTGAAGTCACCGGGCTTCATGGTGTCGGTGCCCCAGAAGTAGCCACCGGCCAGGCCGTCCTGGTCCCGGATGTCCTTCCAGGTCTTGCTGATCGGGTTCTGGTACTGAAGGTCCACGTACTTGCTGAGGATCGGCTTGGGGCTCTTGCCCGTGGCGATGGCCTCGTCCAGGTACTTCCCGCTCTCGACCTCGGCGTAGAAGGCCACGTCGTGCAGCGTGATGTCGGAGTCGTTGGTGACCTTCAGGGTGAAGGAGTGCCAGCCGCTGCCCGCCACGATCTTGCCGGGCAGCGCGCTGACCTTGACGTCCAGCGCCTTCTCGGTGAAGTCCTTGTCGAGCGCCTCGCAGAGCTGGAGGTCGTCGTCCTCGGACGGCGTGGTCTCGTCGTCCGACGGGGTGCTCCCGTCGTCGGTCGAGGTGCCGTCGTCGCCGGACGTGCTGTTCTGGTCGTCGGTCGAGGAGCTGTCGTCGCCGGACGTGCTGTTCTGGTCGTCGGTCGAGGTGCTGTCGTCGCCGGACGTGCTGTTCTGGTCGTCGGTCGAGGTGCTGTCGTCGCCCGACGTGGCGTTCTGGTCGTCGGACGAGGAGCTGTCGTCGGTCGAGGTGCTGTCGTCGCCGGACGTGCTGTTCTGGTCGTCGGTCGAGGTGGATCCGTCGCCGGAGGTCGCGTTCTGGTCGTCCGTCGACGACGTGCCACCCGTCTCGGCCGAGGAGTTCGCGGACGTGCCCGGGGTGTCCGTCGCGAACGCGGCCGGGGCCGACAGCAGGGCGATCGGGGCTATGGCGGCCGTCGCGGCCGCAGCGGCCATGGCGCGGCGAAGCTTCATGAAGACCTCAAGAAGTTGGACGCACTGCGGCGCCGCAGTACGTGCTCGTGGAGGTCCTCCGCGTGTGGGGCACGGATGTGACCAGTGATTCCGAACATGAGACCTGCGACCCGTGAGAAGGGTTGCAGCGCACTTCACAGAATTCTTATGTGAGGAGCGTCACCTGTGGATCGCCTGGCTGTGGCATGTGGATGACTTGTATGCAACGGGAGTCCGGCGTCCTGGCAGCCCGGTGATCCGGCCGGGACGGGGACCCTCGGAGCGATGCCCGGTCAGGGCTGGCATACGCTCGGCCCCCACCAGCCGCCCGACCGAGTCAGAAAGCGCAGCGCACCGTGGCCGACACGCCGTCAGAAGAGTCCAGACCCGAGTCCGGAGCCGAACCCGGGTCCGCACCCCGGCCGGGATCCGGACCGGACCCCGTCTCCGACGACGTCTGGCAGAAGTTCGTCGAGGACAGCGAGCGCGACATCCACACGTCCTCCGCCCCGAAGGAGCCGTCCGCGCGCGCCCGGATGGTGACCGAGCGGCTGCGGAAGATGGACGAGGAAGCCGCCCGCCAGGACGCGAAGGGCCGCACGAGCGGTAAGAGCGGCAGGAAGCGCGGCGGTGGCGACCAGGCCGCCGCCGATCCGGCCTGGCAGCCCGAAGGCTGGCGTACCGGCCCGGCCTGGCGGGAGATGGACGGGCGCGCCGCACGCAGGCGCCGGCTGTGGGGCATGCTCGGCGTCCCCGTGGCCGCCGCCCTCGCCGTCGTGGCCGTCAAGCCCTCCCTGATCCCCGGCGATCCCTTCGGGACCGGCAGGGCCGAAGCGGAGGCGACCGCCCCGCCGTTGCCCCCGGAGACCGCGCGCCCCACCGCCGCGCCCTCCGCCGCGGCGCTCGCGACCCCCACCCTCGACCGGCCGTTCGCCGGGTCCCCCGCCGCGCGGTGGGCCGACGGCACGGCCGGGATCGTGCTGCCCGAGGCGACCCCGGTCGGCTCGCTCACCAAGGCCCAGGTGAACCGGGCGCTGCAGCAGACCAAGGCCCTGCTCGTCGGCGCGAACCTCGACCGCGGAACCCTGCTCGGCGGCCGCCCCGACGCCGCGCTCGCCGTCCTCGACCCCCGGCAGCCCGAGATGCTCGGCGATGTGAAGGGCTGGTTGCGCAAGCCGGACAAGCGGCACGACCCGGTCTGGCTCTTCAGCCGGTTCGACCCGCACGAGGTGCGGCTCGTCGGAGACGTCGTCAAGACCCGCGGCCGTATGACGTTCAAGGCCGGGCGGCACGCGTCGGTCGTCGTCCACGCCGACTACACCTTCGTCTACCCGCTGGCCCCGGCCGGCAAGGGCTCGACCGAGGTGACCCGCACCATCGTCCGCAGGGTCCTGGACATGGAGATGTCCGACCCGAGGAAGTACCAGGTCACCCCCGGCAAACTGTCGATCGTCAAGTACGACGAGGACATCGGCAACTCCGCCTGCGACGTGTACGACGGCTTTCTGCACCCGGCGTTCACCTCCTCGGAACCGGCCGGCGCGGCTCCGACCGGCCCGACCACGGACCCGTACGACCGCAGCAAGGACCTCGACGAGAACCGTGCGGAAGGCTGCGGGACGGTGTCCCGGGTCTGACCGCCCGGACGGGGTCCCGCCCGGACGTGCGAAGGGCCCCGCGGGCTCGAGCCGCGGGGCCCTTCTCCGTCAGCACCGACGTCAGGGCAGCGCCGGTGCCTGGGAGCGGCGCCGGGGGGTTGCGCCGCTTGTCCCGTGTGCCCTGGGCCGCATCCACGGCGCGGGTGGGCGCACGGGTGGTCTCGACCTCTGGCGGTACGGAAGTGCAACCAATGCAGTTGTCTGCGGGGGGACTTGGGCTTTGTACGCATCGTGCTCGATGGGCGGGGGCTACGCAACCGTTTCACCCAGGGTTGTGCATTTTTGCATTTTCCGCCGGTCGGCCCCGGGCGTCCCCGGAGCCGACCGTTCTCTTGGGTGACCGGGCTGCTGTCCCCTGCCGTCCGGTCACATCCCTGGAGCGAGGTCCCACGACGTACGGCACGACCCGTGCGTCTCATCGCTCCAGCAAGCCACGCGTGGTTCTTTCGGGCCCGCCCCTGGCTGACACGGACACCTCCACAACGAAGGGGTCCGCGGGGCGGTCACGCGCCGTACGGGTGAGAGGTGGCCCGAACTCAGATACGACCGCGGCACAGTTCGAGCAGCGTCATGGCGAGCGCCGTGCCGGGCCTGCCGAGGGCGTCGCTGTAGTGGCCGAGCACCTCCATCTCGCGGGAGAGGTTCACGCGCCGCCCGCCGGAGGCGATGCGCGCCTCCTGGATGACCGCGGAGACGGCCATCCGTTCCTGGATCAGGCCGATGATCCGGTCGTCGAGCGCGTCGATGCGCTCACGGGCGCCGGTGATCACGTCGGCGGCCTCGGTGGTGCGGGCACCGGTCTTCTCGTTCGCCACGGCGGTCATGTCGGGGGCTCCTCGGAGGGTCGGAGGGCGGTGCCCCGGAACGGCAGGATCCGGTGAAACGCCAGGCGCCCCGGACCTTGTCGGCCCGGGGCGCCTGGGAAGTCGCTCGTCAGTTGCTCAAGCGGCACGACCATGGCAGCCGGTGGGCCGGTCGCCATAGGTAAAGAAGAAGGTCGTCCGCGTGAACATGGGGTCAGTATGCACGGGCAGGAGGCCGCGTCCAAGCCGCGTCCACCATCCGGGCGGGGAGGTGGCCCACGGCCACCCCGGTAGAATCGGCAACCACAAGACCCCCGCCCCACCGCCGGAAGGCACCCCGTGTCATCAGCGACCCCCGCTGCCGCCGCCCCCGACACCGTCCTGGTGGTCGACTTCGGCGCGCAGTACGCCCAGCTCATCGCCCGTCGCGTCCGCGAGGCCCGGGTCTACAGCGAGATCGTGCCGAGCACCATGCCGGTCGCCGAGATGCTCGCCAGGAACCCGGCGGCGATCATCCTCTCCGGCGGTCCCTCGTCGGTCTACGAGGAGGGCGCCCCCGGCCTCGACCGCGCGATCTTCGAGGCCGGCGTCCCCGTGTTCGGCATGTGCTACGGATTCCAGCTGATGGCGCGCTCCCTCGGCGGCACGGTGGACAACACCGGCGCCCGCGAGTACGGCCGTACCGATCTGCACGTGTCGAAGTCGTCCTCCACCCTCTTCGAGGGCACCCCGGCCGAGCAGCACGTGTGGATGTCGCACGGCGACGCCTGCTCCGCCGCCCCCGAGGGCTTCACCGTCACCGCCTCCACCGAGGTCGTCCCGGTCGCCGCCTTCGAGAACGACGAGAAGAAGCTCTACGGCGTCCAGTACCACCCCGAGGTCATGCACTCCACGCACGGCCAGCAGGTGCTGGAGCACTTCCTGTACCGGGGCGCGGGACTCAGCCCCGACTGGACCACCGGCAACGTCATCGACGAGCAGGTCGCCGCGATCCGCGCGCAGGTCGGCGACCGGCGCGCCATCTGCGGCCTGTCCGGCGGCGTCGACTCCGCCGTGGCCGCGGCCCTCGTGCAGAAGGCCATCGGCTCCCAGCTGACCTGCGTCTACGTCGACCACGGTCTGATGCGCAAGGGCGAGACGGAGCAGGTCGAGAAGGACTTCGTGGCCGCGACCGGCGTCCAGCTGAAGGTCGTCGACGCCGAGGAGCGCTTCCTGACCGCCCTGAAGGGCGTCTCGGACCCGGAGCAGAAGCGGAAGATCATCGGCCGCGAGTTCATCCGCGTCTTCGAGCAGGCGCAGGCGGAGATCATCGCGGACGAGGGCCCGGCGGTGGAGTTCCTGGTGCAGGGCACGCTCTACCCGGACGTCGTCGAGTCCGGCGGCGGCACCGGCACCGCCAACATCAAGTCCCACCACAACGTGGGCGGCCTGCCCGAGGACCTCGAGTTCCGGCTCGTCGAGCCGCTGCGCAAGCTCTTCAAGGACGAGGTCCGGATGGTCGGCCAGGAGCTCGGCCTGCCGGACGAGATCGTCCAGCGCCAGCCCTTCCCGGGGCCGGGCCTCGGCATCCGCATCGTCGGCGAGGTCACCAAGGAGCGCCTCGACCTGCTGCGCGAGGCCGACGCGATCGCCCGCGAGGAGCTGACCGCGGCCGGCCTCGACCGCGACATCTGGCAGTGCCCGGTGGTCCTGCTCGCGGACGTGCGCAGCGTCGGCGTCCAGGGCGACGGCCGCACCTACGGCCACCCGATCGTGCTGCGCCCGGTCTCCAGCGAGGACGCCATGACGGCCGACTGGTCGCGGCTGCCGTACGACGTCCTCGCCCGGATCTCCACGCGGATCACCAACGAGGTCGCGGACGTCAACCGGGTGGTGCTCGACGTGACGTCGAAGCCGCCGGGCACCATCGAGTGGGAGTAGTCCCCTAGGTCCGTTTGAGCGTGCGCACCGGCTCATCGGGCTTCCAGACCTGGACGACCAGATACGTGTCGTCCTCGACGTAGGTCCGTACGACCTCCGTCAGCTCGGTGCGGAAGAGGTGGAACGGCTCCGGCGGTTCCACCTCTTGTGCGTACGCCGCCTTCGCCGCCCGGTCCTCGACCTCCACCGCGCGTCCGCCGATCCGGATGTCTCCGGGGCCCGGGTCCTTTCCGGGGCCCGGGTTCGCCTGCAGCGCGAACCGCGGGTCACGCCGCAGGTCCCGTGCCTTGAGCGAGTCCGGCATCATGCCGAGCCAGAGCTCGCCGTCCAGGAAGCGGACCTCCAGACCGCTGGTGCGCGGGGAGCCGTCCCCGCGCAGGGTGGCGAGCACGTGGTGGGTGAAGGCGCCGAAGCGTTCTTCGGCGATCGTCGCCAGTTCGGGTGCGGCGGCGGCGAAGGCCGCCCAGTTCCATGCCATACGCAGAGTCTCGTGCCGATACCGGACATCCGCTGTCGGGTATCGGCCGCGCGCGGCATCTTTACCCCACAGCTCTGTTCTCCTTCGCTGACCGGCGGTAACTTCCGCCCCGTAGAACAATCCAGTCCTGGAGGACACATGCACGGCACCCCCGGGGCCGGGCCCACTCCGCCCCCCGCCCTCCCGTCCGACCGGCTCCGGTTCGCGATGCCGCCGATGCACGACTCGGTCGACGACGAGCGGCGCCACCGCAAGGAGCGGCTCGCGGGCGCGCTGCGGATCTTCGGGCGGCTCGGCTTCGAGGACGGCGTCTCGGGGCACATCACGGCGCGCGACCCCGAGTACAGCGACTGTTTCTGGGTCAACCCGTTCGGGATGCCCTTCCAGCACGTCACCGTGAGCGACCTGGTGCTCGCCAACTCGGAGGGGCAGGTGATCGAGGGCCGCTACCACGTCAACCAGGCCGCCTTCACCGTCCACTCCCAGGTCCACGCCGCCCGCCCGGACGTCGTCTCGGTGGCCCACTGCCACTCCGTGCACGGCCGCGCCCTGTCCGCGCTCGGCGAGCTGCTCGACCCGATCACCCAGGAGAGCTGCGCCTTCTACGAGGACCACGCCCTCTACGACGCCTACACCGGTGTCGCCGTGGACGCCGAGGAAGGCCGCCGTATCGCCACCGCGCTCGGCACCCGCAAGGCGCTCGTCCTGCGCAACCACGGCCTGCTGACGGTCGGCGACTCGGTGGACGCCGCGGCCTGGTGGTTCGTGTCCATGGAGCGTTCCGCCCAGGTGCAGCTCACCGCCAAGGCCGCCGGGCGCCCGCTCCTGATCGACCACCGGGCGGCGGTGGCGACCCGCGAACAGCTCGGCGGCGACCTGGTCGCGTGGATCAACTACCAGCCCCTGTGGCAGGACGTCAGCCGCGGCGAGCCCGATCTGCTGAGCTGAGCACGCGTGCCGCCCTGCGCCACCAACCCGGTCGCGGCACTAGAAACCGCGCAGCACGGCCGCCTTGGTCATCGCGAACTCCTCGTCCGTGAGCACCCCGTCCCGGTGCAGCTCGCCCAACTCCCGCAACCGCCGAAGGAGTACGTCGTGGTGGTCGGCCGGGGGCGCCAGAGCCGCCTGCCGGCGCCGGTCGACCAACTCGCCGCCGCGGGTGGACGGGTGCGGCAGACGGGCCGTGATCGCGGTGGCGACGAGTGCGGTGAGCAGGTCGCGCCGGGCGCTGCCCCACAGGTCCAGGGCGTAGGGGTCCTTCTCCGGCGGCAGTTTGGAGAACGCCGTCTCCCGGGTCACGAAGCGCAGGAAGCCGTCCTCGTACCCGGAGTTGGGCAGCCACTCGACCTGCACCAGATCGGTCACCGAGATGATGCGCGGCCCGGTCGCCCGCTTGACCCGGTCGGAGGTGTCGGCCCAGTCGATGCGCACCTGGCTGCCGTCGAAGGAGATGGTGCCGTCGGAGGAGCGGACGGAGACCGGGACGGGCGGCCCGGGCAGCAGATAGGCCTTGGTCGGCTCCTTGGGGATCTGGTCCAGCATCAGTGCCCGGCGGATCTCCTCGGCGACGTACTCGGCGACCCCGGCCCGGTCCACGTCCACCACCAGCCGGTACGGATCGGCCGGATCCGGCAGCCGCCCGCCGGTCGCCTGGAGCAGCGGATCCGCCCCCTCGCGCAGCCGCATCCGCAGCCGTCCGCGCTTGCGCTCGGGTTCGAAGACCACGCCCGCGACGGCTTCGAGGGGTACGGCGACCTCCCCGTACGTCTGCCGGAACAGTGGCACGGAGCGGTGGAGACCCGGCGTGATCCTGACCGTGGTGCCGTCGAAGGCCCAGGTCCCGTCCCGCTGGATGATCTCGGCCATAGGGAAATTCTCGCAGCCGGGTCAACACGGCGGCCTCCGCTTCACCCGCGTCGACCGGACCTGCCGGACGCGTGGCGGGTGGTGTAGGGCACAATTCGCTGTCATCAAACGGGAGTTGCCGGACCTGGGCCGACGGCCTCAAGGCGCCGGCGGCAGGGCTGAGGGAAGGCGGGCGTCGGGCGTGGCGGTGCAGGAGGCGAGAGGCGGCGCGGACGCGCCGGGCGGCGTCCATGGAGGCGGCTGCACCTGCGGGGACTGCCCGCACGGGGCGCGGGCGGGGCACCGGCGCGCGGTCGCGGAGTTCCTCCTGCTGCGCGACGGGTTCGCGGCCGGACAGGGGCTGCCGGCCGCGGTGGCCCACTCGGCCTCGGCCTCCCGCCAGTGGGTCTCGGAGGAGCTGCGCCAGTCCGCCGAGCTCGTCGCCGAACGCGGCCGCGCCGAGGGCGAGGCGTGGCTGGCCCGCCTGTGGCGCCGGACGGCGTGCACGGTGTGGGCGCTGGTGCTGGCCCTGCTGCTGGTGCAGGCGCTGACCGCGATCGGCGCGGGCTGGACGCCGGCCCGCACGGCCGGCCTGGTGGCGGCCGTGGTCACCGGTGGCGCGCTGACCGCCGCGTCCTGGTTCCACCGCGCGCGCGGCGGCGTGCTGGCGCCCGTCATCGGCGAGGACAACCGCCTGTCCACCTCCCGCACGGTGGCCGCGGCCTGGGTGCTGTTCGTCGGCTACGCCGTGCTCGTCCTCGCCGGGCGCCTCGCCATGGCCTCCGGCCACGCGGAGCGCGACGCGCTGATCTCCGGCCTCGACCTCGCCCGCGGCGCCGGCGTCGTCACCGTCCTCGCCGTGCTCTGCGCCGTCGCCGTGCTGGTGCGGCGCGTCGTGGGGCTGCGGGTCCTGGGCCAGCGGCTGCAGAAGGTCCGGGCGGACCGGCCCCGCTCCGCCGACCTGCTCACCGACGACGCGGGCCGGGGCACCTTCGCCGACATCCAGTACGTCGTGATCAGCGCCGTCGCCGTCGTCTTCGCCGTGGTGCGGCTGGCCCGCCGCCCCGACCAGCTCCCGGACCTTCCCTGGGGGCTCGCGGTGCTGGTGCTGGTGTCCGCGGCGACCTACGTGGCCGGCAAGTACGCCGAGGGCGGCCGTCCGGTGATCCTCTCCGTGGTGCGCGCCCGGGAGGCCGGTGACCTCGACGCCCCCATCCGCACCGGCGACGACATCGAGATCCGCGGCGCCGGATTCGTGCCTCCCGGCGCACAGGGCGCCGACCGGCTCACACGGATGGTGGTCCGTATCGGCGCGGTCAACGTCCATGTGCCCCTGGTCCCCGTCGCCGGAGGCTTCAGCAACCCGACGGACGCCGTCCTGACCGTGCCCGTCCCGGTGGACGTGGAACCGGGGAGGGTCGAGGTGCAAGTGGTGACCGCCGCGGGGGTGGAGACCAACCAGTACGCGATCGACGTGACGGACTGATGTGACCTGCCGGGACACCGGGGACGGCCACCTGGCACGGGGCCGGAAATCGGTACGAACGGATTGAGCGCACCGTCCCTTACGTACGTATCGTCTTCTGAGGGGTCCCGGCACTGCGGGCGAGAGGCGAAGCGATGACTCACGGCATGCGCACGGACACGCACACCCCCTACCTCGAGGGCGACCGGACCTGGCGCGACACCGCCACCCGGTACGCCCTCCTTCCACTCCGCGTCTTCCTCGGCGTCACCTTCATCTACGCGGGCCTGGACAAGCTCACCAACAGCGCCTTCCTGAAGGCGTCCGGTGCCGGCTCCATCGGCGACCTGATGCACCAGGTCCGCGACAGCGCCGCGATCCCGGCGATGGTCGACATGGCCCTGAAGAACCCGGTGGGCTTCGGCTACGCCATCGCCCTCGGTGAACTGGCCGTCGGCATCGGCACCCTGATCGGACTGCTCGCCCGCCTCGCGGCGCTCGGCGGCGCGCTGATCTCCCTCAGCCTCTGGCTCACGGTCAGCTGGGCCTCGGACCCGTACTACTACGGCAACGATCTCGCCTACCTGATGGCCTGGCTGCCTCTCGTCCTCGCGGGCGCCTCCGTGTTCTCCCTGGACGCGGCCCTGCGCGCGCGGCGGAGGCAGCGGGCGGGAGGTTACCGGTAGCCCCTGTTCGGCGGGGGCCACCGGTGGCGGGTCCCCGGGCCTGACCCGGGGCCGCGCCACGGCGGCCGCCCCACCTGGCCGCCCCTCTCCTCACGAGGCGTCCAGCGGTGCCTGCGCCGGGTCCGCCGGCCGGGCGGTGGCCCGGCGCCTGCGTATGCCCCGGCTGACCACCCCCGCGGCCCCGCCGAGGCAGAGCCCGCCCACGACCATCGGGATCACCGCGAACCACGGTGTCTCCCACAGCCCGCCCGCGTCCCCGGCGAAGACCACGCCCGCAGTGGCGAGGAAGAACCCGGCGACCAGCCTCCCCGGCTGGAACTCATGACGCAGCACGGCTCACCTCCGCCTGTCCGACGCCGACCCTCAGATCGAGGTCGAGCCTGCCGGTGTTCCTGCCACCCGTGACCGGCGGCAGGGTCAGCTCCTTGTGCTTGCCCGGCTCCACGTCCACGTCCTTGCGGCCGTCACCCGGCAACTGGATGTCGCCCACGCCCACGTCGATGCTGAGCTTCACCGCCGCGTCCCTCGGCACGATCACCTTCAGCCGCCCCGCGCCGACCTCGGCGCTCGTGCTCACCGTCTCCCCCTTCGCCGCCCGCAGGCGGCTCAGGTCCAGGGTGCCGACGCCACTGCCGAGCTGGTACTTCGGCCGGACGTCCGCGACCGCGGCCGGCTGCCATGTCGTGCGTATCCAGTGGGTGTCGATGTCCTTGGGCAGCGCGGCCGACGCCGCGAGCAGGCCCGCGGTGACGACGGCCAGGAAGACCGAACCCGCGCCCGTCCGCCCCAGGAACGCGCTGACGGCGACGCCCAGGCCGAAGACGATCAGCGCGGCGGCGAACCCGGCCTGCAGGCTGGTGCCCAGCGCATGGTCGTCCCACGTCAGGCGGGTGGTGAGGCCGCCCGCGAGCAGGGCGAGCAGGAAGATCCAGCCACCGATCCAGCGGGGGCCGCGTGGCTTCTGCACCGTGGGGCGCGCGGCCCGTGTGCCGGCGCGGTCGGTCCAGGAGTTGCCCAGGCTGATGTTGACCGCGGCGGCGATGTCCCGGTCGCGGGAGTCGCGGGGGCCCCACAGGTAGCCCGTGCCCCCGTCGTGCGTGCCGTCCTTGACGATGGGGTCGCGCCACCACGACGGGTAGGCCGCGGGCACCGGCGGGGCCTGTGCCTCCGGCGGGGCGTCGGCGGCGGCCTGGGCGGCGAGCGGGTCGGGATCGAGGGTCCCGCGCTGCCGCGACCAGTACCCGGCGCCGGCGAGGAGCAGGGAGAGGACGACGGCGAAGGCCAGCACCCCGCCGTTCTTCAGCATCGTCAGGAAGACCCCGCAGCCGACCAGCGCGAACAGCACGGCCGCCAGCGCCTGGCCGTCGACGCGGCCGGTCAGTAGCTTGCGCAGCTCGTTCTCCTCCTCGTCCTCGTACGGCACGAGGAGCCAGGCGAAGCCGTAGAAGATCAGGCCGATGCCGCCGGTCGCGGAGAGCACCGCGAGGGTGATCCGGAAGATCACCGGGTCCATGTCGCACTGCCGCCCGAGCCCGGCGCACACCCCCGCGAGCGTCTTGTTGCGCCGGTCACGGCGGAACGTGCCGGGGGCCACGGCCTGCGCCTGCGGGCTCCCCTCCTCCTGCACGCCCGCGCCGGGTCCCGCCCCGGCCGCGGGGTCCGCGGCGGGCGCGGCATCCTGCGGCCCGGCACCCTCGGCGGGGCGCGGGCCGGAGCCGGGTCCCGGACCCGTCGCGGCGCGCTCGTGATCTGTCATGGGTCCATGGTGACGGCCGAGCGGCTCCGGCGGGAGTCGGTACGACCCTGGCCGGACCCTGATATCGCCCCTGAGCCGGAGCCGGGGAAGCGTTCGACGGGCCGGGCGTTCGAAGATCAGGGGAGTATCGGGGGTCGACCCTGATGCCCTAGTACGCCGACCGTGTGAGTATCGGTGGCATGCCGGAAGCCGCAGCAGCGCCACTCGTCGAACCGCGGCCGCCGCGCAAGCTCTACCGCAGCAGCGACGGACGCTGGCTGGGTGGTGTGGCGCGGGGGCTCGCCGGGCATCTCGGCCTGCCCGTCATCTGGGTGCGGCTCGTGTTCGTCGGCCTGTTCATGGCGGACGGTCTGGGCGCGCTGCTGTATGCCGCGTTCTGGTTCTTCGTGCCGCTCGGCGTGGGCGGTGTGGGCGGCCAGAAACCCCCGTCGCTGGTCACCGCCGAGACCTCGGCGGACGGCCGCCGCAGACTCGTCGCCCGCAGGCCGGACCGGGGCCAGATCGTGGCCCTGCTGCTCATGGTCGTCGTCGCCATGATCTTCGTGGCCAACGTCAATCTGAGCGGCGGCGCCAAGGTCTACCTCTGGCCCGCCGTCCTCGTCGGCGCGGGCGTCGCCCTGGTCTGGCGCCAGGCGGACAACGTCCGGCGGGCCCGCTGGGTCGAGGTGGGCAGCCGGCGGCGCACCCTCACCCTGCTCCGCGCGGCGGGCGGCGTCCTCCTCGTCACCGCCGGCGTCTCCGGCATCTTCGTGCTCCAGGGCTCCGCCGCCCATCTCGGTTCCGTCCTGCAGGCGGCCCTCGCGGTCCTCGTCGGCATAACGCTCCTCGCGGGGCCGTACCTCGTGCGCATGACCCAGGACCTCTCCGAGGAGCGTCTGATGCGTATCCGCGCGCAGGAGCGCGCCGAGGTCGCCGCCCACGTCCACGACTCCGTGCTGCACACCCTGACGCTGATCCAGCGCAACGCGGAGAACGCGGGCGAGGTGCGCCGCCTCGCCCGCGCCCAGGAGCGCGACCTGCGCACCTGGCTCTACAAGCCCGAGGGCACCGGCAAGGAAGAGGCCGACGAACCCACCACGCTCGCCGACGCGGTGCGGCGCAGCGCCGCGGAGGTGGAGGACAAGCACGGCGTCCCCATCGAGGTCGTCGTCGTCGGCG
The DNA here is from genome assembly GCF_044767585.1 of Streptomyces sp. NPDC101225. Classification (NCBI taxonomy): domain Bacteria; kingdom Bacillati; phylum Actinomycetota; class Actinomycetes; order Kitasatosporales; family Streptomycetaceae; genus Streptomyces; species Streptomyces sp. NPDC101225. Next base: position 73,420 of record NZ_JBIWOE010000018.1, read on the forward strand.
ACTGCCCGCTCGACGAGAGAATCGGCCCGCAGATGCAGGCCGCGCGCGAGGCGATGGTGAACGCCGCCAAGTACGGTGGCGAGGGCGGCGCGGTGCAGGTCTACGCCGAGGTCGAGGGGCGGACGGTGTTCGTGTCGGTCCGGGACCGCGGCCCCGGCTTCGACCTGGACTCGATACCCGACGACCGCATGGGCGTCAGAGAATCGATCATCGGCCGCATGGAGCGCCACGGCGGCACGGCGCGGCTGCGCGCGGTGCCCGACGGCGGCACGGAGGTCGAGCTGGAGATGGAGAGGGCGGAGAAGACGTGATGAGCGACCCGACCGAGGCGAACGGTACGGCGGGCGGGGCCGAGGGCGCCGAGCCCGCGGTGCCGGCCGGTGGCGGCGCGGGCGAGCGCAGGGTGCGCGTGGTCCTCGTCGACGACCACCGCATGTTCCGCACGGGAGTGCAGGCCGAGATCGGCCGGACCGACGAGACCGGCGTGGAGGTCGTGGGCGAGGCCGCCGACGTCGACCAGGCGGTCACGGTCATCACCGCGACGCGCCCCGAGGTGGTCCTGCTCGACGTGCACCTGCCGGGCGGCGGCGGGGTCGAAGTCCTGCGCCGCTGCGCGGCGTTGATGGCCGACAGCGAGCGGCCCGTGCGCTTCCTCGCCCTGTCCGTGTCGGACGCGGCGGAGGACGTGATCGGCGTGATCCGGGGCGGTGCGCGCGGCTACGTCACCAAGACCATCACCGGCACCGACCTGGTCGCCTCCGTCTTCCGTGTGCAGGAGGGCGACGCCGTCTTCTCGCCGCGGCTGGCCGGCTTCGTGCTGGACGCGTTCGCCTCCACGGACGCTCCTCCCGTCGACGAGGACCTGGACCGTCTCACCCAGCGCGAGCGCGAGGTGCTGCGGCTGATCGCCCGCGGGTACGCGTACAAGGAGATCGCCAAGCAGCTCTTCATCTCCGTCAAGACGGTCGAGTCCCATGTCTCGGCGGTGCTGCGGAAGCTGCAGCTGTCGAACCGGCACGAGCTGACCCGCTGGGCGACGGCCCGCCGGCTGGTCTGAGGCGCCGGGGCCGGGGCCGGGTGCCCGCGTCACGCGCCCGCCCCGCACCACCCGCGTCACACGATCCGCGTCGCCCCCGCGAACGGCATCTCGTCGATCGGTGCCAGCCGCACCGGTGCCGACGGGTTCGGGGCGTGGATCATCTGGCCGTTGCCGACGTAGATGCCCACGTGGCTGATGCCGGAGTAGAAGAACACCAGGTCGCCCGGGGCCAGTTCGGAGCGGGAGACACGCCGGCCGGCGTCGATCTGGGCGTAGGTCGTGCGGGGGAGGGAGATGCCGGCGGATTGGTAGGCGGCCTGGACGAGGCCCGAGCAGTCGAAGGCGTTCGGGCCGGTCGCGCCCCACACATAGGGGCTGCCGAGCTTGGAGTAGGCGTACGAGACGGCGGCCGCGGCACGCGAAGTGGGCGCCTCGGCCGCGGCGGAACCGGAGGGTTGCAGACCGGTGCGCGGGGCCGAGCCGGAGCGTGAGGCGCGGTCCGCGCCGCCCGGGCCGCCGCCGAGGCCGAGCCGTTGGCGCTCCGCCGCGGGCAGGTGCGCCAGCAGCCGCCGTGCCGCGTCCAGCTTCCCGGTGATCGTCGTCCTGGTCCGCTTCAGTTCCGCCTGACGCGCCTTCAGCCCGGCCAGCTCGACGCGGGCGGCGCCGCGCAAGCGCTCGATCTCCCGCAGCTGTTCGCGTACGCCGGCGACGGCCGCCGCCTGCCGGGTGCCCGCCCGGTCGGCGAACTCGGCGCCCTCGAGATAGCGGTCGGGGTCGTCCGACAGGGCGAGTTGCACCGCCGGGTCGAGACCGCCGTCGCGGTACTGCGCGGCCGCCATCGAACCCAGCGCGTCCCGCTCCGAGTTGAGCTTGTCCGTCTTGCGTGCCGCCTCGTCCCGCAGGGTGGAGAGCCGGTGCTCGGCGGCGTCCGCCTTCTCCTTCGCGCCGTCGTACTTCTGGGTGGCGGACTCCGCCTCCTGGTACAGCTTGTCCACCTTCGCCTTGATCTGGGCCGGTGTCAGATCGGGCTCCGCGTGTCCGGTGCCGTCGAAGCCCGTCGCGGTCGCCGCGCCCGCCAGGGCGATGGTGAAGGCGGTGCGGGCCGTGCTCCCGCCGAGTGAACGCCGACCGGTCTTGCGGTGCGCTGCCACGTGGACTGCACGTCCTTTCGTACGGCCGCCCGTCCCCCGGCGGCTTTACGCGTCCGGTGGCGGCCCGCACAGGGGGAACGGGCCGCCACCGGACCTTCTCGGCGGTGGTGTCCGGCTGCCGCCCCTGGCCCGGGCGGCGGTGGGGAGCCGGCCACCTGGGGCAGGACGCTAAACCTGACCGTGACCGTTCGGTGACACGATGTGCGGAAGTGCCAGCGCCGGATCGCCGGGTGACCGGTTGCGACCGTGAGCGGGGGGTCGTGCCGTCGACTTCACGCAGCGCGCTGACCGATGTGCCGGTTCCGAGCCACGGCCGTACCCCGGGCTGCTATGAGCCGCATATATGCACGGCCGGAGAAAGGGCAGGCCGGTGTCGGACGCGCCATGCGTCCCTGTTTAAGCTCCAGCCTCATGGACGTACTCATCCATCTCTTCGTCGGCCTGCACATCATCGGCATCGCCGCGCTGCTCGGCGGCTTCCTCACCCAGATGAAGGCGATGGGGCAGGGCACGGCCCGCTTCGTCCCCGGCATGCTGCACGGGGCGCTGACGATGCTGGTCACCGGGGCGATCCTGGTCGGCCTCAACCAGGCCGACGACCAGCACGTCGACAACATCAAGATCGGCGTCAAGCTGGCCCTGCTGGTCGTCATCCTCGGCCTGGTCTACGTCAAGCGGGACGACGAGAAGGTGGACAAGAGCCTGTTCGGACTGGTCGGCCTGCTCACCACGGCGAACATCTTCATCGCGGTGCTGTGGACCTGAGGCCGGCGCGGACCTCCGCCGCTGCCCCCACGGCGACGGCCCCCCACGCCGCCACCGCGATCCACAGCAGCACCTGCCCAGGCCCCTTCAGCCACGGGGCCCCCAGGGCCGTGGCGGCGGACAGCACCGCCGCGGCCGTCATCCCGAGCGCGAAGACCGTCGCCCAGCGGCGCGCGTCGTAGCGCGGCCGCGGCCGGGCCGCCTCGGCCACGAGCAGCACGGCGCACCAGGCCAGATCGAGCACGAGCAGGGCCGAGGTGACGACGCGCAGTACGCCGCGGTCGTCGTCGTTCCACAGGTAGAGGTGCGCACTGTCCGCGGCGAGGAGTTCGGATCCGGCGAGCGCCGAGAGGGCGAGCGCGCCGCCCGCCACCCAGTGGTCCCCCCACCCCTCCGTCACCTGCCGCAGGTCGAAACGGGGGAGGGCGAAGCCGTACAGGACGAGCCCGAGCCCGAACAGCACGAGCGCCGCGTGCGCGAGCCAGGCCGTCGCCTCCGTCCCGGCGAGCGTGGCGCCGAGCACCGCGAGCCCCTGCGTGGCCACGCAGCACAGGAACACCGAACCGGGCATACGGCGCTGCCAGTTCCCCACGACCGCGACGACCAGCAGCGGCCACAGCACGGCCGCCGCCACGAGCAGGGCCTCGGCCGGGGCGGGCCGCCCGGCCAGGGAGATCCGGGTGCCGAGCACGGCGGTCGCCGCGACGGCGGTGAGCGACTGCGGCCTGCGCGCGTCCGCCCACCACCTCTCCCGGTCCCGCACGAGGCGTACGCCGGAGTCCGCCGCCAGCCCCAGCCAGGCCGCACAGGCCAGGACCAGGGCGATCCGCGACAGCACCTCGTACGCCGTCAGACGCAGCCCGACCGACAGGATGCCGGTCGCCGTCACGGCGGCCCCGACCGCCGGCGGACGCTGCGCCCACCAGGCGCGCACGGAGACAGGGCCGGACATGGGTGTGATGCTAGGCAGTGCGCGCGGTGTTGCCCGAGGGGCACGCGAGCGGGCGCGGGAAAATACGCGCGGGGGAGTGCCCCGCGCGGGGCTCAGGCGGGCCGCACCACGCTGTGGATGATCGACGAGCCGGCGTAGTAGATCGACTCCTCGCGGACGTACGCGCCGGGCTTCGGGGCGTGGATCATCATGCCGTTGCCGATGTAGATGCCGACGTGGCTGATGTCGTCGTAGAAGAAGATCAGGTCGCCCGGCTGGGCGTCGGTGAGGGAGACCGTGGTGCCGGCGTCGACCTGGTCGTAGGTGGTGCGCGGGAGGCTGACGCCGGCGGCCTTCCAGGCGGCCTGGGTGAGGCCGGAGCAGTCGTAGGAGTCGGGGCCGGTGGCGCCCCAGACGTACGGCTTGCCGATCTGCGCCCGGGCGAAGGCGAGCGCCTTCGCGGCCTTGGTGGCGTACGTGGAGTCGACGGTGGAGGTGGACGTCGACGTGGAGGTGGAGCCCGAGTCCGAGGACGAGCCGGAGGTGGCGGCGGCGGCCTCCTCCTGGGCCTTCTGCGCGGCCGCCTGCTTCTTGGCCAGCTCGGCGGCCTGGCGGGCGGCCTCCTCCTCCTTCTTCTTCTGGATCGCCGCGAGCCGCGCCTTCTCCTCGGCGTTCAGCTTCGACAGCAGTTCGCGCGCGTCGGACAGCTTCTTCTGCACCGTGGACTTGGCGGTCCGCAGGTCGCTCTGTGTCGTGGTGAGCGTCTGGAGGTCCTTGGACGCCTGCTCGCGCTTCTTCATCGTCGCGGACTGCTCGGTGAAGTAGTCGTCGACCTCGCTCTTCTGACGTGAGGTCAGGCGCCCCATCAGCTGCGTCTGGTCGAAGTAGTCCTGCGGGGAGTCGGCGAGCAGGAAGGTCGCGGTGTCGGGCGCGGCGGCTCCGGTGCGGTACTGGGCCGCGGCGAAGGTGCCGAGCCGCTCCCGCTCGTCGTTGAGCTTCTGGGTGCGCTGGGCGACGTCGTCCAGGAGGGTGTCCACGCGCTTGCGCTGCGTGGCGGTCTTCTCCTTGGCCGCGTTGTACTTCTCGGTGGCCGATTCCGCCTGGCGGTAGAGGTCGTCGACCTTCTTCTCGACCTCCTCCACGCTCGGCCTGCCGTCGGCCGCGGGGGCGGCGTTGGCCGACTGGGACAGCAGGGCCACGGAGGTGAGGGCGGCCGTGGCGAGAGCGGGGGTGCGTATGCCTGCGACGCGCGAACCTGAGGGGCGGGACTTGCGGTGCGACGCCAAGGGAGGCGACTCCTTCCACGTTCCGCCTACCGGGTTAGCTGTCGGGTTCGGGCGGGTGGTTCGGAAGGCTTGCCCTACGGTCCGGGCCCCGTGCGGGAGTCGGGCCGATTCACCCCGGGAACGGTGGGTCCCCGGTTCCGGATGCGCGATGGCGTACCGGACTCGGCGGAGGCCGCGCGGCCCGGCGACGTTCGCCGGTGGGGGTCGTACGGCCTGCCCGGAACCGTAGCCAACTCGTGTGGCCCCTGTGAAGGTTGATGTTCGATATGCCCGATACATTTTCGTGACCTTTGGTCAAGGTGGCGCACGGCGCGGTCGTCCCGGAAGGATCTGCAGGAATTTGTGCATGATGTGACCGAACTGTCGTCGTGTGCCCGCTTCCGAGCGCTAATTTCCAGCCAGTCGCGGTCATCGGCCGTCCGTGCATCGCCGAGGCCGCCTGCACCGGCCTGACGGCGGCGGTCGCCGAGGTCGTCCGGGGGCGGCCGCGACCGGCATCGCCGCCGAACACCGCCGTCGAGCCGAGGCACAGCCGCACGGCGAGCCCGCGCAGCCCGCCGCGCGCGTGCGGGAGGTCGCGCTCCAGGCGGCCGGACCCGCGGCGGGGCGTCCGGCCCCGGCGTGCTCACCGGTGCCGTCGTCGACGCGCACGGCGACCTCTGCGGCGGCCGGTTCTTGGCCGGCGGCGTGACCAAGGTCTCGCACGAAGGCGTACGGGGGTTACGGGGGTGAAGGCGCCGTTCCCGGGCGGCGTCGCTGTGAGCCCGCGGGACGGCAAGGTCCGCGTCCGCGTCTGCGTCTGCGCCTGCGCCTGCGCCTGCGCCTGCGCCTGAGCGGTCGCGGACCGTGACGGCGCGCACCTGGACAGCGGGCGGTGGGGGCGCCGGGCTGTGGGAGACCGCCGGGCTGGGGGCGCCGGGCTGGGGGGAGACCGCCGGGCTGTGAGGGTCGCCGGGCTGGGGGCGCCGGGCTGTGTGTGGGGGCGTCGGCGGGCGGACAGGTCCGGCGACCCGTGGCCTCCGAGGGCCGCCACGTCACCGATCCGGCGAAGTTCCCGGGGTGGCGGCGGGCTGTCGGTGCGGCGCCCTAGACTCGGATGGCGATGAGCAGCCTCTTTGACGACAGCTTCCTGGCGGACCTCAAGGCCCCTCGCGGGCACGAGGAGGAGTCCCCGCCGCCACCCGAGGACGATCACGTACCGGAGCCGGTTCCGGACGATCTGTTCGGTGGGAAGTTCGACGTGCCGCCGGACCGGGAGGCGTACTACCGCGACGGCGCCCCACGCCCGGTGCTCGACCCGGCCGCCCTGCTGGACGGGCTGAACGAGAACCAGCGCGCGGCCGTCGTCCACGCCGGCACCCCCCTGCTCATCGTGGCCGGCGCCGGCTCCGGCAAGACCCGTGTGCTCACGCACCGCATCGCCCACCTGCTCGCCGAGCGGCACGTCCACCCGGGCCAGATCCTCGCGATCACCTTCACCAACAAGGCCGCGGGCGAGATGAAGGAGCGCGTCGAGCAGCTCGTCGGCCCGCGCGCGAACGCGATGTGGGTGATGACCTTCCACAGCGCGTGCGTGCGCATCCTGCGCCGCGAGTCGAAGAAGCTCGGCTTCACGTCGTCGTTCTCGATCTACGACGCCGCGGACAGCAAGCGCCTGATGGCCCTGGTCTGCCGCGACCTGGACCTCGACCCCAAGCGCTACCCGCCGAAGTCCTTCAGCGCCAAGATCTCGAACCTCAAGAACGAGCTGGTCGACGAGGAGGACTTCGCCGCCCAGGCCACCGAAGGCTTCGAGAAGACCCTCGCCCAGGCCTACGCCATGTACCAGTCACGGCTGCGCGAGGCGAACGCCCTCGACTTCGACGACCTGATCATGACCACGGTCAATCTGCTGCGCGCCTTCCCGGACGTCGCCGAGCACTACCGCCGCCGCTTCCGCCACGTCCTGGTCGACGAGTACCAGGACACGAACCACGCCCAGTACGCGCTCGTACGGGAGCTGGTCGGGACCGGCGCCCACGACGAGGACGTACCTCCCGGCGAGCACGACCTGCCGCCCGCCGAACTGTGCGTCGTGGGTGACGCGGACCAGTCGATCTACGCCTTCCGCGGGGCGACGATCCGCAACATCCTCCAGTTCGAGGAGGACTACCCCGACGCGACGACGATCCTGCTGGAGCAGAACTACCGCTCCACGCAGACCATCCTGACCGCGGCCAACGCGGTCATCGAGCGCAACGAGTCCCGCCGCCCCAAGAGCCTGTGGACCAACGCGGGCGCGGGCGCGCGCATCACGGGCTACGTCGCCGACACCGAGCACGACGAGGCCCAGTTCGTCGCCGACGAGATAGACCGTCTCACCGACGCGGGCGACGCGAAGGCCGGCGACGTCGCCGTCTTCTACCGCACCAACGCCCAGTCCCGTGTCTTCGAAGAGGTCTTCATCCGTGTCGGCCTTCCCTACAAGGTCGTCGGCGGCGTCCGCTTCTACGAGCGCAAGGAGGTCCGGGACGTCCTGGCCTACCTGCGCGTGCTCGCCAACCCGGAGGACTCCGTCCCGCTGCGCCGGATCCTGAACGTCCCCAAGCGCGGCATCGGCGAGCGCGCGGAAGCGATGATCGACGCGCTCTCCCAGCGCGAGAAGATCAGCTTCCCGCAGGCGCTGCGCCGCGTCGACGAGGCGTACGGCATGGCGGCGCGCTCCGCCAACGCCGTCAAGAAGTTCAACACGCTGATGGAGGACCTCCGTACGGTCGCCGAGTCCGGCGCGGGCCCCGCGACCGTCCTGGAGGCGATCCTCGAACGCACCGGCTATCTGGCCGAGTTGCAGGCATCGACCGACCCGCAGGACGAGACCCGCATCGAGAACCTCCAGGAACTCGCCGCCGTGGCCCTGGAGTTCGAGCAGGAGTCCGGCGAGGGGGAGGAGACCCCCGGGCTCGCCGACTTCCTGGAGCGGGTCGCGCTGGTCGCCGACTCCGACCAGATCCCGGACGAGGAGGAGGACGGCTCCGGCGTCATCACGCTGATGACCCTGCACACCGCCAAGGGCCTCGAGTTCCCGGTCGTCTTCCTGACCGGCATGGAGGACGGCGTCTTCCCGCACATGCGCGCCCTCGGCCAGACGAAGGAGCTGGAGGAGGAGCGGCGCCTCGCGTACGTGGGCATCACACGCGCGCGGGAACGGCTCTACCTCACGCGCTCGTCCCTGCGCAGCGCCTGGGGCCAGCCGTCGTACAACCCGCCCTCCCGTTTCCTGGAGGAGATCCCGGCCCAGCACGTCGACTGGAAGCGGACGGGCGCCACCGCCCCGGTCTCCTCCGGCCCGGCGTCCGGCGTGGCCGCCTCCCTGTCGTCCTCCCGCTCGCGCTCCTCGGCGTCGGGCGCGTCCGGCTTCGCCACCAGCCGCGCCTCCGACAAACCGGTGGTCTCGCTGGCCGTCGGCGACCGGGTCACCCACGACCAGTTCGGGCTGGGCACGGTCGTCGCCGTGAAGGGCACGGGCGGGAACGCCGAGGCGACGATCGACTTCGGCGACGCGAAGCCGAAGCGGCTGCTGCTGCGGTACGCGCCCGTCGAGAAGCTGTAGCTCCACGCGGCCGAGCCCCCGCCCGACGGCGGGGGCACGTCACCGGCACGTGAAATCAGGTCCACGACGTCTCCGCGTCTTCGCGTTTCGCCGTCTTCGCGTCTCTACGTCTCGACGCCTCTACGTCTTGGCGTCTCTACGTCTCTTACGTCGGGTCGAGACCGTGGCTGCGCAGCCACGGCAGCGGGTCGACCGCCGCGCCGCCGCCCGGCCGGACCTCGAAGTGCAGATGCGGGCCGGTCGAGTTGCCCGAGTTGCCGGAGTACGCGATCGGCGTGCCGGCCTTCACCTCCGTGCCGGAGGAGACGCGATAGCTGGAGAGGTGGCAGTACCACGTCTCCGTGCCGTCCTTCGCGGTCACGATCATCATGTTCCCGTACGCGTTGTTCCACTGCGTACGGACGGTGCCGTCGGTCGCGGCCATCACCGTCGTGCCGTACGAGACCGGGAAGTCGATGCCGGTGTGCACGGACATCCAGTTGACGCCGGCCTGGCCGAAGTAGGCGCTGAGGCCCTTCTGGGTCACCGGCAGCATGAACTTGGGGCGCAGGCGCTCCTTGCGGGCGGCCTCCTCGGCCGCCTTCTTCTTCTCGGCCGCCTGCTCCGCCTTGAGGTCGATGCGCTCCTGCGTACGGCTGGCCCGGTCGGCGAAGTCGTCGGCCCCCGCGGACAGGCTCTGCAGCTGGCTGTCCAGCTTGTTGTTGGCGGAGGACGGCTTCACCGCGTGCGCGTCCGACGCGGTCGTCGCGGTGTCCTTGCCGTCGCTGAAGGTGCCCACGGAGGCGGCGGCGATACCGGCCACGCCCATCACACAGGCCGAGGGCACCGCGACGGTCAGCAGCGCGGAGCGTCGGGCGGGGGCGCGGCGGCGGGAGCGGGACGCGCCGCGCGCGGCGGTGCGCGACGCCGGAACCGGCACGACCTCTTCCTGGTCGTCGAGCAGCGGCGGCACGGCGGGGAGTTCACCCGTGGTGCCCGCGCCGTCGTCCTGGCCGAGTTCCTCGTACGGGTGCTGCTCCGCGTACGGATCGTGCTCCGCGTAGCCGTCCTGCTCCGCGTACGAGGCGTGCTCCCCGTACGAGTCGTGTTCCGTGTACGAGCCGTGTTCCGTGTACGCGTCCGGTTCGGCCTGCTCGAACACGGCGGTCGACTGCTGGTCGAACGGTTCTGCGGACCGCTCGCCGTCGGAGTTCCACTGCGTGGCGTCGTACGCGCCGGTCTCGAAGGTCTGCGTGCCCCATTCCCAGTGCTGGGTCCGGTCGGCGGCGTGGCCCTGCTGATCGGGCTGGAGCCAGGCGCTCGCGTCCCACTGGCCGGAGACGTCGTGGCCGGTGGACTGCGGCGGGATGACCCCGAGCGGCTGCTGGTGGCCGAAGGACCAGGCGTTCGTCCCGTAGGCGCCGGAGTCGTGGACGGCGGTGCCGTAGGTGCCCGAGTCGTAGGTGCCGGTGTCGTAGGCGGCGTGGTGCCCGGCCGCGTACGCGTCGTAGTGCGCGCTCTGGTGGCCCGCGCCCCACGAGGACGCGTCGTAGGAACCGGTGCCGTCGCCCGGGAGGCTGCCGAAGAGGGGGTCGGCGTCGAAGGCCGCCGTCGCGGCCGGATGCCCGGCGGCCGTAAAACCGCTGGCGTCGTGGTCGCCGTACGTGGTGAAGTCGCCGTACTGGCCCTCCTGCGTGCCATAGGGCGCGAAGTGCGCCGAGGCGGCATCGGAAGCCGTAGCCGGGGTGGTCATGGTCCCCGACGGGTGACGGTCGTTCACCAACTTCTCTTTCGCCTCGACAACAGGGGCTGCCAGAGCAGTGCGGCGACTGTACCCGGCGGTATGCGGGCGCGACAATCTTCAACTGGTTTCGGGCGTGCAGGAAACGGGCATTCGGCCGTGTTTCGGCGGAGTGCGGACGCGGCCTTGGTCGAGTGTTCGAGCGCCGTTCGATGTGAGATCCCTGAGGGGCGCCTGTCGCGCCGCTGTCACGCCACGGTCAGGCCGCCGGTGTGGGCGGCGGCTTCGGCTCCTGTCCGCTCGGCGTCGAGAGCCTGGCATATGCCGGTCGCGACGGCGGGGTGCACGGGCAGGGCCAGATGACCGATCCCGCTCACCCGGACGTTCTGCACCATCAGGTCCGGGTGGTCGATGCAGGCGGTCTCCAGCGGGTCCATCAGGTGGTCGAGATCGCTCCAGAAGCTGACGAAGTGCGTACGGCAGCCCGGCGCGGGCCGGGTCAGCTCCTCGAGCAGCTGCGAGCCGGGGCGCATCTGGCGCACGATCGGGTGCGCGTTGGCCAGCGGCACCACCCGGGTCCCGGAGTGCGGGGTGCCCAGCGTGACCAGGGTGCGCACGCGGATGTCGCCGCCGAGCCGCTGCACGTAGTAGCGCGCGATCAGCCCGCCGAGGCTGTGCCCGACGATGTCGACCTGCCTGCTGCCCGTGCGCTCGCAGATCTCCTCTATGTGCCGGCCGAGCAGCTCGGCCGCGGTGCGGACGTCGCAGGTCAGCGGCGAGTAGTTGAGCGACTCCACCTGCTGCCTGCCGTGCTGGGCGAGGCTGCGGCGCAGCAGCACGAAGACCGAGCGGTTGTCGATGAAGCCGTGCAGCAGGACGACGGGCGTCCTGCTCCCGGTCGGCAGCTGCGCGGCGCCGTCCGGCGAGGGGAGGGGGGACGATGGTCCTCGGCGTTCCGCGGTGATGCCGGTGGGATAGAGCAGGAGGTGGCCCGCGAGGATCGCGAGCTCCAGGGCGGTCGCCTTCAGCAGGGCCAGTGAGAGCCCCGCCAGCCTGCTCGGAAACAGCATGTGGCAGAGCGCCGGAAAGGGCAGTGCTGCCCTGGTGACCTTCATGGCCGACCTCCTGTCGGCACGCAGGAGGACGCCTCTGTCCCCCGTGTGCCCTCGTGGGAAGCCGCGAGGGAGGCGGTCGGCGGCCCTGTCCCGCCGTCGCCGACGCGCCGCACCGCCACGGCCCGCGCTTCTGCGGTGCCGTGGTTCGGCGACCTCATTGCGGCTCCTGTCGCGCGTGCTCCCGCTGGAACGCCGCGCGGTGAACGTGTCCCATCGTGTGATTTCCCCCTCGGTCTGGACCGCGAAACTGCGGGTTGCGGGATGCTGGCGATAACGTTCGTTCACTTCCCTGCTGGGCGCGGGTACCTCCGTACCCGTCGGGGGGACGAACGCAGTCGCTTCATGGAGGCAGTGATGGGTGTGGCAGCCGGTCCGATCCGCGTGGTGGTGGCCAAGCCGGGGCTCGACGGCCACGATCGGGGAGCCAAGGTGATCGCGCGGGCGCTGCGCGACGCCGGCATGGAGGTCATCTACACCGGCCTCCACCAGACCCCCGAGCAGATCGTCGACACCGCGATCCAGGAGGACGCCGACGCGATCGGCCTGTCCATCCTCTCCGGCGCGCACAACACCCTGTTCGCCGCGGTGATCGAACTGCTCAAGGAGCGGGACGCACAGGACATCCTGGTGTTCGGCGGCGGGATCATTCCCGAGGCGGACATCGCGCCGCTGAAGGAGATGGGTGTCGCGGAGATCTTCACACCGGGGGCCACGACGCAGTCGATCGTGGACTGGGTGCGGGGCCACGCGGGGCAGCCCGCGTAGCCGCTGCTGATCTGGGGGCTGTCGCGAAGGTCCTAGGCCGTCTCCAGCTCCTCCGCCATCGCCTTGCGCAGCCGCAGGGTCGTGACCAGACGCTGGAACGCCTCCGCCCAGTAGCCGCCGGCTCCCGGTGACGCGTCCTCGCGCTCGTCGGGTATGGCGAGCAGGCCGTCGAGGCGGCCTGCCTCCGCCGGGTCGAGGCAGCGCTCGGCCAGGCCCATCACTCCGCTGAAGCTCCATGGGTAACTCCCCGCGTCCCGTGCGATGTCCAGCGCGTCGACCACCGCCCTGCCGAGCGGTGCGGTCCAGGGCAGCGCGCAGACCCCGAGCAGCTGGAACGCCTCCGACAGGCCGTGTGCCGCGATGAATCCGGCGACCCAGCCGGCCCGTTCGGCCGCGTCCAGGGTGCCGAGCAGCTTGGCGCGCTCGGACAGTGAGACCGCTCCCGGGCCGCCGGCCTCCGGGGCGGAGGGGGCGCCGAGGAGCGCGCGGGCCCACTCGGGGTCCCGCTGCCGCACGGCCGCCCGGCACCAGGCCGCGTGCAGTTCGCCCTGCCAGCCGTCCGTGACCGGCAGCGCCACGATCTGCCGAGGCGCACGTCCGCCCAGACGCGCGGGCCAGGTCGCGAGCGGCGCCGCCTCCACCAACTGGCCGAACCACCATGACCGTTCACCCCGTCCCGCCGGAGGTTTGGCCACGACACCGTCGCGCTCCATGCTCGAGTCGCACTCGTGCGGTGCCTCGACCGTGAGCGCCGGTGAGTCCAGCGTGTGGTCGACGGCCACGCACGCCGCCGCCCTGACCGCCATCCGCGCGGCGAGCATGGAGCCCGGCAGCGCGGAGAGCAGCTCGGCCGCCGTCGCCCGTACGTTGCGGCTGCGGTCGGACAGGGCCTGCTCCAGGAAGGGTTCGTCCTGCGGGCCGAGTCCGGTGCGCAGCGAGTCCAGGAACATCAGGCGGTCCTCGGCCCGCTCCGTGGTCCAGGTGGTCGACAGCAGCGCGCGTGCGGCGGCGGGCTCGCGGGCGCGCAGGGCGGACAGCAGCGCGACCCGCTCGGCGAACAGGCCCTCCTCCCACAGGCACAGCGTCCGCTCGGCGTCCTCGGGGTCCGGCAGCGCGGTGCCCCCGCCCGGCGTCGCGCGCAGGGCGAAGCGCCAGTCCGGGTTCAGCCGGGCCAGCCACACCGCGCGCGGGCCGGCGAAGGCCAGGGCCGCGGGCCGCAGATCCGTGCGCCCCCGGGCCGCGTCCAGCAGCGCGGGCAGCGCCTGCGGGGGTGCGGCGAACCCCCGGGCGTTCGCCGCCGCGAGCCATTGGGGCAGCAGCTCCATGAGATCCGGTGCCGTACCTCTGCGGCCGCCGCCCGTGCCGGGCCGGTCGGCCAGCAGCAGCGCGAGCCTGCGGGCCGCCGCCGCGGGCAGCGCGGGACGCGGGTCCTCGGCGGCCGGCTCCGGCCGCCCGGCGGCACGGGCGGGCCGCAGTCCGGCCCGCCGCCGCACGGTCTCCACGGCCGCCGCGTCCAGCAGTGCCACCGGCGCTTCCCGTCCCGGCGCACCGCCGGGCGGAGTACGCCGCTCCGTCCCGAGCAGTGCCGTGGTGACGAGTGCTTCCCAGGCGCCCGGCGGGGGCGCCTCCGCCGGTGCGGGCATCCTGTTCATGCGGTTCCTTTCCGTGGGCCGTGGAGAAGACACAGGCCGTGGACAGCGGCGGTACGGGCGGTCAGCACAGCGCCACCGCCTCTCCCGGCTTCTCCGGCCAGGCCGTCAGCGGGCTGAAGCCCCGGTGGCCGCACTCGCCGAAGACCTTGACCGGGGCGCCGCCCGACAAAGCGGCGAGACGCCACAGACCGGGACGGGAACGGGCGGCCGGGGTGAGGGGGAGCGCCGTGTCCCCCTCCGCGTCCGCCAGCTGCCAGGAGTCACCGTCCGGGACCGGTATCACCCGGTCCAGGGTCACCGGGACGGAGTCCAGCCAGGGGTCGTCGCGCAGCGCCTCGCCGTACCGCGCCGCCGCCTCGGCCGGCGTCACTCCCGGCGGCCGTGTCCCGCTGGGCGCCGGCGGTGCGAACTGCTCGCCCAGGGCCGCCCGGATCTGCCGGGCGCCGGGGTAGGCGGACACCTCGGCGTCCAGGGCCAGTCCGACGGGCAGTGCGAGCTCCGGCGCGCGGCCCGCCGCGCCGTAGGAGAGCAGCAGTGCCGTCCGGCCCGAGTCGGCGCCGTGCAGCCAGATGCGGCGGGTCGTCAGACGGGCGTCGGCCGTGTCGTACTGGGCCAGGACCAGCCAGCGGTCGCGCAGCGGCGGGCCGTCCGCGCTGCCGGACAGGCCGATGCGGGAACGGACCGTCGCCGCCAGGCCGTCCGGCAGTTCCTCACGGCGCAGCCAGCCCTGGTCGAGGAGGTGCAGCAGCGCGCACTCCTCCAGCAGCCGCACCGGCCAGCCGGGACCGGACGACGGGATCGCCCCCAACTCCCTTACGCGAGCGGCCAGTCCGGGCGCCTGGGCGTCGACCATGCGTGCCGCGGTCTCCTCCCACAGCCCGTACCCCGCCTGCTCCGCGCTCGCCAGGCCGCCGCGCAGCAGGTCCGCCAGACGCTGCTCCAGCTCGCCGGCCCCCGCCGTCACCCGCTCGGCCCGGCGCTCCGCCCGGCGGCGCGCGGCCTCCGGATCACCGGCACCGGCCGCGGCACCGGCCGCGGGCGCCGCCCGCTTCCGCTCGGCACGCTGCCGTCTCCCCTCCATCCACTGCTCCGCCCAGCCGGGCGGCTCGCCGGTCGGCACGGCGCCGTCCTCGCCCGCCCAGAGCAGCAGCAGCCCGAGGGCGTGCTTGCACGGGAACTTGCGGCTCGGGCAACTGCACTTGTACGCGGGACCCGACGCGTCCGCGATGTCCACGACCGTCTGATACGGCTTGCCGCCGCTGCCCTTGCACAGCCCCCACACCGCCCCCTCGTCGGAACTCCCCGCCTCGGACCACGGCCCGGCCGCACCGAGTTTGCTTCCCGCTTTGCGTGACGCGGCGTCAGGCGCCAGTGCCAGCACCTGGTCCGCGCTCCAGCGCACCCCCTGCTGAGTCATGTCATCGAAGGTAGATCCCGGCACTGACAATCGGCCTGCCGAGCGCGTTTGCCCAGGTCACCACGGATTGTCAGTGGCGTGGTGCACGGTTGGTGACAGATCCGAACCGGCCGAGCTGGAGGGGGCCTCAGCCATGTCTGTGTCCGTGGAACCGACGTCTGTGGAAGATCTCGCGAAGGAGCCCGCCGAGGCGTTGCGACCGCACGCCGAAGACGCGTTCGCCGGTGAGCTCGCGGCGCTGGCCGCGCAGGACGACCGCCCGCGCCCGGCCCGCTGGAGGCTGTCGCCGTGGGCGGTGGCGACGTACCTGCTCGGCGGCACGCTGCCGGACGGCACGGTGGTCTCACCGAAGTACGTGGGCCCGCGCCGCATCGTCGAGGTCGCCGTCAGCACGCTCGCCACCGACCGCGCCCTGCTGCTGCTCGGTGTGCCCGGCACCGCGAAGACGTGGGTGTCCGAGCACCTGGCCGCGGCGGTCAGCGGCGACTCGACACTGCTCGTGCAGGGCACGGCGGGTACGCCGGAGGAGGCGATCCGCTACGGCTGGAACTACGCGCAGCTGCTGGCCAACGGCCCCAGCCGGGACGCCCTCGTGCCCAGCCCGGTCATGCGGGCCATGGCGGAGGGGATGACGGCACGGGTGGAGGAGCTGACCCGTATCCCCGCGGACGTGCAGGACACCCTGATCACGATCCTGTCGGAGAAGACGCTGCCGATACCGGAGCTGGGCCAGGAGGTGCAGGCGGTCCCCGGCTTCAACCTGATCGCCACGGCCAACGACCGGGACCGCGGGGTCAACGAGCTCTCCAGCGCGCTGCGCCGCCGCTTCAACACGGTGGTGCTGCCGCTGCCGGAGAGCGTCGAGGCCGAGGTCGACATCGTCTCGCGCCGCGTCGACCAGATCGGCCGCTCGCTGGACCTGCCGGCCGTGCCCGACGGCATCGACGAGATCCGCCGTGTCGTGACCGTCTTCCGCGAACTGCGCGACGGGATCACCTCCGACGGCCGTACGAAGGTCAAGTCGCCCAGCGGCACGCTGTCGACGGCCGAGGCCATCTCCGTCGTCACCAGCGGGCTCGCGCTGGCCGCCCACTTCGGCGACGGCGTGCTGCGGGCCGGCGACGTCGCCGCGGGCATCCTCGGCGCCGTCGTCCGCGACCCGGCCGCCGACCGCGTCGTCTGGCAGGAGTACCTGGAGGCGGTCGTCCGCGAGCGGGACGGCTGGAAGGACTTCTACCGGGCCTGCCGGGAGGTCAGCGCATGAGCGATCTGGGGTGGGGCCGCACGGGCGGCAAGGACGCGGGCGGGGGCAAGGACTCCGGTGGGTCCAAGGGGTCGAACGGCTCCAAGGGCTCGGGAGGGTCCAAGGGTTCGGGCGGCTTCAGGTACGCGGCGTACGGGAGCGGAGTGCTTGACGGGTTCGGCATGGGCGGGGCGGGCATCCGGCGGACGCCCGGCGGCGGCCGGGCGTGGCGATGACGAGGGGGACGGTGTGACAGGGCTGGACAGGGGCGGGAGCGGGGCGGCCGGTGGCGGGCCGCTGCTGCTCGGCGTGCGGCACCACGGACCCGGCTCGGCGCGCGCGGTAGGGGCGGCGCTGGACGCGGCCCGGCCGCGGGTCGTGCTGATCGAAGGACCTCCCGAGGCGGACGCGTTGATCCCGCTGGCCGCCGGGGAGGACATGCGGCCGCCGGTCGCCCTGCTCGCCCACGCCGTGGACGAGCCCGGCCGCTCCGCCTTCTGGCCGCTCGCCGAGTTCTCCCCGGAGTGGGTCGCGATCCGATGGGCCCTGCGGCACGAGGTCCCGGCGCGCTTCGTCGACCTGCCGGCGACGCACACGCTCGCGTGGGGCGCGCAAGCCGCTGCCGACCCGGGCGACCGGCCCCCTGCCGGTGACCCACCCTCCGCCGTCGCCCCGGACCCGCACGTGGCCCCGGACCCGCACGTGGCCCCGGACCCACACGTCGCCCCCGACCCGGACGCCGCCCCGGCCGCAGACGTCGACGTCCGCATCGACCCGCTCGCCGTTCTCGCCGATGCCGCCGGCTATGACGATCCCGAGCGGTGGTGGGAGGACGTCGTCGAGCACCGGGGGGTCGGTGCGGGGGACGCGTTCGCTCCGTTCGTCGCGCTCGAGGAGGCCATGGGGGCCTTGCGGGAGGCGTACGGCACCGGGGGACACGAGCGCGATCTCGTGCGGGAGGCGTACATGCGGCTCCAAGTGCGTGCGGCACAGCGGGAGTTCGGGGGCGAGGTGGCCGTCGTGTGCGGTGCCTGGCACGTTCCCGCGCTGCGGCGGAAGACGGCCGTCGCCGCCGACCGGGCCCTGCTGAAGGGGCTGCCCAAGATCAAGGCGGACATGACCTGGGTGCCGTGGACGCACCGGAGGCTGTCACGGATGAGCGGGTACGGAGCGGGGATCGAATCGCCGGGCTGGTACGGACATCTGTTCGCCGCCCCGGACCGGCCGGTCGAGCGGTGGATGACCAGGGTGGCGGGGCTGCTGCGGGAGGAGGACCGGATCGTCTCCTCGGCGCACGTGATCGAGGCGGTGCGGCTGGCCGGGACGCTCGCCGCGATGCGCGGCCGGCCGCTGCCGGGGCTCGGCGAGACGACCGACGCCGTGCGCGCGGTGATGTGCGAGGGCTCGGACGTTCCGCTGGCGCTGGTGCACGACCGGCTGGTCGTCGGGGACGTGCTGGGGGAGGTGCCGCAGGACGCGCCCGCCGTGCCGCTGCAGCGAGACCTGGACCGGACCCAGCGCCGGCTGCGGCTCAAGCCGGAGGCGCTGGAGCGGGAGTTGGAGCTCGACCTGCGCAAGGAGACGGACGCCGCACGCAGCAGGCTGCTGCACCGGCTGCGGCTGCTCGGCATCGCGTGGGGCGAGCCGGCGGTGTCGCGCGGGAGCACGGGCACCTTCCGGGAGGCGTGGCGGCTGCGCTGGGAGCCGGAGCTGTCGGTGCGGGTCGCGGAGGCGGGGGTATGGGGCACGACCGTGCTCGCCGCCGCGACCGCGAAGGCCGAGGCGGACGCCCTCGGCGCGCAGGCCCTCGCGGACGTCACCGGCCTCGCCGAGCGCTGCCTGCTGGCCGAACTGCCGCAAGCGCTGCCGGTGGTGATGCGGGTCCTCGCCGCCCGGGCCGCGCTCGACACGGACGTCGGCCATCTCGCGCAGGCCCTGCCGGCCCTGGTGCGCTCCCTGCGGTACGGCGATGTGCGCGGCACCGCCACCGGGGCGCTGGCCGAGGTCGCGGCGGGCCTCGCCGAGCGGATCTTCGTCGGCCTGCCGCCGGCCTGCGCCGCCCTGGACGCGGACGCCGCCGAGGAGATGCGGCGTCATGTGGACGCGGTGCACGGCGCGGTGGGGTTGCTGGGCGACGTGCCCGGGCCGGAGCCCCGCGATCTGCGCGGGCGCTGGCAGACCGTGCTGCGCGTGCTGTCGGTCCGGGACACCGTGCCCGGCGTCCTCCGGGGCCGGGCCGTACGCCTGCTGCTGGACGACGGGGAGCTGGCACAGGACGAGGCCGCGCGGCTCATGGGGCTCGTGCTGTCGCCGGGGACGCCGCCGGGGGACGCGGCCGCGTGGATCGAGGGCTTCGTCGGCGGCGGGTCCGGCGGCGGCATGCTCCTCGTCCACGACGAGCGGCTGCTCGGGCTGGTCGACGCGTGGCTGACCGGGGTGCCGGCGGAGGCGTTCACGGACGTACTGCCGCTGCTGCGGCGGACGTTCTCGGCGTACGAGCCCGGCGTGCGCCGGACGCTGGGCGAACTGGTCAGGCGCGGACCGGCCGGGCGGCACGGCGCGACGGCGGCCGGCTCCGGCATACCCGGCTTCGCGGCCGATCTCGACTCCGCACGCGCGGACGCCGTGCTGCCGGTGCTCCGGCTGCTGCTGGGGCTGGACGGCCCGGCCCGGCCGGGCGGAGTGGAGGAGGACATCGACAACGACCTTGCGGGGGTGGCGGGATGACGAAGAACCGACGGACGAAGGCGCGGGAGGGCGCCGGGGCGACGGCGGCCGGGCGGGACGGCGCGGGCCGCGGGCACGGGAGCGGCGGGCAGGACCGTCCACCGGTCTCCGTCGCGGTGATGCCGCTGTGGGACCGGCCCCGTCCGGGGGCGTGCCGATGACCAGCGACACGAGAACCACGGACACCATGACCAAGGGCAGTGCAACCAAGGGCACCACGATCAAGGACAGTACAACCGAGGGCACCACGACCACGGACACCACGAGCACCGACACCACGGCCGCCACCGACACGATGACCGCAGGGCCGACGGACCCGGCGCGGGAGCGGCTGCGGCGCTGGCGGCTCGTCCTCGGTGGCGACACGGCCGACGGCACGGGATGCGCGCTGTCGGGGCAGGACGCCGCGATGGACGGAGCGCTGGCCGCGCTGTACGGGAAGGCGGACAAGAAGGCGCAGGCGGGGCGGGACCGTTCGGCGGGGCTCGGGGCGTCGGCACCGTCCGTGGCCCGCTGGCTCGGGGACATCCGGACGTACTTCCCCTCCTCCGTCGTCCAGGTCATGCAGCGCGACGCCATCGACCGGCTGGGGCTGTCCACGCTGCTGCTGGAGCCGGAGATGCTGGAGGCGGTGGAGGCCGACGTGCACCTCGTCGGCACCCTGCTCTCCCTCAACAAGGCGATGCCCGAGACGACCAAGGAAACGGCACGGGCCGTCGTGCGCAAGGTCGTCGAGGACCTCGAGAAGCGGCTCGCGACCCGCACCCGCGCCACTCTCGGCGGGGCGCTCGACCGCAGCGCCCGGATCAGCCGGCCGCGCCACCACGACATCGACTGGAACCGCACCATCGCGGCCAACCTCAAGCACTACCTGCCCGAGTACCGAACGGTCGTGCCGGAGCGGCTCGTCGGGTACGGGCGGGCGGCACAGTCCACCAAGAAGGAGGTCATCCTCTGTATCGATCAGTCGGGATCCATGGCGGCATCGGTCGTGTACGCATCGGTGTTCGGAGCGGTGCTCGCCTCGATGCGGACGATCTCCACGCGACTCGTCGTCTTCGACACGGCGGTCGTCGACCTCACCGATCAGCTCGACGACCCGGTGGACGTCCTGTTCGGGACGCAGCTGGGCGGCGGCACGGACATCAACCGGGCGCTCGCCTACTGCCAGTCGCAGATCACCCGGCCCGCCGAGACGGTGGTCGTGCTCATCAGCGATCTCTACGAGGGCGGGATCCGCAACGAGATGCTCAAGCGGGTCGCCGCGATGAAGGCGTCCGGAGTGCAGTTCGTGACGCTGCTCGCACTGTCCGACGAAGGGGCGCCCGCCTACGACCGGGAGCACGCGGCCGCACTCGGGGCCCTGGGGGCACCGGCGTTCGCGTGCACGCCCGACCTCTTCCCGGAGGTGATGGCGGCGGCGATCGAGAAGCGGCCACTGCCGATACCGGACACGGCGTGACCGCCGGGCCGGCCGGGAGACGCGCGCAGGGCGGACGCCGGGTGGTCGGTGACGATTTGTCGACCCGCGGTCGCCCGTCTTGGGCCAGCAAAAGGGACATGACTACCCATCGGTAACCGAGGGCTTGCGCAACCTCGGGAGTCCCGTGCGAGGATCGACGCTCGCCGGCGGTGCGCCGCGCTCCGCACGTTCGTACCACGCCGCGCCGACTCGTAGCTCGTCACGGTTCGTTACGTGTCATCAGTTCCGCCGCACGGGAGGACCCACCCCCCTTGACCTGGTCAGCAGCTCTGCCCGGTGCCGTTGTGCGCATGATGCGCACGGCGGCCGGCCGGCGTGCGCTGCAAGTGGTCGTGCTGGTGGGCGGGTTGTTCACGCTCGGGTTCCTGTGCGGCGAGCAGGCACACGCGGCGGAGGCGGCGCCGCTGCTCTCCGCCTCCTCCGCCTCCTCCGGTGCCGCCGAGGGGGCCGTCTCCTCCGAGAAGGCTCCCTCCTCCGAGAAGGCCGATCCGACCGATTCCGTCCGCTCCCTGCTGGGCGGCGCGCTCGGCACGGTCGACCGCCTGACCCACGCTCCGACAGCACCGGCCGCACCCGCCGCGCACTCCACGGCGTCGGCCGCCGACCCCGAGCAAGCCCCTCCGGCCGACCCGGAGCCGGCTCCTCCGGCCAACCCCAAGCCGGCCCCTCCGGCCGACCCGAAGCCGGCCCCTCCGGCCGACTCGGCCTCCGACTCCGACTCCGCCCCCGCGCCGACCCGCCCGGCTCCAACCCACCCGGCCCCCGAGTCTCCCGACCCCTCGGTCACCGACAGCGGCTCGCTCACCGGCGCCCTCACCCGGCGGGGCATGGCAGATCCCGTCCTCGGGCACCCGGGTACGGCACATCCCGTCCTCGCGCAGCCGGGTACGGCAGGCCCCGTCCTCGGGCAGCTGGCCGACCAGCTCGTCCGGACCGTGGGCGAGGGTGTCGTGCAGCCGGTGGGTGACCTGGTGGGGACCGTGACCGCCGAGCTGGGCCAAGTGACCGCGCAGATACCGCCGTTGGCGTCCCTGCCGGCCGTGCCGGTGCCCGGGACCCCGTCCCTGCCCCTGCCGTCGACCCTGCCCGGACTCCCCGCGCTGCCCGGCCACACGCTGCCGGCGCCGGTCGTCCAGGCCCCGCAGCCCGGTGACGCCGGGCAGGCGGCGGAAGCGGCCGTGGACGGGAGGCGTTCGGCGGCGGGAGCGAGCGGTACGGCGTTCGGACCGCAGCTCGGCGCCGACCTCACCAAGCCCCTTTCCGGCACCACCCGTGGGCTGCGGGCGGCCTCTGCAGGGCGTGCTCCCGCGACCCCGCACCCGGCCCCGGACAGCGACCCGGCCGACGAGCTCGCGAGCCGTGCCGCCGTCGACAACGGCGGCTCCCGGCACGGTGGCGCGCACGCCGTCACCCTGGACCACCGGGCGCCCGTGCTGTTCGTGGCCGGCTCCGCCGCGCGCGCCGACGCGGCCGGCACCCGGGACAGGCACCGGGACATCCCGGTCTTCCCCGGCTAGGGCACGACAGGCGTATCCCCCGCCGGACCTGCCGCGCGGGGGCGGAACAGATCTGCCCGCCCGTCCGGGACCCGCTTCGTACCCCCGGACGGCAAGCCGCCGCCACCGCTGGTCACCGACCTTCCGGACCAGGACAGGACGCGGCGCCGCACATGCCCCAGCCTTTCGAAGATCCAGGGATCTGACGCACGCATGAACAAGAACATCCGTCGTTCCATCGTCATAGCCGCCGGTGTCACCGGTGCGTGGGCGCTCGGTTCGGCCGTGGCCAGCGCGGACGAACTGCCCGCATCCTCCCTCTCCACATCCGACCCGGCCGGTGACACCGGCAGCACCCTCGGCTCCGTCACCGACGCCGTCACCGGCACGGTCGACGGTGTGGTCACCGGTGTGCACGACACCGTCGCCGGTGTCACCGGCACGGCCGACGGCACCGCGGGCAGGACGGCCTCCACGGTCACCGACACCCTCGGCGGCGCCCGCAAGGCCGCGCCCGCCGCGCCCGCCGCGCCCGCCGCGGGCGAGGTGGGCGCCGAGCAGGCCGGCCGCCAGGTCGCCGCGGAGTCCTCCGCCGCCCGGACCGCGAAGCGGACCACCGGTACGGCGTCCAGGGTCAAGGGCGCCGCCGCCATCCAGGGCGCCAAGGCCGCCCGCGCCGCACAGGCCCGGGCGCACGCCGACGTGCACGCCACGGCCGAGCACGCCGTGGCCGCCGCCCGGACCACCGTCTCCGGCGCGTCCTCCTCGACCGGCGGCGAGGTCGACTACCTCTTCGGTCCGCTCGGCGCCTTCGCACCCGAGGTGGAGCAGGCGCTCGCCGCCGCCCAGACCAGGCTGCAGGGCGTGCAGTCGGCGGCCCGCAGCCGGGCGCAGGGCGTCGACGGCGCCGTGCGGACGAGGGCGCGGTACGCCGTCGCGGGCGCCGGCCGTACCGCGGCGGGGGTCCACGGCGCCGCCCGGACCGCGGTGGCCGGCGCCGAGGGCCGGGCCGGCGGCACGACCGCCGACGCGCGGGGCGAGGCGGGTGCCGTCGCCGGCGCGGCGCACGAGGCCGTCGCCGCCGTCCCCGGCCATGTCACGGGCACCGTCGCCCGCGCCGGGCAGCAGGTCGCCGTCACCGTCGGCGGCGTACCCGGCCTGGTCGCACCGGTCGTGGAGGAGGCCGTGCCGCCGCTGGCTGCCAGTGCCGTGCACGGCGTGACGCCGGTCGCCGGCCGCGCCGTGGCGGGTGCGGTCCCGGTCGCGGGCCGGGCCGTCGCAGGGGTCGCGCCCGTCGCCGGTCACACGGTGGACGGCGTGCCGCCGCTGGCTGCCAGTGCCGTGCACGGCGTGCCGCCCGTCGCGGGCGGAGCGGCCGCCGGGGCCGAGCGGACCGCCGGTCACGCGGTCGACGCGGCGACGGCCCTGGCGTACGGTGCCGCGGCCGACGTCGGGCCGGTCGCGGGCGGCGTCGTCCAGGGCGTGCGGCCGGTGGCCGAGGGCGCGGTGCGGGGCGCGGTCCCGGTCGCGGGCGGTGCCGTGACCGACGTGCGGTCGGTGGCCGGCGGTGCCGTGCACGGCGTGGTGCCGGTCGCGGGTGATGCCGTCGCGCACGTGCCGCCGTACGCCACCGGCCTGGCCGGCCAGGTCCGCGACGACGTCGCGGGCTCGGTGCTGCCGCCGGTCGCGCACACCGCGGTGGACGGCGTGCTGCCGGTCGCCGGGCAGGCGGTCGCGGACGCGGGCGCGCTGGCGTACGGCGTCACCGGCGACGTGCGGCCGTTCGCGGGCGGGGTCGTGGAGGCCGCGGTGCCGTTCGCGCACGGCGTGGCCGGTCACGCGACCGGTCTCGCCCACGGGGTCAGCGGTGAGGCGCCGCCGTTCGCCCAGGGGGTCACCGGTTCCGTCCGGCCCGTCGTGGACACCGTCACCGAGACGGTCCGGCCGGTCGTGGCGGGTGTCGGCGGCAGCGGGACGACGCTGGTGTACGGCGTCGCGGGCGACGTCGCCCCGTTCGCGGGCGGGCTGGCCGGCGAGGCCGGACCGTTCGCGCAGGGCGTCGTGGACCAGGTCGCGCCGTTCGCCGGTGACCTGACCGGCACGCTGCGCTCCACCGGAGGCCCGCTCGCCGGGCACGCCGTCACCGGCGTCGAGGGCGTAGCCGGCTCCGTCGCGCCGGAGCACCCGCAGGACGGCGGCCCGTACGGCGTCTGACCCCTCACCGGACGCGCCCCCGGCGGCGCGTCCCGAACCGGCGCCCTCGACGAGCGCGCCGGCCGACCGACTCCGCGGGGTGACGAGACCCGGACGGCCGAAAGCCGTCGGTCCGTCCGGCCGAGACCCCGCGGAACGGGACGGGCGGTCTCCATTGGGGTGGTGATCGCCCGCCCGCAGCCCCCAGGGCGGCCTCTTCGTGGCCGTTCGGGGTGTTCAAGGGGCCTCACCGGGTCAACCCCAGCCCGGTGAGGCCCTTCTCGTTCCCCGGCCCGGACCGTTCGCCTGCCTCACCTGCGGCACGCCGTGCCAGTGAGCACGGCATCATGTGACAGGTATCACCGCTCAGGTGTGACCCGCGATTTAGAGGCCCCTCGCAAGCAGCGATAGCCTGCGAGGCGGACATGCCGCGCGCTCGGACACCGTGTGCGCCTCCCTTGTGACACATGCGGACGTCACGTTGCCCTTCGCGGCACGCCCACGCATCCAACGAACCGCGAGATCACTGATAGGGACGGAAGCGCGTGGACCTGTTCGAGTACCAGGCGAGGGACCTCTTCGCCAAGCACGATGTACCGGTGCTGGCCGGTGAAGTCATCGACACGCCTGAGGCGGCCCGCGCAGCCACCGAGCGTCTCGGTGGCAAGTCTGTCGTCAAGGCCCAGGTGAAGGTCGGCGGCCGCGGCAAGGCCGGTGGCGTGAAGCTCGCCGCCACCGCCGACGAGGCGGTCGAGCACGCGACCAACATCCTCGGCATGGACATCAAGGGCCACACGGTCCACAAGGTGATGATCGCCGAGACCGCGCCCGAGATCGTGGAGGAGTACTACGTCTCCTTCCTCCTCGACCGTGCCAACCGCACCTTCCTCTCCATCGCGTCCGTCGAGGGCGGCGTGGAGATCGAGGAGGTGGCGGAGACCCGCCCCGAGGCCGTCGCCAAGACGCCGATCGACGCCAACGAGGGTGTGACCCCCGAGAAGGCCCGCGAGATCGTCGCGGCCGCCAACTTCCCGGCCGAGGTCGCGGACAAGGTCGCGAACGTCCTGGTCACCCTCTGGAAGACCTTCGTCGAGGAGGACGCCCTCCTGGTCGAGGTCAACCCGCTGGCCAAGGTCGCCTCCGGTGACGTCATCGCCCTCGACGGCAAGGTCTCCCTGGACGAGAACGCCGAGTTCCGCCAGCCGGAGCACGAGGCCCTCCAGGACAAGGACTCCGCGAACCCGCTGGAGGCCGCCGCCAAGGCGAAGAACCTCAACTACGTCAAGCTCGACGGCGAGGTCGGCATCATCGGCAACGGCGCGGGTCTCGTCATGAGCACCCTGGACGTCGTCGCGTACGCCGGCGAGAACCACGGTGGCGTGAAGCCCGCCAACTTCCTCGACATCGGCGGCGGCGCCTCCGCGCAGGTGATGGCCAACGGCCTGGAGATCATCCTGGGCGACGCGGACGTCAAGTCCGTCTTCGTCAACGTCTTCGGCGGCATCACCGCGTGCGACGAGGTCGCCAACGGCATCGTCCAGGCGCTGAAGCTCCTGGAGGACCGCGGCGAGGACGTCACCAAGCCGCTGGTCGTGCGTCTGGACGGCAACAACGCCGAGCTGGGGCGTCAGATCCTCACCGACGCCAACCACCCGCTGGTCCAGCGTGTGGACACCATGGACGGCGCGGCCGACAAGGCCGCCGAGCTCGCGGCTGCGAAGTAAGGGAAGAGGGACTCAGACAGCCATGGCTATCTTCCTCAACAAGGACTCCAAGGTCATCGTCCAGGGCATGACCGGCTCCACGGGCATGAAGCACACCAAGCTCATGCTCGCCGACGGCACGAACATCGTCGGTGGCGTGAACCCGCGCAAGGCGGGCACCTCCGTCGACTTCGACGGCACCGAGATCCCGGTCTTCGGCACGGTCGCGGAGGCGATGGAGAAGACGGGCGCCAACGTATCCGTCCTCTTCGTCCCGCCGGCCTTCTCCAAGGCCGCCGTCGTCGAGGCCATCGACGCCGAGATCCCCCTCGCGGTCGTCATCACCGAGGGCATCGCCGTCCACGACTCGGCCGCGTTCTACGCGTACGCCGTGTCCAAGGGCAACAAGACCCGGATCATCGGCCCGAACTGCCCCGGCCTCATCACGCCGGGCCAGTCGAACGCCGGCATCATCCCGGGCGACATCACCAAGCCGGGCCGCATCGGCCTGGTCTCGAAGTCCGGCACGCTGACGTACCAGATGATGTACGAGCTGCGGGACATCGGCTTCTCCTCGGCCGTCGGCATCGGTGGCGACCCGGTCATCGGCACCACCCACATCGACGCGCTCGCCGCGTTCGAGGCCGACCCCGACACCGACCTGATCGTGATGATCGGCGAGATCGGTGGCGACGCCGAGGAGCGGGCCGCGGCCTTCATCAAGGAGAACGTGACCAAGCCGGTCGTCGGCTACGTCGCGGGCTTCACCGCGCCCGAGGGCAAGACCATGGGCCACGCCGGCGCCATCGTCTCCGGCTCCTCCGGCACGGCCGCCGCCAAGAAGGAGGCCCTCGAGGCCGCCGGCGTCAAGGTCGGCAAGACGCCGACCGAGACCGCCAAGCTGGCGCGCGCCATCCTGGCCGGCTGACCGGCCGCCTCCCGGCCGCTCGCCGACGGGCCCGCTCCCTTCCGGGGGCGGGCCCGTCGGCGTCACCGGGACACCGGAAGCAGCCGCTCGGGCCCGTGCGCCGCGGCCCGGCGCAGCTTCGTCCGCAGCCGCGTCTCCTCCTGCGACAGCGGCCCGAGCGCCACCCGCGGCGGCACCCCCTGCACCCGTACGCCCGCGGGCACCGGGGGCTCGTAGTGCGTCGGAGCCGTGCGCAGGGTGAACGTCGTCGCCCCGATCAGCGCCACCGTGGAGGCGATGGCGGTCCGCGTCCAGAACCGGGACCGGCGCTCGCCGTCCGTCCGTACCGCCGGCGGCCCGGGCGGGTTCAGCCGCTCCGCGGAGGCCAGTTCGGCCAGCCGCCGGTGCAGCACCGGCGGATCCGCCAGCTCCGGCAGGCGCCCCGCGATCACCTCGCGCGCGTGCAGCAGCCGGCCGGCCGTCGCCGGTGTGCTCGCCTCCGTCTCGGCCGCCGTCTCGGGCAGGCCGAGCCCGACGCCGTCGTGGAGCAGCAGCGTCCGGCGGTACGGCGGCGGCAGCTCCAGGAGCACGTCCTGCAGGGCGCGGTCGTCGGCGTCCCGCGGGGGCGGCTCGGGGTGCCGGTGGCTCGGGCGGAGGCGGTGCCAGGGGGAGAGCGCGTACTCGTACGCCGTAGCCCGCACCCACCCCGCGGGGTCCCGGTCGACGGCCACCTCGGGCCAGCGCTGCCAGGCCAGCTGGAAGGCCCGCTCGACCGACTCGCTCGCCAGCCCGCGCCGCCCGCACAGCAGGTACGCCTGGCGTACGAGGGCGGGCGCACAGAACCCGTAGAGCGCGTCGAAGGCCTGAGCGGGCGTCAGGGGAGCCGCGGCGGGCGCGGGTTCGGGCAGCGCGGGATGCTTGTCCGGACGGTCCGTCACCTTGGCCTCGACGCGGGAGAGTTCGGCCAGGAGGGCGACGTAGGCCTCGCGCCTGCGTCCCCGTGGGGTGGTGCGGCCGGTCTCCCACGCGTGCACGGTCCTGCCGGGGATGCCGAGCCGCTCGGCGAGCTGATCCTGCGTCAGCGAGCCCGCCTCGCGCAGGCGTCGGCGTTCCGTGGGCGGGGGCAGCGGGCTCGCGGGGTTCGGCGTCACGGTGCGCCCTTCCGAACGAAAAAGAACATAAACATATATTGAGCGACACTTCGGAGGTTTGCCTGTTACGACGGGAAAGCGCGTGTCGTTGGGAGCATGGCGGGCGTGACCCAGACGCCCGTTCGCCGACCTGTGTTGTCGTCCCTGCTCGCCCGGCTGCGTGGCCGCTCGCCGGGCCTGGCCGCCGGCCTGGCCGGCGGTGTCCTGGCCGCCGGCCTGGGGCTCGGGTCGTTCGCCGTGCTCGTGGTGGTGATGTGGATCAGTTCCCCGTATCCCGACAGCGGGCCGGGCGGCTCGCTCCATGTCGCCGCGGCGCTGTGGCTGCTGGCGCACGGGGCCGAGCTGATCCGCACCGAGACCCTCTCCGGAGCCCCCGCGCCCGTGGGCGTCACCCCGCTGCTGCTGCTCGCCCTGCCGGTGTGGTTGGTGCACCGTGCGGCGCGGGACGCGGTGGAGGGCGGCGAGGAGGACGAGCCGCTCGGCTCCGGCCGCGCGGTGTGGACGGGCGTCGTCCTCGGCTACCTCGGTGTCGGCCTGGCGGCCGCGATGTACGCGTCGGGCGGCGCGTTGCGGCCCTCCTGGGAGTGGACCGTGGTGAGCGTGCCGGTCCTCGTCATGGGGGCGGCGGCGAGCGGTGTGTGGGCGGCGCACGGCCGGCCGCTCGACGCGGTCGGCGGTGTGCCGAGACGGGTGGCGGTGGTGGGGCGCCCCCTGCTCACGCCGGACGGCCGCGCGCGCCTCGCCACGGCGGCGCGGGCCGCGGGCGCGGGCACGGCCGTGCTCGTCGGGGGCGGGGCGCTGCTCGTGGCCGTCTCCCTGCTGTGGCACGGCGAGGCGGCGCAGGCCGGGTTCCGGCAGCTCACGGAGGGCTGGTCGGGCCGGTGCGCCGTGCTGCTGCTGTGCGTGGCGCTGGTGCCGAACGCGGCGGTGTGGGCGGCGGCGTACGCCCTCGGACCGGGTTTCGTGCTGGGCGCGGGGCATGCGGTGGGGCCGCTGTCCTCGGCGCCGGCGCCGCTGCTGCCGCCGTTCCCGCTGCTGGCCGCGGTGCCGGAGGCCGGGACCGGAGCGTGGGTGAACTGGGCATCGGGCGGGGTGCCGCTGGTGTCCGCGCTGACCGTGGGCTGGTTCGTGGGCCGCGCCGGGTCGTCCGGCGCCCGGCGCACCGCCGGGACCGCCGCGCTGGCGGCGCTGCTGAGCGCGGCCGCCACGGCCCTGCTCACCGGACTGGCCGGCGGCCCGCTCGGTGTCGCGCGGCTGGCCCGGTTCGGGCCCGTGTGGTGGCAGACGGGGGCGGCGGCGCTGGCGTGGACGGCGGCCGTGGCGGTTCCGGCGGCGCTGGCGCGGTGGGCCTGGGGATGCCGCAGGCGCCGGCGGGCGGCCGAGAGGAGCAGCCGGACGAAGAAGACCGTGGAGCTGAGGGTCAAGGAGCCGAAGACCGTGGACCCGAAGGGCGGGGACCCGAAGACCGTGGACCCGAAGGGCGGGGCCCTGAAGCATGCGGGGCCGGGCGTCGTGGCGTCCAAGAGTGCGGAGGCCGGGTCGCGGACGCCGATGGCGGTGCGCGGTGGCCGGGTGCGGCGGACGGTCGCCTCGGTCGCCGCGTGGTTCGGGTTCCAGAAGGCTCCCGGCCAGGAGGAGCGGGCGACCGCGGGAGCGGCGGTGAAGCCGCCGGCCGTGCCCTACGACCAGGGGGACGTGTACGGCCCGCTGAGCGAGAAGGACGACAGCCCGTACGACTTCCTGCCCGCCGGACCCTTCCCCGCGCCGCCCGCTCCCCGGCGCGACGACCCCGGCCGCGAGGCCCGCGAGAGCCGCGAGGCCCGCTGGGCGGAGCTGGAGGCGCGCTGGGCGGAGCTCAAGCGGGAGTCCGCGCTGTCGCGCACGGCCGGGCCCCCCAAGGCCCCGCCGCCGGTCGCACCGGCCGCGCCGGCCGCTCCGGCCGCATCGGACACCACCGGCCCTCCGGCTCCGTCGGACACCACCGGCCCGTCGGACACCACCGACCCGTCGGCCCCGTCCGACCCGTCGGCCCCGTCCGATCCCGCCGATCGGCCGTGACCGCGCCCGTCAGGGGTTCGTGCCCAGCAGCCCCCGCAGTTCCTTCGGCAGGAGATCGCTGCAGGACTGCTTCGCCTGGCTGGTGAGGGCGTCGTTGGTGCAGGAGTAGTAGTCGCTGTAGACCAGGTGGGCGGTGAAGGTGGCGGCCACCAGGGCGAGGGCCAGCGAGGCCGTCACCAGGCCGGTCACCGCCGCCGTCGTCTGGGGGCGGCCGGCCGCCGGGTCGTGCGAGGAGTCCTGGGCGCCGGACCTGGCGCGCAGGGCGCTCCCGCCCCAGTACAGGGCGAGGGCGCCGAGCAGCAGGGCCACGTAGGGCCAGCTGAACAGGACGAAGAAGAAGGCCCACATGCCGCACAGCAGCGCGTAGCGCGCGCGGCGCTGGGCGGGGTCCGTCGGGTCCCAGCGCATCTGGCCCGGGGTGTTGCCGCCCTGGCCCTCGGGTCCGGCCGGCGGACGGCCGGGCCGGTCACCGAAGCCGCCGCCGGAGGAGCGGCCCGGCTGGCGGTCGCTCCACCGGCTGCCCCACGGGGAGTCGCCGTCGCCTTCCGGCCCGTCGCCGCCGGCCGGCCGGCGCGGCCGCCACGGCTGGTCGGGCGTGCCCTCCGGCGGCGGCGCGAAGGGGTTGTCCTCGTCACGGCCCTCGCCGTCCTTCTTGCCGGCCTTGCCGTCCTTGCGGTCGGAGGGCGCGTCGGGCGGAGAGGCGGGGCGCTCCCGCAGGAGCACGCCGCGGCGCTCCCCTCCCTGCACCTGCTGCGGCGGGAGCGTGAGGAGTCGCAGGCTGCGGTCCGGCATCAAGTGAGCGTCTTCCCCTAGATATACGGCGATGATCAGGCGTTCGTACGACGGTCGTGCGTGAGCCTTCCCTCAGGAAACGCATCGCACGACGACCGCGTTCCCGACCGAGCTCTCCCAGACGCTACCTTCCGGCCACGCCCCCGTCCCGCGGGGGCCGCCCGGAGTGCCGGTATCGTTGCAGGCGTCCGGCCGCTTCGTAGACTTCCCCGTATCCCGGGGCCCGAAGCATTCGTACGACCGTACAAACGCTCCTTCGAGAAAGGGCCCCGTCCGTGGCCGCCAAGCCCGTGGTCAAGCGCCTCGTCGTGCTGGTCTCCGGATCCGGTACCAATCTGCAGGCCCTCCTCGACGGGATCGGGGCCGCCGGTGCCGCGGCCTACGGCGCCGAGATCGTCGCGGTCGGCGCCGACCGCGAGGGCATCGAGGGGCTCGCACGCGCGGAGCGCGCGGGGCTGCCGACCTTCGTCTGCCGGGTGAAGGACTTCGGCAGCCGCGAGGAGTGGGACGCGCACCTCGCCGCGGCCGTCGCCGCGTACGAGCCCGACCTCGTGGTCTCGGCCGGATTCATGAAGATCGTGGGGGAGGAGTTCCTCGCACGCTTCGGCGGGCGCTTCGTGAACACCCACCCCGCGCTGCTGCCCAGTTTTCCCGGAGCCCACGGTGTGCGTGACGCGCTCGCGTACGGCGCCAGGGTCACCGGCTGCACCGTCCACTTCGTCGACGACGGCGTCGACACCGGGCCGATCATCGCGCAGGGCGTGGTGGAGGTCCGGGACGAGGACGACGAGAGCGCTCTGCACGAGCGCATCAAGGAAGTCGAGCGAAGGCTGCTCGTCGATGTCGTGGGGCGGCTCGCCCGCAACGGCTATCGCATTGAGGGACGAAAGGTAGTAATCCAGTGACCGCCGAGAGCAACAAGCGGCCCCTTCGCAGGGCGCTCGTCAGCGTCTACGACAAGACCGGCCTGGAGGAGCTCGCCCGCGGGCTGCACGAGGCCGGCGTGGAACTCGTCTCCACCGGCTCCACCGCAGCGAAGATCGCCGCCGCCGGCGTCCCGGTCACCAAGGTCGAGGAGCTCACCGGCTTCCCCGAGTGCCTGGACGGCCGGGTCAAGACCCTGCACCCCAAGGTGCACGCGGGCATCCTCGCCGACCTGCGCCTGGACAGCCACCGCGAGCAGCTGGCCGAGCTCGGCGTCGAGCCCTTCGACCTCGTCGTCGTGAACCTCTACCCGTTCCGCGAGACCGTCGCCTCCGGCGCCTCGCCCGACGAGTGCGTGGAGCAGATCGACATCGGCGGTCCGTCGATGGTGCGCGCCGCCGCCAAGAACCACCCCTCGGTCGCCGTCGTCACCAGCCCGGCGCGGTACGGGGACGTCCTCGCCGCGGTCCAGGACGGCGGCTTCGACCTCGCCACCCGCAAGCGGCTGGCCGCGGAGGCCTTCCGGCACACGGCCGAGTACGACATCGCCGTGTCCTCCTGGTTCGCCTCCTCCTACGCGCCCGCCGACGACTCGCAGTTCCCCGAGTTCACGGCGAGCAGCCTGGAGCGCGCGCACACGCTGCGCTACGGCGAGAACCCGCACCAGCCGGCCGCGCTCTACACCTCGGGCACGGGTGGTCTGGCCGAGGCCGAGCAGCTGCACGGCAAGGAGATGTCGTACAACAACTACACGGACACGGACGCCGCGCGCCGTGCCGCGTACGACCACGACGAGCCGTGCGTCGCGATCATCAAGCACGCCAACCCCTGCGGTATCGCGGTCGGTTCGGACGTCGCCGAGGCGCACCGCAAGGCGCACGCCTGCGACCCGCTGTCGGCGTTCGGCGGCGTCATCGCCGTCAACCGCCCGGTGAGCCGGGAGATGGCCGAGCAGGTCGCCGAGATCTTCACCGAGGTCATCGTCGCCCCCGACTACGAGGACGGCGCGCTGGAGGCCCTCGCGAGGAAGAAGAACATCCGCGTGCTGCGCGCCCCGGGCCGCCCCGGCCGGCCCGTCGAGGTCAAGCCGATCGACGGCGGCGCCCTGCTCCAGGTCACCGACCGCCTCCAGGCCGACGGCGACGACCCGGCCAACTGGACGCTGGCGACCGGCGAGGCGCTCACCGCGGACGAGCTGTCCGAACTGGCCTTCGCCTGGAAGGCCTGCCGCGCCGTCAAGTCCAACGCGATCCTGCTCGCCAAGGACGGCGCCTCGGTCGGCGTCGGCATGGGCCAGGTCAACCGCGTCGACTCCGCGAAGCTCGCCGTCGAGCGGGCCGGCGCCGAACGCGCCCAGGGCTCGTACGCCGCCTCGGACGCCTTCTTCCCCTTCCCCGACGGCCTGGAGATCCTCACCGGCGCCGGCGTGAAGGCCGTCGTCCAGCCGGGCGGCTCGGTCCGCGACGAACTGGTCGTCGAGGCCGCGAAGAAGGCGGGCGTCACGATGTACTTCACCGGGACGCGCCACTTCTTCCACTGACATCGCGATCCCGCCGGCCCGGAGACGGACGCGCGCGGGCCGTGTCCCCCTCGTGCGGGTGGGACACGGCCCGGGGCGGTGCATCGGCGCGAACCGTTCGGTGCGGCGCGCCGGTTGGCGTGGTGGCGCGAACGCTCAGTAGCGCGGGCGGTTGAACCAGGCGGCGCCGTTGGCGTTGCCCACGAACACGGCGACCAGAATGGCCAGCACCGTGTGGACGAGACCCACGACGATGAACGGGTAGATGCCGAGGATCGCGGTGATGATGGCGAAGACCAGCGTGGTGATCCGGACGCCGTTGCCGCCGGTGTTGAACTTCACCGCGAGCACGATCGCGAACACCGCCCAGGCGAGGGCGAACACCGTGAATCCCCACAGCATGCCGGACGAGTAGTCGGCGAGCTGCTGGAAGGCGGCGTCGTCCTTGAGCTGGTCGTCGTTCTTGGCGGCGTGGACGCTGGCCGCGCCGAAGGCGAACAGCGCCACACCGAGGATCTGAAGGCCGACGATGACCCACATCATCACGCGGGCCGCGCTCACCGTTCCGGGCATCGATGTCATCACCGGGCCGCCGCCGTAGGGGCCGACCGGGGGCGCCGCCGGGTAGCCGTAGCCCGGCGCCTGCGGCTGCTGCGGGTAGCCGTAACCCGGTTGCTGGCCCTGAGGGGGGCCGTAGGGATTGTTCGGGTCGCCGAAACTCATGGCGGGTATTCCTCCGTCGGGTCCAAGTGCGGGGACGACGCGCGGCTCCGTGCGGAGGAACGTTTCGAAGTGCGCTCGATCCCCCCGATGAGCTGCCCGCGGCACTATCACGCCATCGTTCTTCACCCCTGACTCGCTTGTCCAGCGGCAAGCCATATGTGTTGTGCAAGTGCAACATCCATGATCTTGGCCGGATACGGACGGAGGTGGGACGGACGAGCCGCTGGCCCCCTGATTGGAACCGCGAGGTGGTCATCCGCGAGGATGGGGGTATGACCGCCCAGATTCTCGATGGCAAGGCCACCGCAGCCGCGATCAAGTCCGATCTGACCGCCCGCGTGGCGGCGCTGAAGGAGAAGGGCGTCACGCCCGGCCTCGGCACGATCCTCGTCGGGGACGATCCCGGCAGCCACAAGTACGTCGCCGGCAAGCACCGCGACTGCGCGCAGGTCGGCATCGCCTCCATCCAGCGCGAACTGCCCGCCACGGCCACGCAGGAGGAGATCGAGGCGGTCGTACGCGAACTCAACGAGGACCCGGCGTGCACCGGTTACATCGTGCAGCTGCCGCTGCCCAGGGGCATCGACGAGAACCGCGTCCTGGAGCTGATGGACCCGGACAAGGACGCCGACGGCCTGCACCCGATGAACCTCGGCCGGCTGGTCCTCAACGAGCCGGCCCCGCTGCCCTGCACCCCCAACGGCATCCTGACCCTGCTGCGCCGCCACGGCGTGGAGATCAAGGGCGCCGAGGTCGTGGTCGTCGGCCGCGGTGTCACCATCGGCCGCCCGATGCCGCTGCTGCTGACCCGCCGCAGCGAGAACGCGACCGTGACCCAGTGCCACACCGGCACCCGCGACCTCTCCTCCCACCTCAAGCGCGCGGACATCGTCGTCGCGGCCGCGGGCTCCGCCCATCTGATCCGGCCCGAGGACGTCAAGCCGGGCGCGGCAGTCCTGGACGTCGGCGTCTCGCGCAGCGCCGAGGGCAAGATCGTCGGTGACGTCCACCCGGGCGTCGCCGAGGTGGCCGGCTGGATCTCGCCGAACCCCGGCGGCGTCGGCCCGATGACCCGTGCGCAACTGCTCGTCAACGTGGTCGAGGCGGCGGAGCGCAGTGCCGGCTGACGCGAAGGACCCCCAGGAACAGGCGGAGGAGACCGTGCGAGACGCGATCAGCGCTCCTGACGCGACGGGACACCCGCGCCGTACGACGCGCCGCTTCCCGCTGTTCACGAGGGACACCGCGCGCCCCGAGGGCGGCGGCCGGGCGGCGCCCTCGGACGCCCCCGCCCCCGCGCGGCAGTGGCCGATCCTCGCCGTCTGCGGCCTGGTCGGTCTCGGCCTGCTGCTGACGGCGCTCGACCTCTTCCGCTACGGCACCCTGCTGATCGGCCTCGCCCTGGTGGCCGGTGCCGTGCTGCGCTGTGTCATGCCGGGCGTCGGCATGCTCGCCGTGCGCTCCCGCTTCACGGACATCGTCACCTACGGCGTTCTCGGCCTGGTGATCGTGCTCCTGGCGATGATGGTGCAGCCGAACCCGTGGCTGCAGATCCCGTTCCTGAAGGACACCCTGCACTTCACCGTCAGCAGCGGCGGCTGACGCCGGCACCGGCCCGTCCTCTCCCCCGAGCAAGGACGGACCGGCGCCGGGATCCACCCTCCTGCACGGTGAACCGCCTGTTCAACGGCTGTCAGAGCGCTGTGGCACGGAGGTGACCGTTCCGCAACGCGGGAACCATCGGCGGGCCCGCTTCGTCACCTGCTCCGACCGGGCAATCGAGAGAAACGCGGTGGAGGTGGGCGATGGGCGGCTGGCAGCCGCTGCCGGACGATCTGCCGCCGGAGGTACGGCACTTCGTGGAGCAACTGCGGCTCCTGAAGGACCGCACGGGGCTCAGCCTCGTCGCCCTCGGCGCCCGCACCGCGTACAGCAAGTCCTCGTGGCACCGCTATCTCAACGCCGGCCAGCCGCCGCCCCGGCAGGCGGTCGCCGCCCTGTGCCGGATCGCCGGCCTCGCCGAGACCGACGCCGAACGGTACGTCGTGCGCTGGGAACTGGCCGTCCAGGTCTGGCCGCGCCCGGCGAAGCCCGCCGGCGAGGAGAGCGCACCCGAGTACGAGGACGACCCCACCCTGCCCTGGTGGGACACCCCCGAGGAGGACGGCGGCCGCAGGCCCGCCGGTACGGTGCTGCTGCTCCTCGCGCTGCTCCTCGTCCTCGTCCTGCTGATCCTGCTGGTCGCCGCCGTCGCCCTCGGTTGAACGGGGCGTCCGGGCACCCGGCGGGGGTCGCCGGTGGGACACTGGACCACGCCCGGTCGGCGTGCGACGGTGCATGCCGAGCGGTTCGAACGCTCCCGTGCGCCCCCATCCCGGGAACTGAGATCCTTGTCGGGCGCATCCCTGTGGGTAGCCAGAACGGGCGCCACGCACGGGGGAGTCGCGAGGTAGACCAGCACGAACCGGGGGGAAGAGGGGGAAGCAATGCCTCGTTGGAGGGCCTTGCCCGACGAACTCGATCCGCAGGTCAGGGAGTTCGCGAGCCAGCTGCGGCGGCTCGTGGACCGCAGTGGCCTGAGCATCGCGTCGGTGGCCGACCGTACGGGCTACAGCAAGACGTCCTGGGAGCGGTATCTGAACGGCAGGCTGCTCGCGCCGAAGGGCGCGATCGTGGCGCTGGCCGAGGTCACGGGCACCAACCCGGTCCATCTGACGACGATGTGGGAGCTGGCCGAACGTGCCTGGAGCCGTTCGGAGATGCGCCACGACATGACCATGGAGGCCATCCGGATATCCCAGGCGCGCGCCGCGCTCAGCGAGTTCGGGGCGCCCCCGCCCAACGCCAAGGGCGGCCGGCCGGCCCGCGCGTCCGGTTCCGCGACGGCGCCGCCGGCGGCCGCGGGGCCGGCGGGAGGGGCTCCGGCGGTGCCGTCGCAGCCGTCGCAGCCCGCGGCGCCCGGACCGTCGTCGGTGCCGTCCCAGCCGGCGGCGTCCGACGCCCACGACGCGGGCGAGGTCCACGACGCCCGTGAGCCGGAGGTGTCCTCCTCGCAGGCGAGTTCGCCCGGCTCCAACTCGTGGCGGCTGGCCGGTTACCAGGGTCCGTCGCAGGCAGGCGGCCGGCCTCCGGGAGCCCCGGGGACCACGGCGCCGGGGCCGTCCGCCGACGGTGCCGCCTGGACGCCGGGGGCGCCCAGCCCGTTCGGAGAGCCGCCGCAGGGCCCGCGGCCCGCCGGCGATCCCTCCCCCGGAGGGGGCAGGCGCCGGCTGACGATGTTCCTCGCGGGCGTCGTCGGCGTGCTGGTCGTGATCGCGGCCGTCTTCTTCTTCACCGACAACGGCGGGAGCAGGAAGAAGAACGAGGGCGGCGGCACGCCGTCCCCGTCGGTCAGTCGGCAGACCGATCTGCCGCCCGGGGTGAAGTGCGCGGGTGCGTCCTGCACCGGCAAGGACGCGGAGGCCATGGGCTGCACCAAGGACACCACCGCGGTGACCACCGCCAAGACCACGGTGGTCGGCGCGACCACGCTGGAGGTGCGCTACAGCAGGACGTGCCGTGCGGCATGGGGCCGTATCACCCAGGCGGCGCAAGGGGATTCGGTGCAGGTGACCGCGGGCTCCGCCAAGGAGAACGACAGCATCACCGCGACCGGGGACACCATCGCCTACACCCCGATGGTCGCCGTCAAGGACGCGGGCGACGCGAAGGCCTGCGCCACGCTGGCCTCGGGTCGGAAGGGGTGCACCCCGTAACAGGCCCGCGCGGCAGGGCCCGTGGGGCGGAGGGGGGCGGCCGCCCGTCCGGGAGAGGAGAGACTGCGACGGCCGCCGTCGGGGGGACCGACCGTGCCGGACTCCCGTGGGGGTACGGTTCGCGTGCCCGGGACGGGGGCGGGTATGCCTGCCACCGGACAATTCCTCGCGGCGGCCCCGCTCTGTGGGGTGGGCCACAGGGGGCCGCGCATCCCGGATGCCGGATGCGCGATAGCCTGGCCGGTGGATCTCTCTTGATACCAAGAGATCGATCATCTGTACGTCCGCCCGCACCCCAGGGCAAGGACGCTACGCCCACCGCCAGCTGTCATACGGAGAACGCCATGACCCGCACTCCCGTGAACGTCACCGTCACCGGCGCGGCCGGCCAGATCGGTTACGCCCTCCTCTTCCGCATCGCCTCCGGCCAGCTGCTCGGCGCGGACGTGCCGGTCAAGCTCCGCCTCCTGGAGATCACGCCCGCGCTGAAGGCGGCCGAGGGCACGGCCATGGAACTGGACGACTGCGCGTTCCCGCTGCTCCAGGGCATCGAGATCACCGACGACCCGAACGTCGCCTTCGACGGCGCCAACGTCGGTCTCCTCGTCGGCGCCCGCCCCCGCACCAAGGGCATGGAGCGCGGTGACCTGCTGGAGGCCAACGGCGGCATCTTCAAGCCGCAGGGCAAGGCCATCAACGACCACGCCGCGGACGACATCAAGGTCCTCGTCGTCGGCAACCCGGCCAACACCAACGCCCTGATCGCCCAGGCCGCCGCGCCGGACGTACCGGCCGAGCGCTTCACCGCGATGACCCGCCTCGACCACAACCGCGCCCTGACCCAGCTGGCGAAGAAGACGGGCTCCACGGTCGCCGACATCAAGCGCCTGACCATCTGGGGCAACCACTCCGCCACGCAGTACCCCGACATCTTCCACGCCACCATCGCCGGCAAGAACGCCGCCGAGGTCGTCAACGACGAGAAGTGGCTGGCCGAGGAGTTCATCCCGACCGTCGCCAAGCGCGGCGCGGCGATCATCGAGGCCCGTGGCGCCTCCTCCGCGGCCTCCGCCGCCAACGCCGCCATCGACCACGTGTACTCCTGGGTCAACGGCACCGAGGACGGCGACTGGGTCTCCATGGGTATCCCGTCGGACGGCTCCTACGGTGTCGCGGAGGGCCTGATCTCCTCCTTCCCGGTCACCGTCAAGGACGGCCGCTACGAGATCGTCCAGGGCCTGGACGTCAACGAGTTCTCCCGCGCCCGCATCGACGCCTCCGTCAAGGAGCTCGCGGAGGAGCGCGAGGCGGTCCGCTCGCTCGGTCTCATCTGACCGCTCGGACGCGTCCGAGCCGTTTACGGTTCTGTCACGAGCCTGCACGGGCCCCGTTCCGGATTCCGCCGGAACGGGGCCCGTGGCCGTTTTCACCGCTACCGTCGGAAAGCGATACCCAATGGGGTGATTCGGGGGGCGTGTCATGGGCGAATGGGACGGCTACGACGACGGCCGGCACTCCGGTTCCGGGCCGGAGCGCGAACCCAGCGAGGAGAGAGGCCAGGCGGCCTGGGCCGCCGGGCAGCCGGGCAGCGTGCCGCCCTGGGCCTCGGCGGAGACCCAGGCCGGGCGGACCCCGCCGCCGTGGGCGTCCGCCGAGACCCGTACCGGCGGCCCGGCGCCGTCGGCCTGGCCGCCCCCGCCGCCGCCCCCTCCGGTCCCGGGCCCCGGCCCGGTGCCCGCGACGACCGTGCCGGCCCCGTCGGTCGCCCCCGCCCCGCGCCGCGGCGCCCGCAACGTGCTGCTCGCCTTCGTCGCGGTGGCCGTCCTCGGCGCCGGCGCCGGGGCGGGCGCCTGGTACCTCACCCGTGACCACTCGACCGGCGACGGGGCCGGTTCCGGGTCGAGCGCCGGCGTCACGGTCACCACCACGCCGTCGCAGAGCGCGCCACCGACGGACACCCCGTCGGCCGGTGGCACCCCGTCGGCCTCGACGTTCTCGTCGCCGTCGTCCCCGCCCTCGATCGGCTACCGCCGGGCACAGGACCCCGTCGGCTACGCGGTCGACGTCCCGGAGACCTGGACCCGCCGTCAGACGCAGGGCAAGCTCGCCCCCGTCGTCTACTACGACAACGCCGCCGACGGCCGCCAGCTGCAGATCTTCGAGGTCACCGAGGACACGCCCTACCAGTCCCTGACGCTGGCCGAGACCGACCCGGGCTTCGGCTTCGCCAAGCAGCGCGGCTATCAGCCCCTCGGCCGCGACCGCGGCGACACCTGGGCCGAACTGACCTACCGCTACGACGACACGCACAAGGGCGCCCGCCAGGTCATCGACCACCGCTTCCGGGCCGCCGGCGGCACGCTGTACGCGATCCGCTCCAGCGGCCCCGCGGACCTGGACCCGGAACTGGTGCGGGAGCCGCTCGCGGCGGCGGTGCGGTCCTTCTGCCCGACCGGCGCAGCGTGCGCGTAGGCCCGTAGGCGCTACTCCAGTGCCGCCGGTGACCGTGCTGGGCCTGGTCGGCTACGGCGTGCCGCTCCGGCTGCCGCCGCTCAGGATCGGGTTGGCCCGGCGTTGGCGGCATGACGCGGACCCCGCGCACGCCCGGCTGCGGCGCACCGTGCGGGAGCCGCTCGCCCGGTGGCCGGACGACGGGCCCCGTCAGCCGCCCGGCTGAAGCCGCTTCTCGAACCAGTGGTCCGCGTAGACGTGGTCGACGTAGGCCGGGATCTCGGTGTAGCCGGACGCCCGGTACATGGCCTGCGCCTCGGTGAGCGCCCGGTGCGTGTCGAGCCGTACGACGTCCAGCCCGCGCGCGGCGGCCGCGCTCTCCAGCGCCGCGAGGATGCGGCGGGCCAGGCCCAGGCGCCGCGCCCCGGCGTGCACCCACACGTGCCGGATCTCGCCGACGCCCGGCTCCAGCCGGCGCAGCGCCCCGCAGCCCACCGGACACCCCTCCTCGTACGCCACGAAGAACGCGCCCGCCGCGCCGGACACCTCCTCGGGCGAGACCAGGTCGGAGCGGTCGAAGCCCTCCGGGAAGCGCGCGTCGATGTCGGCGGCGTAGGCGTCCAGGCAGGCCCGGGCGTCCGGGGCGGCGCCGTCGACGAGCTCGACGGTGATGGCGGCCAGCCTGAGCAGGCGCTGTGACGTGGCCATCGCCTCGATCAGCTGGGCGCGCCGGCCCGCGTCGAGGGCGTCCAGCAGGCCCGCCGCGAGGGCGTCGGCCCGCCGGTTCTGCTCGTCCACCTCGGCACGGCCGGCCGGGGTGAGCTCGATCGTCCGCACCCGGCTGTCCTCCGGGTGCACGCTCACCCGGACCATGCCCTGCGTTTGGAGCGCCTTGGTCATCCGGCTCAGATAGCCGGCGTCCAGCCCGAGCCGGGACCTCAGCTCGCGCAGCGGGAGCCCCTCCCCGATCTCGAACAGCAGCCGCGCCTCGCCGAGCGGCCGGTCCTGGCCGAGGTAGTGGTCGTCGAGCACCCCGATGCGGCGCGTGAAGTAGCGGTTGAAGCGGCGGAGGGCCGCCACCTGCTCCGTGGACACTGGCTCCATATTCCTTTGACTTTAGTCAAAGGAATTCCCGGCGTCCATGGCCCGGCGGCAGGACGTCCGCGGTGCGGCGGCAACCGGACCGTTTCCGTGACACGGAGCACTTTGCACCCCCCACGCGCATGTATCCGCAGGCGGGGGGCAGGCGCTCACGGTCCTCGTGGGTGACACCTGTGTCACTCAGGGACGTGGAACAGGAACGGAAGGCAACACGGATCATGGCGGACAGAGCGGAAACCCAGGGGCTGGACGCGCAGGCGACCATCCACGTGGCGGGGGAGTGGCGCGACGCCGTCTCCGGCGCCACGCGCGAGATCCTCGACCCGGCGGACGGACAGCCCTTCGCTCTGGTCGCGGAGGGTGACGAGAAGGACACGGACCTGGCGGTCGCCGCGGCCCGCCGGGCCTTCGACGAGGGCGACTGGCCCCGCACCCCGGTCGCCGAGCGCGCCGCGCTGCTGCGCCGCGCCGCCGACCTCCTGGTGCGCGACCGCGAGCGCCTCGGACGGCTGGAGAGCCGCGACGCCGGCAAGACCGTCGAGGAGGGCCGGGTCGACATCGACTGTGTCGCCGACGCCTTCCGCTACTTCGCCGACCTGGTCG
Source organism: Streptomyces sp. NPDC101225 (assembly GCF_044767585.1). Taxonomy (NCBI): domain Bacteria; kingdom Bacillati; phylum Actinomycetota; class Actinomycetes; order Kitasatosporales; family Streptomycetaceae; genus Streptomyces; species Streptomyces sp. NPDC101225. Next base: position 115,679 of record NZ_JBIWOE010000018.1, read on the forward strand.
CGGGCGAGGCGCCCGGCCGGGTCGTGGACGCGGGCTCGCCCGACATCCACAGCGTCGTCGTGCACGAGCCCGTCGGCGTCTGCGCGCTGATCACACCCTGGAACTACCCGCTGCTGCAGGCCAGCTGGAAGATCGCCCCCGCGCTCGCGGCGGGCAACACCTTCGTGATCAAGCCGAGCGAGATCACCCCGCTGACCACGGTCGCCCTGATCGACCTGCTCGCCGAGGCGGGGCTGCCCGCCGGTGTCGCGGGCATCGTCACCGGCCCCGGCCACTCGGTCGGCGCCCGCCTCTCCGCACATCCCGACGTCGACCTGGTCTCCTTCACCGGCGGCCTGGTCAGCGGCACCAAGGTCGCCGAGGCCGCGGCCCCCACGGTGAAGAAGGTCGCCCTCGAACTCGGCGGCAAGAACCCGAACGTCGTCTTCGCCGACGCCTGCGCGACGGACGAGGACTTCGACACCGCCGTCGACCAGGCCCTCAACGCCGCCTTCATCCACAGCGGCCAGGTCTGCTCGGCCGGGGCCCGCCTCATCGTCGAGGAGTCCGTGCGCGAGCGCTTCGTCGCCGAGCTCGCCCGCCGGGCCGGCCGGATCCGGCTCGGCCGCGGCAGCGAGGACGGCGTCGAGTGCGGTCCCCTCGTCTCCGAGCAGCAGCGCGCCAAGGTCGAGGGATACGTCGCCTCCGCGCTGGAGGAGGGCGCGGTGCTGCGCTCCGGCGGCCGGCGGCCCGAGACCGCGCCGGAGCGGCCCGCCGGCGGCTTCTTCTACGAGCCGACGGTCCTCGACCAGTGCCACCGCGAGATGCGCGTCGTCCGCGAGGAGGTCTTCGGGCCCGTCGTCACCGTGGAGACCTTCCGCACTGAGGACGAGGCGGTCGCCCTCGCCAACGACACCGAGTACGGCCTCGCGGGCGCCGTGTGGACCGCCGACGCCGGCCGGGCCCGCCGCGTTGCCGGACGGCTGCGCCACGGCACCGTCTGGATCAACGACTTCCACCCCTACCTGCCGCAGGCGGAGTGGGGAGGCTTCGGCAAGAGCGGCACGGGCCGGGAGCTCGGCCCGGCCGGCCTCGCCGAGTACCGCGAGACGAAGCACGTCTACCAGAACCTCGCGCCGAGGCCGGTGCGCTGGTTCGCGGGCTGAGCCGCTCCCACCCCCCACCGGACCTCCCCACCCCCTTGGAGCACCACCCCATGCCCGAGAACACCCAGACATACGACTACGTCGTCATCGGCGGCGGCACGGCGGGCTCCGTCATCGCCTCCCGCCTCACCGAGAACCCGGACGTCACCGTCGCCGTCGTCGAGGGCGGCCCCAGCGACGTCGGCCGCGAGGACGTCCTGACCCTGCGCCGCTGGATGGGTCTGCTCGGCGGCGAGCTGGACTACGACTACCCGACCACCGAGCAGCCGCGCGGCAACTCCCACATCCGGCACAGCCGCGCCCGCGTCCTCGGCGGCTGCTCCTCGCACAACACGCTCATCGCCTTCAAGCCGCTGCCCTCCGACTGGGACGAGTGGGAGGCGGCCGGCGCCAAGGGCTGGGGCGCGGTGCCCATGGAGGCCTACTACGCGCGGCTGCTGAACAACATCGTCCCGGTCGACGAGAAGGACCGGAACCCCATCGCCCGGGACTTCGTCGACGCCGCCGTGCACGCGACCGGCGTTCCCCGCGTCGAGGGCTTCAACCGCGCCCCGTTCACCGACGGCGCCGGCTTCTTCGACCTCGCCTACCACCCCGAGGACAACAAGCGCTCGTCCGCGTCGGTGGCGTATCTGCACCCGGTGCTGGACGAGCGCGAGAACCTGACGATCCTGCTGGAGACCTGGGCCCACCGGCTGGAGCTGACCGGCACCCGCGCCGAGGGCGTGCACGTGCGCACCAAGGACGGCGAGGAGATCCTCGTCAGGGCCCGCCGCGAGGTGGTGCTCTGCGCCGGCGCCGTCGACTCGCCCCGGCTGCTGCTGCACTCCGGCATCGGCCCGAAGGCCGACCTGGAGGCGCTCGGCATCCCCGTCGTGCACGACCTGCCGGGCGTCGGCGAGAACCTGCTCGACCACCCCGAGTCGGTGATCGTCTGGGAGACGGACGGGCCGATCCCGGAGAACTCCGCCATGGACAGCGACGCCGGCCTCTTCGTGCGCCGCGACCCCGAGCACGCGGGCCCTGACCTGATGTTCCACTTCTACCAGGTCCCCTTCACGGACAACCCGGAGCGCCTGGGCTACGCCCGCCCGCCGCACGGCGTCTCCATGACCCCCAACATCCCGAAGCCGAAGAGCCGGGGCCGCCTGTACCTGACGAGCGCCGACCCGTCGGTCAAGCCCGCCCTCGACTTCCGCTACTTCACCGACGAGGACGACTACGACGGCCGCACCCTCGTCGACGGCATCAGGATCGCCCGTGAGATCGCGAAGACCGAGCCGCTGGCCGGCTGGCTCCGGCGCGAGGTGGCCCCCGGGCCGCACCTCACGAGCGACGAGGAACTGAGCGAGTACGCCCGCAAGGTCGCGCACACCGTGTACCACCCGGCGGGCACCTGCCGCATGGGCGCCGCCGACGATCCGGGGGCCGTCGTCGACCCGGAGCTGAGGATCCGCGGCCTGGACGGCATCCGGGTCGCCGACGCCTCGGTGTTCCCCACGATGACCGCCGTGAACCCCATGATCGGAGTGCTGATGGTCGGGGAGAAGGCCGTCGAGCTGATCGGAAGTGGTGCGTGATGAGTACCGGTACCCCCGTCTTCTCCGTCGAGGGCCTGTGGAAGGTGTTCGGCCCGAAGGCCGACCAGGTCCCCGGCGACCCCGAGCTGACCGCGCTGGAGCCCGCCGAACTGCGCTCCCGCACCGGCTGCACGGCCGCCGTCCGTGACGTCTCCTTCGACGTTCGCAAGGGCGAGGTCTTCGTCGTGATGGGCCTGTCCGGCTCGGGCAAGTCCACCCTCGTGCGCTGTCTGACCCGGCTCATCGAGCCGACCGCCGGCAAGATCGCCATCGACGGCGAGGACGTCCGCGCCATGGACCGGTCCCGGCTGCGCGAACTGCGCCGCCACCGCGCCGCGATGGTCTTCCAGCACTTCGGCCTGCTGCCGCACCGCACGGTCCTCGACAACGTGGCCTACGGCCTGGAGATCCAGGGCGTGAGCCGGTCCGAGCGGCGCGAGCGCGCCCAGGAGGTCGTCGCCAAGGTGGGCCTGGAGGGCATGGAGCAGCGCCGCCCGGCCCAGCTCTCCGGCGGCCAGCGCCAGCGCGTGGGCCTGGCCCGGGCGCTCGCGGTGGACCCGGAGGTCCTGCTGTTCGACGAGCCGTTCAGCGCGCTCGACCCGCTGATCCGGCGGGACATGCAGGAGGAGGTGATCCGCCTGCACCACGAGGAGGGCCGCACCATGGTCTTCATCACCCACGACCTCTCCGAGGCGCTGAAGCTGGGCGACCGCATCGCCCTGATGCGCGACGGCCGCGTGGTGCAGCTGGGCACCCCGGAGGAGATCGTCGGCCACCCCGCCGACGACTACGTGCGCGAGTTCGTCCGCGACGTGCCCCGCGAACAGGTCATGACGGTCCGCACCGCGATGCGGCCCGGCGCCTGCGACGGGACGGAGCATCCCGGCGCGCTCGCCCCGGGCGAGGTCGTCGCCGACGCCATCAAGGTCGTCGCCCGCAGCGGCAGGGCCGCCTGTGTCGTGGAGGACGGCCGCTGTCTCGGCGTCGTCGACCACGAACGCCTCCTCGGGGTGGTGGCGGGAACGGAGCCGCAGAAGGGTGCGGGAACGGAGCCGCAGAAGGAGGCGGTCTGATGGCCACGGTCACCGCGTCCACGCCGCGCCTCGCCCTGCCCGGCGTCCTCGGGCACCACGCCGTGCGCAAGCTGCTGCTGCTCGGGCTCGCCGCCGCGGTCCTCGTGCCGCTCGCCGCCGCCCGCTGGGCGAGCGGCAGCTGGCCGCACGCCCTCACCGTCGACGTCTCCAAGCCGCTCGCCGACGCCAGCGACTGGATCATCGACAACCGCGACAGCCACCCGCTGTTCCTGTACTTCTTCGGCTACATCAGCAACGCGGTCGTGATCTCCGTACGCGCCGTGTACCTGCTGCTCCTCGCGGCGGGCTGGGCCGGCGTCACCGCGATCGGCGCCGTCGTCGCCTGGCGCGTCGCCGGAGTCAGGCTGGCCGTCGGCACGACCGCCGCCTTCCTGGCCTGCGGACTGCTCGGCATGTGGGTGCCGACCATGCAGACGCTCGCCCTCATGGTGATCGCCGTGCTGGTGTCGGTGATGGTCGGACTCGTGCTCGGCCTCGCAGCCGGCCTCTCCGAACGCTTCGACCGGGCACTGCGCCCCGTCCTGGACACCATGCAGGTGCTCCCGGCCTTCGCGTATCTGCTGCCCGTGGTGCTGGTCTTCGGCATCGGCGTCCCCGCGGCCGTCCTCGCCACCGTCGTCTACGCCGCCCCGCCCATGGCCCGCCTCACCGCGCTCGGCCTGCGCGGCGCCGACAAGGAGGTACTGGAGGCGGTCGAGTCGCTCGGCTCCACCGCTCCCCAGCGGCTGCTGACCGCCCGTATCCCGCTGGCCCGCAAGGAACTCATGCTGGGCCTGAACCAGACGATCATGATGGCCCTGTCGATGGCCGTCATCGCCTCGGTGATCGGCGCGGGCGGCCTCGGTGACCGCGTCTACCAGGCGCTCGCCTCGGTCGACGTGGGCGCCGCCCTCGAAGCCGGCATCCCGATCGTGCTGCTGGCCGTCGTCCTGGACCGCATCACCGGCGCGGCGGGCGAGCACGCCGGCGAGGAGCCCGGGAGCCGGCTCGGCTGGCTCTACGCGGCCGTCGCCGCCGTCGCCGTCGCGCTCGCCGGACGGCTGGCCGGCCGCCTGGAATGGCCCGGCTCCTGGACCGTGAACCTCGCCGACCCGGTCAACCGCGCCGTCGACTGGATGACCTCGCACCTGTACTCGGGCGTCCCCGTCGTGGGCGGCACCGCCGACTGGGCGGGCCGCTTCACCACCTGGGTGCTGGACCCGGTCCGCAGTGGTCTGCAGGGGCTGCCCTGGTGGTCGGTCCTGCTGCTGGTCGCGGCGCTCGCCTGGCTGATCGGCACCTGGCGCACCGCGCTCACCGCGGTCCTCGCGATGGCCGCGATCGGTGTGCTCGGAGTGTGGAAGCCGTCGCTCGACACGCTCTCCCAGGTGCTGGCCGCCGTCGCCGTCACGCTCGTCCTGGGCTTCGCGACCGGCATCGCGGCGGCCCGCAGCGACCGCCTCGAACGGGCCCTGCGCCCCGTCCTGGACGTCTTCCAGACCATGCCGCAGTTCGTGTACCTGATCCCGGTCGTGGCGCTCTTCGGCGTCGGCCGCGCCCCGGCGGTCGCCGCGGCCGTCGTCTACGCGCTGCCCGCCGTCGTCCGCATCACCGCGCAGGGGCTGCGCCAGGTCGACCCGGCGGCGCTGGAGTCGGCACGCTCGCTCGGCGCGAGCAGCACCCAGCAGCTGCGCCAGGTCCAGCTCCCGCTCGCCCGGCCCGCGCTGCTGCTCGCCGTCAACCAGGGCGTGGTCCTGGTCCTCGCCGTCGTCATCATCGGCGGCCTGGTCGGCGGAGGCGCGCTCGGCTACGACGTCGTCTACGGCCTCGCCCAGGGCGACCTGGCGACCGGTCTGGTGGCCGGTGCCGCGATCGTCTGCCTGGGGCTGATGCTCGACCGGGTGACGCAACCGACGCAGCGCCGCACGAAGGGCGGTGCGTGACATGGCACTGCGTCTGAACCGCAGGACGGCCCTGATCACCTCCTCGGCCGCCGCGCTCTCCCTCCTCACCGGCTGCGGCGCGGCCGACATGACCAAGCAGTCGTCGCCGTTCGCCAACGCGCAGGGCGCCAAGACCGTGACCCTGTCCGTGCAGTCGTGGGTCGGCGCCCAGTCGAACGTCGCCGTCGCCCAGTACCTGCTGGAGCACGAGCTCGGCTACCGCGTCGACACGGTCCAGGTCGACGAGGTGCCCGCCTGGGACGCGCTCAGCCAGGGCCGGGTCGACGCGATCCTGGAGGACTGGGGCCACCCCGACCAGGAGAAGCGCTACGTCACCGACAAGAAGACGATCGTGCACGGCGGCGGCCTCGGCGTCACCGGCCACATCGGCTGGTTCGTGCCGACCTACCTGGTCAAGCAGCATCCCGACATCACCGACTGGAAGAACCTCAACAAGTACGCCTCGCTGTTCCGCACCCCGGAGAGCGGCGGCAAGGGCCAGCTGATGGACGGCTCCCCGTCCTACGTCACCAACGACAAGGCCCTGGTGAAGAACCTGAAGCTGAACTTCCACGTGGTGTTCGCCGGTTCCGAGGCCGCGCAGATCACCCAGATCAAGCAGTTCGCCAAGCAGAAGAAGCCCTTCCTGACGTACTGGTACACACCGCAGTGGCTGTTCAACAAGGTCCCCATGACCGAGGTGAAGCTGCCCGCCTACAAGGAGGGCTGCGACGCGGACGCGGCGAAGGTCGCCTGCGCCTATCCGAACACCCCGCTGCAGAAGTACCTCAACGCCGGCTTCTCGAAGAACGGCGGCAAGGCGGCGGCCTTCCTGAAGAAGTTCAAGTGGTCGACCGAGGACCAGAACGAGGTCTCCCTGATGATCGCCGACCAGAAGCTCTCGCCGGAGCAGGCGGCGAAGAAGTGGGTGGACGGCCACACGTCCACCTGGAAGGCGTGGCTGTCCTGATCACCGGCGCCGGTACAGTTCGTCGGCCGTCCTGCGCAGCGCCAGCGCCGCCCGGCGCTGCAGCCCCGGCCCGAACGTGACGCGAGTGGCCCCGAGTTCACCGAGTTCGGTGGGCGAGGGGCCCTTGCCGTCCAGGGTGCCGTGCACGTTGACCGGCCCCTGGACACCGGACCGCAGCAACGGCAGCACGCCCGCCGGGGCGCCGATCGGATAGACGCAGTCGGCACCGGCGGCGACGTACAGGGCGGCCCGCTCGATGGCCCGGCCGGGATCGGCCTCACCGCGGATGAAGGTGTCGACGCGGGCGTTGACGAAGAGCTGGTCACCGGCCGCCGCCCGCACCTCGGCGAGCCAGTCGGCGTGCTCCCGCGGGTCCTTGAGGACTCCCTGGTGCGAGTCCTCGAGATTGCAGCCGACGGCGCCCGTCTCCAGCAGCCGCTCCACCAGCTCCCTGGGCGCCAGCCCGTATCCGTCCTCGACATCCGCCGACACCGGTACGTCCACGGCCCGCACGATGCGCGCCACCGCGGCGAACATCGCCCCGGCCGGAGTCGAGCCGTCCTCGTGCCCGAGGGACGCGGCGATTCCTGCACTCGGCGTCGCGAGCGCGGGGAAGCCGGCCTCGGCGCACACCCGGGCGCTGACCGCGTCCCAGGGGCCGGGCAGCACAAGGGGGTCGCCCGGGAGCCGGCCCCGGTGCAGCGCGCGGAAGGTCTCCACCTGGCTCACGGCGTGCAACCCCCCGGCGGAACACGGCGGGCGACCATCACGCGGTTCCAGTTGTTGATGGCCACGACCAGGGCGACGAGATGGGCGAGCCGGGCCTCGTCGAAGTGCCGGGCGGCCCGCTCGTACACCTCGTCCGGCACGCCCCCTCCCGCCGAGCCGAGAGCCCGGGAGGCGTCCCCGGTCGGCACGGTCACCGCCTCGGTCAGCGCGAGCGCGGCCCGCTCCCGCTCGTCGTAGACGTCACCCGCTTCCTCCCAGGCGGCGAGCAGATCCAGCTGCCGCTGCGCGACTCCGTGCTTGCGGGCGACGGCCAGATGCATGTCCAGGCAGAACGCGCAGTGGTTGAGCTGCGAGGCCCGGATCACCACCAGCTCGGCGAGCGCGGGGTCGCCGAGCCCCCGCTTCGCGGCCGCGCTGAGCGCGGAGAAGGCCTGCGCGACCTCGCCGTCGAGGACCTTGGTCCGGTTCATCCGTGCTGCCCCGCCTCGTAGTGGCCCGGAGCCATCCGGAAGGTCACCCCGAACCGGTTCCAGGCGTTGATCACGGTGATCGCGGCGATCAGCTGTGCCAGCGCGGCCTCGTCGAAGTGCCGGGCGGCCCGCTCGTAGACCTCGTCCGGCACGAACGCTCCTCCCGAGCCGGAACCCTGGGAGGTGCCCCCGGTCAGGACCGTCACCGCGTCGGTCAGCGCCAGTGCCGCGAGCTCCTTCTCCGTGTAGAAGTGCGCCGACTCCTCCCACGCGCCGAGCTGGATGACGCGCTCCACGCTCTCGCCGGCCGCCAGCGCGTCCTTGGAGTGCATGTCCAGGCAGAACGCGCAGTGGTTGAGCTGCGAGGCACGGATCTTCACCAGCTCCAGCAGCCGGGGGTCGACCCCCTGCCGGGCGGCCGCGTCGAGGCGGAGCATCGCCTTGTAGACCTCGGGCGCATGCTGGGCCCAGCGCAGCCGGGGCGCGTGTTCGGGGGCGTACGCAACGGTCTCCTGTGTCGTCATGCCGTCGACCCTAGGAGCGGGGCAGCCCACATGTATGGTCCAGTTCCATGGCGAAAACGTGGGCCACTTTGGGCGTCGACCTGCATCTGGAGCCGGCCGGGCCGAGGGTGCGCCGGGGCCTGACCGACGCCCTGCGCGAGGCCGTCCGCACCGGCCGGCTGGCCCCCGGCACCCGGCTGCCCTCCTCCCGCTCCCTCGCCGCCGACCTGGGCATCGCCCGCAACACCGTCGCCGACGCCTATGGCGACCTGGTCGCGGAGGGCTGGCTCACCGCACGGCAGGGCTCGGGCACACGCGTGGCGACGGGGGTACCCGCTTCCCCGGGGCGCCAGGGGAGCACGGCCGCCCCGCCCACCGGCACCGCATCGCGCCCCCGCCCGCGCAGCCGCCCGGCCCACGACCTGCTTCCCGGCGTGCCCGACCTCTCCTCCTTCCCCCGCGCCGAGTGGCTCAAGGCCGCCCGCCGCGCCCTGGCCGCCGCCCCGAACGAGGCCTTCGGCTACGGCGATCCGCGCGGCCGCGTCGAACTGCGCACCGCCCTCGCCGAGTACCTCGCCCGTGCCCGGGGCGTACGCGCCGACCCCGCCCGCATCCTGGTCTGCGCGGGCTTCTCGCACGGCCTGCAGATCCTGGGCGCCCTGCTCCGGGCCCGCGGCGCGAGCACGGTGGCCGTCGAGTCGTACGGCCTCGACGTGCACTGGTGGCTGCTGGCGGGCACCGGCCTGCGCACCGTCCCGCTGCCCTTCGACGAACTGGGCACGGACCCGGGGCCGTTGACGGACCAGGCGGCCGTCCTGCTCACCCCCGCCCACCAGTTCCCCATGGGCGGCACCCTGCACCGCGACCGCCGGGCGGCCGTCGTCGACTGGGCGCGGCGCACCGGCGGACTGGTCGTCGAGGACGACTACGACGGCGAGTTCCGCTACGACCGCCAGCCCGTGGGCGCCCTCCAGGGCCTGGACCCCGACCACGTCGTCTACGCGGGCACCGCCAGCAAGTCCCTCGCCCCCGGCCTGAGGCTGGCCTGGCTGGTGCTGCCGCCCGGCCTCGTGGAGGAGGCGGCACGGGCGAAGGGCGGCACGGACATGTGCGGCGCCCTCGACCAGCTGACCCTCGCCGCATTCCTCACCTCGGGCGCCTACGACCGCCATGTACGCGCCTCCCGGCTGCGCTACCGGCGCCGCCGCGACGCGCTCGTCGCCGAACTCGCGCGCCGCGCCCCGCAGATCCGCGCCACCGGCATCGCAGCCGGCCTGCACATGGTCCTGCGCCTGCCACCCGGCACCGAACAGGCCACCCTGCGGGCGGCGTCCTGGCAGGATCTCGCGATCCACGGCCTGCACCGCTACCGACACCCGCACGCGACGGTCGAACCCCTGGACGCACTGGTCCTGGGCTACGGAACACCACCGGACCATGCCTGGTCGGGCGCGCTGGAGGCACTGTGCGCGGTGCTGCCGGAGGGCGACGGGCCGCGGGCCGCGGGACGTGGACCGACGGGGGCGGGATCGCCCACGCCGGCAGGCGACGGAGTCGACGCGTCCGGATCGTGACGGTCCATCTCCCCCTTCCGCACAGCTCACGAAAGGCCGGCGAGGAAGAGGCGGAGGCTCAGGCCGTCCCGTCCGCCTCCGGTGCCTCCCCGAAGCGCGCCAGCGCCAGCGCCCCCGCGACGGCGACCACGAACCCCAGGACCGCCAGCCAGGCGAGCCCCTCCCGGGTGCGGTCCCCGAGCCACACGACACCCACCAGCGCCGGGCCGATCGTCTCGCCGATCACCATTCCCGCCGTCGCCGTGGTGACCGAGCCGCGCTGGAGCGCCGAGGTCAGCAGCAGGAAGGCGCCGCCCCCGCCGAGGAGGAGCGCATACGTCGCGGGGTTCGTGAGCAGGTCCGACGGCCCGAGCGAGTCGATCAGCCGCACCGACACCTCCACCACCCCGAACCCGCACCCCGCCCCCGCCCCGAGCACCAGCGCCCGCCCCCGCCCGGTCCAGCGCCCGCCGAACAGCCCGAGCAGCAGCACCAGTACGGAGATCGCGAGCATCACCCACTGCAGCGCCGCCGGCCCCTCACTGCTCCCCTCGCTGCCGGACGCCAGCCCCAGCATCGCGAGCCCGGCGCACACCACACCGACCCCTGCCCACTCCACCCCGCTCAGCCGCACCCGCAGCAGCCGCGCCGCCACCACCCCGGTGACCGCGAGGCTGGACGCGAGGGCCGCCGCGACCGCGTAGATCGGGATCGACCGCAACGCGGCGATCTGGAGCAGGAATCCCAGCCCGTCCAGGGCGAGCCCGGCCAGATAGCGCCACTGCCGCAGGGCCCGGAGCAGCAGCGCCGCCTCCCCGCCCGCGCCCCCTTCCGCACTCGCCGCCCGCGCGGCAACCGCCTGCAGCACCGTCGCGGTGCCGAAGCAGACCGCCGCCCCGAGGGCGCACAGCATCCCGAAGATCACAAAGTGACTGTAGGGGAGGCCCGGCACCGACGGGTGTTCCTTGGCGCGCTCACACCGAACTCCGGACCGGCCCCTGACACCGGGCGCGGCCCCGACCGCCGTGCGCCGCGGGTACGTCCTCCCCGCTCGGCCCTCGCTCGCATGGTGGACGCCGGACCTCGGCCGTCCGGCATGCCCGGTAGGCTGACCGCCGGGCCGTGACTGGCGCGCTGGGATGGGACCGACCATCGGGGAGCGGCCCGTGCAGTGAGCGAGTGCCGTGCGCCTGGGCCGAACCGTAACCGTGCATGCTTCAAGCCACGCCACCCGGAGGCCGTCGACATGTCAGAGCAGCAGCCCCTGTCCACCGAGTCCACCGCCTTCCGTGCCGCCCTCGACGTGATCAGGTCCGTCGAGCCGCGCGTCGCCGACGCCATCGGCCAGGAGGTCCACGACCAGCGCGAGATGCTGAAGCTGATCGCCTCCGAGAACTACGCCTCCCCGGCCACCCTTCTCGCGATGGGCAACTGGTTCAGCGACAAGTACGCCGAGGGCACCGTCGGACGCCGCTTCTACGCCGGCTGCCGCAACGTCGACACCGTCGAGACCCTCGCCGCCGAGCACGCCAGGGAGCTCTTCGGCGCCCGCCACGCCTACGTCCAGCCGCACTCCGGCATCGACGCCAACCTCGTCGCCTTCTGGTCCGTCCTCGCCCAGCGCGTCGAGATGCCCGCGCTTCAGAAGGCCGGCGTCCGCCAGGTCAACGACCTCTCCGACGGCGACTGGGCCGAGCTGCGCCGGGCCTTCGGCAACCAGCGCATGCTCGGCATGTCCCTCGACGCCGGCGGCCACCTCACCCACGGCTTCCGCCCGAACATCTCCGGCAAGATGTTCGACCAGCGCTCCTACGGCACCGACCCCGCGACGGGCCTGGTCGACTACGAGGCGCTGCGCGAGTCGGCCCGGGAGTTCAAGCCGCTCATCATCGTCGCCGGCTACTCCGCCTACCCCCGTCTGGTGAACTTCCGCATCATGCGTGAGATCGCCGACGAGGTCGGGGCGACGCTGATGGTGGACATGGCGCACTTCGCGGGCCTGGTCGCGGGCAAGGTGCTGACCGGAGACTTCGACCCGGTCCCGCACGCCCAGATCGTGACGACCACCACCCACAAGTCGCTGCGCGGCCCGCGCGGCGGCATGGTCCTGTGCGACGACTCCCTCAAGGACCAGGTGGACCGCGGCTGCCCGATGGTCCTCGGCGGTCCGCTCCCGCACGTCATGGCCGCCAAGGCCGTCGCCCTCGCCGAGGCCCGCCGGCCCGACTTCCAGGACTACGCCCAGCGCATCGTCGACAACTCCCGCGCCCTCGCGGAGGGTCTGATGCGCCGGAGCGCCACCCTGGTCACCGGCGGCACCGACAACCACCTCAACCTGATCGACGTCGCCACCTCCTACGGACTCACCGGCCGCCAGGCCGAGGCCGCGCTCCTCGACTCCGGCATCGTCACCAACCGCAACGCCATCCCCGCCGACCCCAACGGCGCCTGGTACACCTCGGGCATCCGCATCGGCACCCCCGCCCTGACCACGCGTGGTCTGGGCACCGCCGAGATGGACGAGGTCGCCGGTCTCATCGACCGTGTCCTCACCAGCACGGAGCCGGGCACCACGAGCAAGGGCACCCGGTCGAAGGCCCAGCACGTCCTCGACCCGAAGATCGCGGACGAGATCTCGCACCGCGCCACCGACCTGGTGGCGGGCTTCCCGCTGTACCCGGAGATCGACCTCGGCTGACCTGCGTCCTCTGTGGAGTTCTCAAGGATCCGGGGCTCCGTGCCGGGCCCATGACGGCCGAGGCGGAAGCAGCGGCGGTCACCGGTCGATGAGTTCCTGTCGTGGCTCCTCACGCGGCGGTCCGGCTCCCGGCCGGGCCGCCGCGCGGCGTATCAGCAGCGCGCCGCCCGCCCCGGCCACGACCCCCACGGCCAGCCCCGGCACCGCCCACCAGCGACTGCCCCGGCCGCTCCCGCCCCCGGCGGCCCCGTCCTCCTCCCGCCCGCCCGCGGACGCGCTCCCGCCGAGCCCGGCGAGCACCTTTCCCCGATCCAGCTCCACGAGGACCGAGCGCGGCGCCCGGTGCCAGCGGATGTCGTCGTCCTGGACGTCCGGGGCCGGATCGGTCCGTATCCAGGGCGTGCCGTCCGCCGCCAGCATCAGCTGGTCCTGCCGCTCCACCGCCACGTCACCGCCCGGCGCTCGATCCGTCTGCGGCCAGCCCCCGACGCCCGTCCGCCCCCAGACCACGGTGAAGTCCACCGGTGGAAAACGCCCCTCGGCCCACGCCTCCGGCACCCGCTCCGTCCCCATGTAGCCGGGCCGCATGAGCTGCCGCAGGCGGGCGAAGGCGGCCTGACCGGAGCGCAGCACCGTCGTCCGCCCCGTCCCGCCCGCGATGATCAGCGCCAGATCGGGGACGTCCGGCACAGGTGTCGCTGTCGGTGGCGCCGTCGATGCCACCGCCACCCGCCCCGGCGCACCGGCCGGAGCCGAGGACGCGTCCCACACCATCAGGCCCAGCGTCACCGTCAACGCCCCTGACAGCGCTGCCAGTTCACGTGCCCCACGCCTCCAGCCGCGCATGCCGCCCCCCACCGGGAAGTCCCGTGCGGCCCGTCCCCGAACCGCTTGTCACTTCTGGTACACCGCCCGGCCCGCGCGGGTTCCCGGTGCCGGCGAACTATCCGGCGGAATCGGACGACTTCCCGGACGGCGCCCGCACCGACATGGCGATCCGCACCGCCCGCTCGCTGGACGCCACCCCTTCCAGCCGCAGCGTGACGCCCGCGCCCCCGTCCTCCGGCCCATGGGTCCACAGCAACGTCGGCCCGGCGGTCCGCTCCGCGCGAGTGAACCGGCGCCCTTCCGCGTCCACCAGCCAGAAGCTCAGCAGGTGCGGCTCGGGGAACCACAGCGCGAAGTCCTGCCCGCCCCCGGCCGACGGCTGCGCGTCCAGCGGGAGCCACCGCGGAGGCTCCCGCAGCCGTTTGGTGAAGCCGATGTCCAGCCGGGCCGGGAACTCGTCCAGCCGGACCGTGTGCCCCTCCTTCTTCCAGCACAGGCTCACCAGGAAGCGGCCGCGCGGTTCGCCGGTGACCGCCACCGTGTCCGGCATGCCGAGGGCGTCCGGCACCAACGGCTCGAAGCCGGCCCGCCGCTGGGCCTGTCCGAGCGACACCGATCTGCCGCAGCCGGGCACGACGGCTCCGGGCGAGGGCACCGCCGACGGGTCGTACCGCACCTCGACCCCGCCGAAGTCGAACCAGTCCAGCACGGCGGCCCGCACCGGAGGCGTGAGCGCGAGCACCGTCAGCAGGCCGCACAGGGCCGCGGTCACCGACCGCCAGCGCCGCCGCGTCCAGCGCCGGACCGCACGCAGCCGCGCACGGGGGCCCCGGGGCCCGGCCGCGGGGACGGGCAGCCGCTCGGCCAGTATCTGTCCGAGCACGCGCTCGACCATCGTCTCGGGGCCGGCAGGATCGCCGGCGTCCTCCGCGCCACGCGTCCCCGACGGGTCCAGCGACCTGCCCAGCGCGCGCAGTTCCTCCGGCAGACCGGAGGGACCCCCGCGCCGTCGCGCGCGGCCACGCCCGCCCCCGCCGTCGTACGCGCCCCGTCGCTCATCCACGCTCGTCACCCCCTTCCCGCGGCTCGAAATCCGGCAGGAGACGGCCCAGCTTGCGCAGGGCGCGGCTGAGGCGGGACTTGACCGTCCCGCGCGGCCAGCCCAGTGCCTGGGCGGTCTCGGACTCGTCCATCTCCAGGAGATAGCGGTAGGTGACGACCAGGCGATGTTCCTCGCTCAGGCGCTCCAGGGCCGCCAGGAGAGCGGTGCGGCGCTCCGACTCCAGCGTCGCCGTCGCCGGGTCCGCCGATTCCGGTATCAGCGGCTCGGCCTCGGCGAAGGCCGCCTCCCGGCCGGCGAGCGTGCGCTGCCGCGCCGCCGTGCGCACTGTGTTTCTCGTCTCATTGGCGACGATCGACAGCAGCCACGGCTTGAAGGCCCCGCCGTCCCGGAACCCGCCCAGCGCGCAGTACGCCTTCACGAAGGCCTGCTGCACCACGTCCTCCGCGTCCGCCCCCGCCCCGAGCGCGGCGGCCGCCCTGAGCGCGATGCCCGTATGGGCCCGCACCAGCTCTGCGTACGCCTCCGGCTCTCCGTCGCGTACGCGTGCGATCACCGCGGCCTCATCGACGATGCGGCCCCCCTCCCGCGTCCTCACACCCTTGTTACACCGCGCGAGACAGATCGGTTCCCGTCTGTTTCCGACCAGTTCCGGATCGGAGCCCGGGACCTGAGAGAATGGTGAGCATGGCCTCTGATCGCCCGCCCGTCGCCCACCACCCTCAGGGGAATGGCTTCGCCATGCCGAGCAGTCCGCGCGTGCTCTCCGGAATCCAGCCCACCGCGGGCTCGTTCCACCTCGGCAACTACCTCGGCGCCGTCCGCCAGTGGGTCGCCCTGCAGGAGTCCCACGACGCGTTCTACATGGTCGTCGACCTGCACGCGATCACGATTCCCCAGGACCCGGCGGAGCTGCGCGCGAACACCAGGTTGGCGGCCGCCCAGCTCCTGGCGGCCGGGCTCGACCCCGAGCGCTGCACGCTCTTCGTCCAGAGCCATGTCCCCGAGCACGCCCAGCTGGCCTGGGTCATGAACTGCCTCACCGGTTTCGGCGAGGCGAGCCGCATGACCCAGTTCAAGGACAAGTCCGCCCGGCAGGGCGCCGACCGCGCGAGCGTCGGCCTGTTCACGTACCCGATCCTCCAGGTCGCCGACATCCTGCTCTACCAGGCGAACGAGGTCCCGGTCGGCGAGGACCAGCGCCAGCACGTCGAGCTGACCCGTGACCTCGCCACGCGCTTCAACGGCCGCTTCGGCGAGACCTTCACGATCCCCAAGCCGTACATCCTCAAGGAGACGGCGAAGATCTACGACCTGCAGGACCCCTCGATCAAGATGAGCAAGTCGGCGTCCACGCCGAAGGGCCTGATCAACCTTCTCGACGAGCCCAAGGCCACCGCGAAGAAGGTCAGGAGCGCGGTCACCGACACCGACACCGTCATCCGCTACGACGTCGCGGACAAGCCCGGCGTCAGCAACCTGCTCACCATCTACTCGACCCTCACCGGCACGTCGGTCGCCGAGCTGGAGCGCGACTACGAGGGCAAGATGTACGGCGCGCTCAAGACGGACCTCGCCGAGGTCATGGTCGACTTCGTGACGCCCTTCCGGGAGCGCACCCAGCAGTACCTGGACGACCCGGAGACGCTGGACGCGATCCTGGCCAAGGGCGCGGAGAAGGCGCGTGCGGTGGCCGCGGAGACCCTCTCCCAGGCGTACGACAAGGTGGGCTTCCTGCCCGCCAAGCACTGACGCGCGCCACCGCCCGGGGGCGCCGTCCGGCAGAGCGCTGCACATCACTACGGTTGCGCGTGCCCGCGGCACTTCCGTGGCCGTACAGTCGATAGCCGACGCCTGAGAACAAATCCGTCACGACGACAGGAGACGACGTGGGGACCGTAACGATCGGCGTTTCGATCGCGGTCCCGGAGCCTTACGGCAGCCTGCTCCAACAGCTGCGCACGGGCTTCGGCGACGCCGCGGCTCACGGCATTCCCACCCACGTCACCCTGCTGCCGCCGACGGAGGTCGACGGCGGCGCCCTGCCGGCCGTGGAGGCGCACCTGACCGAGGTCGCCGCGGCCGGGCGGCCGTTCCCGATGCGGCTGTCCGGGACCGGCACCTTCCGCCCCCTGTCACCGGTCGTGTTCGTACGGGTCGACGAGGGCGCCGAGGTCTGCACCTGGCTGCAGAAGCAGGTGCGCGACGCCTCCGGCCCGGTGTCGCGGGAGCTGCAGTTCCCGTACCACCCGCACGTCACCGTCGCGCACGGCATCGACGAGGAGTCGATGGACCGCGCCTTCGAGGAACTCGCCGACTACCGGGCCGAGTGGTCGTGCACCGGCTTCGCGCTGTACGAGCAGGGGCCCGACGGTGTCTGGCGCAAGCTGCGCGAGTTCCCCTTCGGGAGCCCCACGGTGCCGCCCCAGGGCGGTCATGTACGCGGCACCATCCCCAGCCACTGACCGCGGCCGTCCCCGGCCGCCGATCAGACCGGCAGCCGCCGCAGCACCGCCCGCGGCACATGCCGCAGCACCGACATCACCACCCGCAGCCTGCCTGGCACCCAGACCGTCTCCGAGCGCCGCCGCAGCCCCAGCTCGACGGCCGTGGCGACCGCCTCCGGGGTGGTCGCGAACGGTGCCTCGGGCAGACCCGCGGTCATCTTCGACCGGACGAACCCGGGGCGTACGACCATGACGTGCGCGCCCGTGCCGTACAGCGCGTCGCCCAGACCCTGCGCGAAGACGTCCAGGCCGGCCTTGCTGGAGCCGTAGATGAAGTTGCTGCGCAGGGCCCGCTCGCCGGCGACGGAGGAGAGCACCACCAGGGAGCCGTGGCCCTGTCCCTGCAGCGCACTCGCGCCAACCAGGGCCGCCGACACCGCCCCGGTGTAGTTGGTCTGCGCCACCCGCACCGCGGCGGCCGGGTCGCGCTCGTCGCGTGCCTGGTCGCCGAGGATCCCGAAGGCGAGCAGCACCATGTCGACGTCGCCCTCGGCGAAGACCTTGCCGAGGACCGTCTCGTGGGAGGCGGGGTCGAGCGCGTCGAAGGCGACGGTGTGCACGTCGGCGCCGTGCCCGCGCAGCTGCTCGGCGGCCTGTTCCAGGGCCGGCGAGGGACGCCCCGCGAGCCAGACGGTGCGGGTGCGGCGGGCGATGAGGCGGCGGGCGGTGGCGAGCGCGATCTCGGACGTACCGCCGAGGACGAGCAGGGACTGGGGGAGGCCGAAGGCGTCCTTCACGACAGCAGCTCCTAGGGGCCTAGAGGGCGAGACGGCGGGACAGGTCCGAGGTGAACACCGCGCGCGGGTCGAGTTCGGCCCGCAGGGCCCGGAAGTCGTCGAGGCGCGGGTACATCGCGGCGAGCAGGTCGGGGCGCAGCCGGGCGTCCTGGGCGAGGCAGACGCGCCCGCCGGCCGTGGCGACCTCCTCGTCGAGGCCGTCGAGGAGGGCGCCGAGACCGGGCGCGCGGGCCGGGAGGACGAGGGCGAGCGACCAGCCCGGCACGGGGAAGGACAGCCAGCCCTCCCCGGCCTCCCCGAAGCGCTTGAGGACGGCCCAGGAGGCCGGGGAGCGCTGTTCGCCGGCGCGGCGCACGATCCGGTGCAGCGTGTCCTCCTGGCCGTCCCCGACGACGCACTGGTACCGCACGAGGCCGCCGAGGCCGCCGAGGCGGTTGCGGGGCCGCACGCCGTCCAGGGGATGGAGGAAGGCGGAGATGCCGCGCAGTTCACCGGTCCGCACGCGCGGCGCCGTCCGGTGCCGCAGCTCGTCGCGCAGGCGCGCGGCCGGGCCGCCCGGCAGGCCCGGGAGGAGGGCCGGGGCGGCCGTGCACCGGCGGGTCCGGAGATCCAGCGGTGCCCTGCGCGCGCGGGCCGGCAGCGCGTCGAGCGGAGCGTGGTCGCCGCGGGTGAGGACCGCGCGCCCCGTCGCCGCGCCGCGGGCCGTCAGGTCGATCCGGGCGGCCGAGTAGCCGTAGAGGTGATCGGTGGCCGCCAGGCGTGCCAGCAGGTCGTCGAGGCCGGTGGTGCGCACCGTGTCGACCGACATCAGGGAGGTCTCGACCGGCAGCAGCCGGACGGTGGCCGTGAGGACGACCCCGGTCAGGCCCAGGCCGCCGGTGGTCGCGTCGAACAGGGGCGTGCCCCGGCCGACCGCGCGGATCTCGCCGTCGGCGGTGAGCAGTTCGAGGGAGAGGACGTGGCGGGAGAAGGTGCCGGCCACGTGCTGGTTCTGGCCGTGGACGTCGGCGCCGATGGCGCCGCCCACCGTCACCTGGCGGGTGCCGGGCACCACCGGCACGAACCAGCCGAGCGGCAGCAGCACCTCCGTCAGGCGGTGCAGCGAGACCCCCGCGTCGCACAGCACGGTGCCGCCGTCGGCGTCGATGGCGTGGATGCGGTCCAGGCCCGTCATGTCGAGCACCGCTCCGCCGGCGTTCTGCGCGGCGTCCCCGTACGCCCGCCCCAGGCCCCTCGGGATGCCCCCGCGGACCCCGCAGCCCCGGACCGCGGCCACGGCCTCCTCGTACGTCCGCGGGCGGACCGGACGCGCCGCGGTGGGAGCGGTGCGGCCCCAGCCCGTGAAGGGGACGGGAACGGTGTCGGCAGACATGACCGCGACCGTATCGCCCCTTTACGGGCGATCAGTTTTGAAACATGATGCTCTTCCGCGAAATGGGTGATTAATGGGATGTCGTGCCATAGTGCCGCGACATCGGCGGCCATGAGCGCGTACGGCGCCGTAACACCGCGGTCCTTTCGGGGTACTCGCACATCGAGTATCCGAACCGAGGGGAGAGTCGGATCATGGACTGGCTGAAGAACCTCCCCGTCGTCGGCCCGCTGGTGGCACGACTGATGCTCACGCACGCGTGGCGATCGTTCGAGCGCCTGGACCGCGTGAAGTGGGCCAGGCTGGCCGCCGCGATGACCTTCACCAGTTTCGTCGCCCTGTTCCCGCTGCTGACCGTGGTCGCCGCGGCCGCCGCCGCCACCCTCAGCGAGCAGCAGCAGAGGGACCTCCAGGACAAGATCGTCGAGCAGGTGCCCGGCATCTCCGACCAGCTCGACATCGAGGGCCTGGTCAACAACGCGGGCACCATCGGCCTGATCGCGGGCGCCGCCCTGCTGTTCACCGGCACCGGCTGGGCCGGTTCCATGCGGGACAGCCTGCGGGCGGTGTGGGAGCTGCCCGACGAGGAGGAGAACCCCTTCGTGCGCAAGGCCAAGGACCTGGGCATCCTCATCGGTCTCGGCGGCGCCGTCCTCGTCACGCTCGCCACCTCCATCGTCGCCTCGGCGATGGTCGGCTGGATCACCGAGCAGATCGGCCTCGACAGGAACGGCTGGGGCGGCGTCCTGCTCCGCGTCATCGCGTTCCTCGTGGCCGTGTTCGCCGACTTCCTGCTGCTTCTGTACGTCCTCACCCTGCTGCCCGGCGTCGAGCCGCCGCGCCGTCGGCTGGCGGTCGCCGCGCTGACCGGCGCGATCGGCTTCGAACTGCTGAAGACACTGCTCAGCGGCTATATGCAGGGCGTGGCGGCGAAGAGCATGTACGGCGCGTTCGGCGTGCCGGTGGCCCTGCTGCTGTGGATCAACTTCACCTCGAAGCTGGTCCTGTTCTGCGCCGCCTGGACGGCGACGCGGAGCAAGGAGGGCGAGGACGTCACGGCCGAGGCCGACGGCGTACCAGATCCGGCAGCGGCCAGCGGCGGTTGACCAGGAACGCGCCCGCGCCGAGCAGCACCAGCACACCGGCCGCTATGGCGAGGGCGACCCCCATGCCGCCGGAGGCGCCGTTCGCCGTGGAACTCGCCACCGGGGCGCCCGAGGCGTCGCCGGAACCGCCCGCCTGGCCCGACGGGTTCGCCCCCGGCTGCGCGTCGGCCTGCGCGCTCCGCGGCGCGACCAGCGCGCCGACCGGCGTCGCCTTGCCGGACGCCTTGAAGCCCCAGTCGAGGAGCTCGGAGGCCTCCTTGTAGACCTCGTTGTGCTCGTTCTTCTCCGGGTGCATGACGGTGACCAGCAGCACCCTGCCGCCGCGCTCGGCGACACCGGTGAACGTCGTGCCCGCGTTCGTCGTGTAGCCGTTCTTCACACCCGCGATCCCCTGGTAGACGGGGGTGTCGTAGTCGCCGCTCAGCAGCCGGTTGGTGTTCTGGATCTCGAAGGACGGGCGCACCGGCTTGCCGCCCTTCTTGCCCTTCTTCGTCTCGCCGGGGAACTTGGCGCGCACCGTCGAGCAGTACTCGCGGAAGTCCTTGTTCTGCAGCCCGGAGCGGGCGAAGAGGGTCAGGTCGTACGCCGACGAGACCTGGCCCGGGGCGTCGTACCCGTCGGGCGTGATCACGTGCGTGTCGAGGGCCTGGAGCTCCTGAGCCTGCTGGTTCATCTCCCTGACGGTGGCGTCGACGCCGTCGTTCATGGCCGACAGCACGTGCACGGCGTCGTTGCCGGAGCGAAGGAAGACGCCGAGCCACAGGTCGTGGACCGTGTAGGTCTCGCCCTCCTTTATCCCGACCATGCTGGAGCCGGCACCCATGCCGGCCAGGTCGGAGGGGACGACCTTGTGCTTGTCCGTCTTCTGGAACTTCGGCAGCACCGTGTCGGCGAACAGCATCTTCATCGTGCTCGCCGGAGGCAGCCGCCAGTGTGCGTTGTGCGAGGCGAGCACCTCGCCCGACTCCGCGTCCGCGACGATCCAGGAGCGGGCGCTGATGCCCTTGGGGAGCACCGGCGCGCCGCTGCCCGGGTTCACCTGGGTCCCCGCTCGGCCGAGCCGGGCGCCGCCCACGCCCGACATGTGCGCCGGGGGAGTGGCCGACGGACTCGGGGAGGGATCCGGGGCCGCCAGGGCGGCGGGCGCGGCCAGCGGGAGCGAGGACAGGGCGGCGGCGGTGACCAGCAGGGATCGCCTGATGGTCTTCTTGGGAGCGGACACGGACGGAAACGTACATGCCGTACGGCGCGAAGTCCCGCCTCCGACCCCACCCCGGACGCCGAACGGGACCGGCGGCGGTGATACTGAACGTATGAAGCTCAGTCGCCCCGTCTCCTGGTTCCTGCTCGCCTTCGGGGTGTGGAGCTGGGTCATCTGGGTCACTTTCGTCAAGAATCTGGTCAAGGACGGCAGCGGCCTCGCGTTCGACGACGGCCACCCGACGGCCTACTTCTGGGTGCACCTGACGCTCGCTGTCGTCTCCTTCGTATTGGGGACGGTCATCGGCGGCATCGGGTTGCGCGGCCTGCGCGCTTTGCGTCAGACCTCATAAGCGGCGCATCCGCGGACAACGGCAGAACCGGCAACGGGGGTCAACGGCACGGTGGTCATCGTCTTCGTCCTGGTCGCGCTGGCCGCGCTCGGCGTGCTCGTCGCGGCCAACTGGTACCTGTGGCGCCGTCTGTTCCGCGACACGACCGCACGGCCGGGTCCGGCGCGCCGGGCGGGCGCGGCGCTGGTCGCGGGCGGCTGGGTGCTGGCCGTCGGGGCGATCGTCGCGGAGCGCGCCGGTGCGCCGTTCCTGCTCCAGCAGGTCCTCGCCTGGCCGGGCTTCCTGTGGCTCGCGCTGTCGGTCTACCTGCTGCTCGCCGTCGTGGCGGGCGAGGCCGTACGGCCGCTGCTGCGCCGTGTGCCGGTCCGGCGGGCGCGTGCCGCGGCGGAGGTCCCGCGCGCGCAGCGGGTTTCGGCCGGATCCGTACCCCCGCGGGACGCGGGGCCCGAGCCCGAGCCCGAACCCGGGGCCGGAGCCGGGAACGGGTCCAGGCCCGGGACCGGGAGTGCGCCGGTGGCCGGGTCCTTTGAGCCCTCGCGCCGCCTCTTCGTCTCCCGTGTTGTCGCGGGCGCCGCCGCGGCCGCCGCGGTGGGCACCGTCGGGTACGGCACCTACGGCGTGCTGCGCGGCCCGCGTGTGAAGCGCGTCACCGTGCCGCTGGCCAAGCTCCCGCGCGCGGCGCACGGCTACCGCATCGCCGTGGTCAGCGACATCCACCTGGGCCCGATCCTCGGCCGGAGCTTCACGCAGAAGGTCGTCGACACGATCAACGCCACGCGCCCGGACATCGTCGCGGTCGTCGGCGACCTGGTGGACGGCAGCGTGCCCGACCTGGCGCCGGCGGCCGCCCCGCTGACGCAGCTGGAGGCGCCCTCCTACTTCGTCACCGGCAACCACGAGTACTTCTCCGGCGCCGAGCAGTGGGTCGAGGAGGTACGGCGCCTCGGCCTGCACCCGCTGGAGAACGCCCGTACCGAACTGCCCTTCTTCGACCTGGCCGGGGTGAACGACATCGCCGGCGAGAGCACCGGCCAGGGCCCCGACTTCGGCAAGGCGCTCGGCGACCGGGACACGGCACGCGCGTGCGTGCTCCTCGCCCACCAGCCGGTCCAGATCCACGACGCCGTCGAGCACGGCGTCGACCTCCAGCTCTCCGGCCACACCCACGGCGGCCAGCTCTGGCCCGGCAACTTCATCGCGGCGGCCGCCAATCCGACCGTCGCGGGGCTGGAGCGCTACGGCGACACGCAGTTGTACGTCAGCCGCGGCGCCGGCGCCTGGGGGCCGCCCACACGCGTGGGGGCGCCGTCCGACATCACCGTGATCGAACTGGCCTCGACGCGGGCCTGACGGTCCCGGGCCGCCCGCGGTGACCGCTTGCGCGACCCTCCGGGGCGGACCCTGTGACTGCGCTGTGAAACATGGCGGAAACCCCTTGCGGCAACTTCGGTCTCAACTCGGCAGATTGCTCTTCCCTCCGCTGAAACACGTGTGATTAGGTGAGCCGCGCCACTAGGGGGTGGCACAAGGGGTGGGTGCCCTTCGGGGCAGGGGAGGGCCAACCGATGCGTTCGGTTCGCATGCGTGTTCTCGCGTCGCTTCTGGTACTCGCGGGCGTGGCCGTGGGTGCCTGGCAGCTGCTGCCGTCGCAGGAGGACACCGGGAAGACCATCAGGGTCGGCACCACGGACGAGATCACGGCACTCGATCCGGCCGGCGCCTACGACGCGGGCTCCTGGGCGCTGTTCAGCAACGTCTTCCAGTCACTGCTGACCTACGAGCCGGGCAGCGCCACACCGGTCCCGGACGCGGCCCGCAGCTGCGGCTTCGTCGGCAGCGAACCGACCACGTACCGCTGCCGGTTGCGCGCCGGGCTCACGTTCCCGAGCGGCCGCGCGATGACCGCGCAGGACGTCAAGTACTCCTTCGACCGGGTCAAGAGGATCAAGTCCGACGTCGGTCCGTCCTCGCTGCTCAGCACGCTCCGCTCGGTGAGCGCGGACGGCCTGACCGTCACCTTCCACCTGTCCTCGCCGGACGCCACCTTCCCGTTCAAGGTGGCCACGGGCGCCGGCTCGATCGTGGACAGCCAGAAGTACCCGAGGGACGGCCTGCGCACCGCCACCGGCGTGGACGGCACCGGGCCGTACACACTCGCGTCGTACGACAAGGGCAAGAAGGCCGTCCTCAGGCCGAACAAGCGCTACCGGGGCGCCCTGAAGAGCACCGGCCGCCCCGTCGACCTGCTCTACTACGTCGACCCGCAGGCCCTCGACAAGGCCTGGAACGCCCGGCAGGTCGACGTCGCCGCCCGCCAGCTGCCGCCCAAGGTCCTGTCCGGGCTCTCGGCGAGCGATCCGCACCAGCGTCTGTCGGAGTCCGACAGCGCCGAGATCCGCAACCTCTACCTCAACACCCGGCAGAACTCGCCCCTGCACGACGTGCGGGTGCGGCGGGCCATGGCCTGGCTGATCAACCGCGAACGGCTGGCCGCCACGGTGTACCAGGGGACCGTCGACCCGCTGTACTCGCTGATCCCGACGGGCATCACCGGCCACACCACGTCCTTCTTCGACGCCTACCCCCGGCAGGACGCGCAGAAGGCGAAGACCCTGCTCGCCGAGGCCGGCGTGACGACACCGGTCCGCTTCACCTACGGCTACGCCAAGAACCGCGGCGCCTCCGAGGCGGAGGCCGCGGCCATCAAGCAGCAGCTGGAGGCGAGCGGCCTGTTCAAGGTGACCCTCCAGGGCTACGGATGGACCGACTTCCAGGAGCGCTGGGCCGCCGGGAAGCTGGACGCCTACGCCGTCGGCTGGGTCGCCGACTACCCGGACCCGGACACCTTCGGCGCCCCGCTCGTCGGCAGCGACGGCACCATGAACACCGGGTACAGCAGCAAGGCGGTCGACCGGCTGATCCGGACCAGCCAGTCGTACGCCGACCGCTCGGACGCCGCGAACGACTTCACCAGCCTCCAGCGCGACGTCGCCCGCGACGTCCCGGTCATCCCGCTGTGGCAGGGCAAGGAGTACGTCCTCAGCAGCGAGGACGTCGGCGGCGGCCAGTATCTCGACGACGGCACCGGCGTGTTCCGGCTGTGGAGCCTCACCTGGATCTGAGGTGAACCCGCGGCGTCGTCCTGCGCCGGAGTGACGTCGCACGCCCATCCGGCCTCCGTCTCTCCCGCCCGGAGCCGGGCCCGGCGGTCACGGCCGGGCGGCCGTCCGCGCCGGGAGCGTGACCGTCACCGCCAGCCCCTGGCCCGGTGCCGTGCGCACCGCCACGTCCCCGCCGTGCGCCTGCACGACGCCCTGCACGATGGCCAGGCCCAGCCCGCTGCCCGCGCCCGTGCCGACCCGGAAGAAGCGGTCGAAGACCCGTGCCGCGTCGTCGTCGCACAGCCCCGGGCCCTCGTCCGCGACGCACAGGCGCACGACCGAGTCCTCCCGCCCCACGTCCAGCCGCACCGGCACGTCCGCGGGCGTGTGCGTGCGGACGTTGCCCACCAGATTGCCGAGCACCTGCCTGAGGCCCGACTCGTCGGCGTGCACCAGCAGCGCGCCGTCGGCGCCCACCGTGATGGGCCGCTCCGGCTGCTGCACCCGCAGGTCCTCGGCCGCGTCCCGGACCAGGCGGCTCAGGTCGACGTTGCGGAAGCGCAGTTCGGGCTGCTGGTCGAGGCGGGCCAGGGTGAGCAGCTCGTCCACCAGCCGCCCCATGCGGTCCGTCTCCGCCAGCACCCGCTCCCAGGCCCGCTTGCGCTCGTCCGGATCGCTGAGCATGCCCTTGTCGTAGAGCTGGAGATAGCCGCGTATCGCCGACAGCGGGGTGCGCAGCTCGTGCGAGGCGTCGGCGACGAAGCGGCGCAGCTGGGCCGCGCTGCGCTCGCGCGTGCGGTACGCCGACTCGACCTGGTGGAGCATGGAGTTGAGGGCGAGCCGCAGCTGCTCCACCTCCTGCGTCGGATGGGTGCTGGAGGGCACGCGCAGGGTCAGGTCGCCCTCCGCGATCGCCGAGGACGTCTCCACCATGTCCTCCAGCGGCCGCATCCGCCGCCGCACGCTGAACAGCGTCAGACAGGCCAGCAGCACCAGCAGCAGACCACCGACGGCGAAGTCGAGCTTGAGCGCCTTGCCCATGCCGTTGTGCAGGGCCTCGGTGGAGGTGGCCATCAGGACGTACGTGCCGTCGGTCAGCCGGACGGCGGTGACCCGGTAGGAGGTGCCGTGCACCTGCACGTCGTGCGGATCGGCGTCCTCGGCGAGGGCCGAGGCGTCGCCGACCGCGCGGGCCAGACCGATCTGCGCCTCGGTGGGTTCGACGCCGAGGATGCCCACGGCCGTGCCCCGGCCGTCGACGGCCGTGTAGATCGAGTCCGGGGTGGAGCGCTCCTTGTCCGTGTCGTCCGGCACCAGCCGGTCGTGGACGAAGGCCAGGGCGCCCAGCGAGTCGATCTGCCGGACCGTGAGCTGCGAACCGCCCAGGGAGTCGCGCATCTTGGTCAGCTGCGAGTCGACCTGGTCGAGCAGGTAGTACCGCATGCCCATGAGGCTGATCGCGGTGGTCGCCACGATGCCGAGGGCGAGCAGCGCGACATTGGTCAGCGTCAGCTTGGCGCGCAGCGAGTGCATGCCGCGCTCGCAGTTCAGCCAGCGGATCCTCATGCCAGCCCGTATCCCACACCGCGCCGGGTGGTGATCACCGGCGGCCCGAGCGCCTCCAGCTTGCGCCGCAGATAGCTGATGTACGTCTCGACGACGGTGGACTCGGGCGGGGTGTGCTCGTACTGCCAGACGTGGCGCAGGAGCTGCTCCTTGGGCACGACCCGGCCGCCGTTGCGCACCAGGAAGCGCAGCAGCGCGTACTCGGTGGGGGTGAGCTCGACGCTGCGGCCCGCGCGGTGGACGCTGTACGTCGTCTCGTCCAGCTCCAGGTCGCCGTACCGCAGCGGGGGCCGCTGCGGCAGCACGTCCGCCGGGCGGGTGCGGCGCAGCACCGCGGTGATCCGGGCGACCACCTCGTCGATGTTGAACGGCTTGGTGATGTAGTCGTCGCCGAAGCCGAGGGCGCCGACGATCTCGGCGGGCGAGTCGCGCGCGGTGAGGAAGACGAGCGCCAGGTCGGGCTGGCGGTCGCGCAGCTCACGCCCCAGCGCCCGGCCGTCGCCGTCCGGCAGCATGACGTCGAGCAGCGCCGCGTCCGGGCGGGTGCGCCCGGCGAGCGCGAGGGCCTCGCGGACGGTGCCCGCGACCATCACCTCGAACCGGTGGTAGCGCAGGGCGATGGCGAGGACGTCCGCGATGCTCGGCTCGTCCTCCACCACCAGAACGGTGCCTGGAGCCGTCGTCATGCCCCCAGTATCGGGCGGACCCCCGGCGGCGGGGCCGGATCGGTCTTTGGAGTTCCTTGAGAGTCATGGCGCATTCCGCCCGTGCGCGGGCGGCGCCCCCAATCCTGTTGCCCAGGACCTGGGGGACCGACCGACGACCGACAAGGAGCGTTTGATCGTGGCGGCATTGGCACGGTGGTGCTATCGGCACCGGCTGGTGGTCCTGTTCCTGTGGGTGGGGGCGTTGTTCGGCGTGGGCTTCTCGGCCTCGGCGGCGGGCACGAACTACGCGAACGTCTTCTCCCTCCCCGACACGGACTCCAAGAGCGCGTACGACCTGATGCAGAAGGCCTTCCCGAGCACCTCCGGTGACACCGACACCGTGGTGTGGAAGGTCGACGGCGGCTCGGTGAAGGACCAGGCGGTCCGCACCCGCGTCCAGCCGGCCCTCGACAAGATCGCGAAGATGCCCGGCGTCGGCGCGGTCACCAGCCCCTACACGGGAGCCCGGGGGGCCTCTCAGATCAGCGGCGACGGCAAGATCGCGTACGCCCAGCTGACCTTCACCAAGCGGGCGAACGAGGTGCCCAAGGACCTCGTCCAGAACGTGGTCGACACCGCGCAGAGCGCCGAACGCGGCGGACTCCAGGTCGAGTTGGGCGGCCAGGCCATCCAGCGCATCCAGGAGCCGCCGCAGGGCCTGTCGGAGATGGTCGGCATCGTCGCCGCGGCCGTCGTGCTGTTCCTCGCCTTCGGCTCGCTGTTCGCGATGCTGCTGCCGATCGCGATCGCCGTCTTCGGCGTGGGGCTGGGTCTCTTCTCCACCCAGCTGCTCAGCCACACCACCGACATCCCCGACATCGCCCCGCTGCTCGCCTCCCTGATCGGCCTCGGCGTCGGCATCGACTACGCCCTGTTCATCGTCACCCGGCACCGGCGCGGTATCGAGCGGGGGCTGGACCCCGAGGAGTCGGCCGTCACGGCGCTCAACACCTCGGGACGGGCGGTGCTGTTCGCGGGCGGCACGGTCTGCATCGCGCTCGCCGGGATGCTCGTGACGCGGCTGCGCTTCCTCGACGGTGTCGTCGTCGGCACCTCGCTGACCGTGGTGCTGAGCGTGCTCGCGGCCACGACCCTGCTCCCGGCCCTGCTCGGGCTCCTCGGCCCGCGCGTGCTCAGCCGCCGCCAGCGGCGCCGGCTGGCCGCCGCGGCCGGCGCAGGGCCCGAGACGGAGCAGGCGAGCGGACTCGCCGCCCGCTGGTCGGCGAACGTGCAGAAGCGCCCCCGCAGGATCGCCGCGCTCGCCCTCGTCGTCATGGCCGTCCTCGCCGTCCCGGTGCTGTCGCTCCGCCTCGGCGCCACCGACCAGGGCAACGACGACGCGTCGACGACCACCAGGAAGGCGTACGACCTGCTCGCCGAGGGCTTCGGGCCCGGCTTCAACGGTCCGCTGCAGGTGGTCAGCGTGGGCGGTGACACGGCCACGCTGGTCAAGGGCATCGACGCCACCCCAGGGGTCGCCCGGGTGGCCCCCCTGCCGCCCGCCAAGGGCGTGACGGTGATCCAGGTCGTCCCGACGACATCACCGCAGTCGAAGCAGACGGACGACCTGATCGACACCTTGCGGGACCGGGTGATCCCTCAGGCGGGCGCCCAGGCGCACGTGGGCGGGGTGACCGCGGTGTCCAAGGACTTCGCGTCGGTGACGGGCGACCGGCTGCCGCTGTTCATCGGCACGATCATCGGCCTCGGCTTCCTGCTCCTGCTGGTCGCCTTCCGCTCGCTCGTGGTGCCGCTCACGGCCGCCCTGATGAATCTGATCGCCGCGGCGGCCTCCTTCGGCGTGCTCGTCGCGGTCTTCCAGTGGGGATGGGGCCTGGACCTGCTCGGCCTCGGCAAGGAGGGACCGATCAACGCCTTCCTGCCGGTGATCATGCTGTCGCTGCTCTTCGGGCTCTCGATGGACTACCAGGTGTTCCTGGTCAGCCGGATGCACGAGGAGTGGGTGCACACGAAGGACAACGCGCGCGCGGTGCGCGTGGGCCTCGCCGAGACCAGCCGGGTCATCAACAGCGCCGCCCTGATCATGGTCTGCGTGTTCCTGGCGTTCGTCCTCAGCGGCGACTCGGGGGCGGCGATGGCGGGCGTCGGCCTCGCGGCCGCGGTCGCGCTCGACGCCTTCATCCTCCGTACGGCGCTGGTGCCGGCCGCGATGCACCTGCTCGGCAACTCCAACTGGTGGCTGCCGGGATGGCTGGAGCGGCGCCTGCCGCACCTGGCGGTGGAGCCGAAGGAGGAGGCGCCGCAGCCGCCGGCCGCGCAGGGCCCCGCCTCGGCGGTCCACGGCTTCATCCGCACCTCCGAGGGCGAGCCGGTCGACGGCGCCTCGGTGACGCTGCTGTCGAAGGGCGGCCGTCAGCTGGACCGGGTGACCTCCCTGGCGGACGGCTCGTACATCCTGTCGGTGCCCGCGCCGGGGACCTACCTCCTGGCGACCACGGCCGCGTCGTACGGCTCGCGGGCCACGCACGTGGTCGTGGCCGAGGGCCCGCTGGTGTTCGACGTGGAGCTCGCGGAGGGCGAGGTGGACGCGGTGAACTGACCGCGCCCCGGCAGACACCCCTTAGCGCCTGCCGGGAGTGGGGAGCACCTTCGTCATTCCCGGCAGGAAGTCCGTGAACAGCTCGTGCACCTCCAGCACCAGCGGCCGCAGCACCCGGAAGCGGGCCAGGGAGACGCCCCGGGCGGTCAGCCGGGCCCCCCGCTCGGCGAGCCGGTAGCTGCGCTCCCGGCCCTCCGTGCGGTCGAAGATCCAGTACAGGACCAGGCCCATCTGGGAGAGCCACATCAACTCCGGCAGGACGTCCCGCAGCTCCTCCGGGACCTTGGTCCTGGTCGCCCCCGCGAGCACCTCCCGGTGGATGGAGACGGCCTCCTCGCGCGCGTGCTCCGATTCCTCGGAGAACGGGCTGAGCGGACTGTCCGGGTCGGCGGCGTTCTTGAAGAACTGGACCGCGAACTCGTGGTAGGGCGTGGCGATGTCCAGCCACACGCGCAGCACCCCGGCGAGCCGCGCCTCCAGGTCGGTCTCCCGCTCCAGGACCTCCCGGGCCGCCACCCGGTGCTCGGCGGCGATCCGGTCGTAGAAGCCCTGGATCAGGTGCTCCTTGCCCGCGAAGTAGTAGTACGCGTTGCCCACGGAGACCCCGGCCTCCGTGGCGATGGCCCGCATCGTCGTCTTGTCGTAGCCGCGCTCCTGGAACAGCCGCATCGCGGTCTCCAGGATCAGCGCACGGGTCTGCTCGGACTTGGTGGGGTTGGCGCCCTCGCCGGGGCCGTCGTTCTTCACAGGCACGGAACGAGAGCCTAAGGGGTGACGCACGTACCGCTGTCGCAGCCCGGCGCGATGTACCGCGGGCCCGTCCCCGGGCCACCCGTCCCCGGGCCGTACCGCCGGCCGTCCCCGCGGCCGTACGCCTGGCCGCCCCACTGCCCGCCCCGCCACTTCGCCGCCGCGAGCACCGCGCCCCTGGCGAGCTTCGCGCCCGCCGGGGTGCTGAGCCGGTGGGCGAGCGCCCGGTGCTCGCGCAGCGCCCACAGGGTGACGATCCAGGCGGCGGCGCCCCGGTAGACCTGCCCCGCGTCGCCCACGGCGGTGATGTCTTCGAGGGTGGCGCGGTGGTCGAGGCCGGGGAAGCGCCGCCGGGCCCCCTCCGAGCCCGCGGGCACGAGATCCACCGGCACGAGCTGCGGCTGCCGGCCGAGCCAGTCGCGCACGAAGACGCACAGCGAGCACTCGGCGTCGTACAGGAGGGTGAGCCGGCGGACCGGGACCCCGTCCGCCGCGGTGGCGCTCACGGTTCTCATGCCCCGACCCAGTCCTGCGGCGCGACCGGGGGCACCTGCTCGCGCTCCAGCGCCCCGCGCCGCCGGATCTTGTTGAGGACGTACACGTTGCCCAGGTGCAGCACGCCGAGCACCAGCAGCACCACGCCGAGCTTGGTCGACAGGGTCTCGAAGATCCCCCGGGTGTCCTCGATGGTCCCGTCGCCGCTCAGGTACAGGGCGACGAAGCCGAGGTTGACGAGGTAGAAGCCGACCACCAGGAGGTGGTTCACGGCCTCGGCGAGCTGCTCGTTCCCCTTCAGCACGTCGGAGAGGAAGATCCGCCCGTTACGGCTGAGCGTGCGGGCCACCCAGATGGTCAGCGAGATGCTGACCAGCAGGTAGATGACGTAGGCGACGACCGTGCGGTCCATGCCCCACCCCTTCTTGAACGCGTTCAAAAAGCTGACGGGGATGACTCTAGACCTATTTTTGAACGCGTTCAACCAGGCGGCGGGAGTGGCTGGTTCAGGGGCGGCGGCCCAACTCGGGGCGCTTGCTGTAGTCGGTGAAGCCGACGACGTTCCCCCACGGGTCGGCGATCTCCACCGTCCAGCCGGTGGCCGCGGCGAAGGGTTCGTCGAGCGGGGTGATGCCCGCGGCGGCGAGCACGCGGGCCGCCTGCCGGGCGTCGGCCACCTCGATCCACAGGCGCGCGGAGGGCCAGGGCGGCGGTCTGTGGCCCAGCCCGTCCTCCTGCCGCAGCAGGACGCCGGGCGTCTCGCCCCCGGCCTTGAGCAGCGCGATCCCGGCCTCGTCGAACCGGAACCCCACCGAGAATCCGGCGCTCTCGTAGAAGCCGACCGCCGTGCCGAGGTCCCCGACGGGCAGCAGGACGTTGTCGAATCCGAGCAGTTCGTACGACTGGTCATCTGACATACCGTCAGAATAGGTGCGGGGGCCGCCGGAACCGGTGATTGCCGGTGGCGCCCTTCGCCACGGGTGTTCCGGGGCCCGTACGAGACCCGCGGCGGACGCACGAGGGCCCCGCCCCCGGTGCGCAACCGGAGACGGGGCCCGTCCCGCGTGTGAAGGCGGAGCTCAGAAGCGGCGCGTGATCAGCGCCCGCTTGACCTCCTGGATCGCCTTGGTGACCTCGATGCCGCGCGGGCAGGCGTCCGTGCAGTTGAAGGTCGTGCGGCAACGCCACACGCCGTCACGGTCGTTGAGGATCTCCAGGCGCTGCTCGCCGGCCTCGTCACGCGAGTCGAAGATGAAGCGGTGCGCGTTGACGATGGCCGCCGGGCCGAAGTACTGGCCGTCGTTCCAGAAGACCGGGCACGAGGACGTGCAGGCGGCGCAGAGGATGCACTTCGTCGTGTCGTCGAACCGCGCGCGGTCCTCCGCCGACTGCAGCCGCTCACGCGTCGGCTCGTTGGTGTCCTTCGTGATCAGGAAGGGCATCACGTCCCGGTACGCCTGGAAGAACGGGTCCATGTCGACGACCAGGTCCTTCAGGACCGTCAGGCCCTTGATGGGCTCGACCGTGATCGGCTTCTCGGGGTTGATGTCCTTGATCAGCGTCTTGCAGGCCAGGCGGTTCTTGCCGTTGATCCGCATGGCGTCGGAACCGCAGATGCCGTGCGCGCAGGACCGGCGGAACGTCAGCGTGCCGTCGACGTCCCACTTGATCTTGTGCAGGCCGTCGAGGACGCGCTCCTTGGGGTCGATCTCCAGCTGGAAGTCCTCCCAGGTCGCCTCGGCCGAGACCTCGGGGTTGAAGCGGCGCACGCGGAAGGTGACCGTGATGTAGGGGGACGCCGCGGACTCCGCCTCCACCTTGTCCAGAACAGGGGTTGCCATCAGTACTTACGCTCCATCGGCTGGTAGCGGGTCTGGACGACCGGCTTGTAGTCGAGACGGATGGACTCGGTGCCGTCGTCGCCCACCTCGCGGTACGCCATGGTGTGGCGCATGAAGTTGACGTCGTCGCGGTTGGGGTAGTCCTCGCGGTAGTGACCACCGCGGGACTCCTTGCGGGCCAGTGCGGACACGGCCATGACCTCGGCCAGGTCGAGCAGGTTGCCCAGCTCGACGGCCTCCAGCAGGTCCGTGTTGAACCGCCGGCCCTTGTCCTGGATCGCGACGTTCTTGTAGCGCGCGCGCAGCTCGGCGATCTTCTCGACGGCCGTCTT
Organism: Streptomyces sp. NPDC101225; assembly: GCF_044767585.1. Taxonomy (NCBI): domain Bacteria; kingdom Bacillati; phylum Actinomycetota; class Actinomycetes; order Kitasatosporales; family Streptomycetaceae; genus Streptomyces; species Streptomyces sp. NPDC101225. Next base: position 148,858 of record NZ_JBIWOE010000018.1, read on the forward strand.
GATCGTCTGCTCGGTGCGGAACACCATGACGTTCGCGTCCATGGTCTCCTGCAGCTCGCGGCGGATGGCCGCCACACGTTCGGTGCCCGTCGACGTACGCAGCTGCTCGACCTGGTCGATCACGAGCTGCGCCGGGTTCTCCGGCAGCTCGACGAAGTCCACCGTCGCGCTGTACTCCGCCGCCGCGATGCCGGCCCTGCGGCCGAACACGTTGATGTCCAGCAGCGAGTTGGTGCCCAGGCGGTTGGCGCCGTGCACCGACACGCAGGCGACCTCGCCGGCCGCGTACAGGCCCGGGACGACGGTGGTGTTGTCCGACAGGACCTCACCCTCGACGTTCGTCGGGATGCCGCCCATCGCGTAGTGCGCGGTCGGCTGGATCGGGATCGGGTCCGTGTAGGGCTCGATGCCGAGGTAGGTGCGCGCGAACTCCGTGATGTCGGGCAGCTTGGCGTCCAGCTGCTCCGGCGGGAGGTGCGTCAGGTCGAGGTAGACGTGGTCGCCCTCGGGGCCGCAGCCGCGGCCCTCGCGGATCTCCGTGTAGATGGAGCGGGAGACGACGTCACGGGAGGCGAGGTCCTTCATGACCGGCGCGTACTTCTCCATGAAGCGCTCGCCGTCCTTGTTGCGCAGGATGCCGCCCTCACCGCGGGCGCCCTCCGTCAGCAGGATGCCCATGCGCCAGATGCCGGTCGGGTGGAACTGGAAGAACTCCATGTCCTCCAGCGGCAGCCCGCGACGGTAGACCGCCGCCTGGCCGTCACCCGTCAGCGTGTGCGCGTTCGACGTCACCTTGAAGAACTTGCCGGTGCCGCCGGAGGCGTAGATGACGGCCTTCGCCCGGAAGACGTGGATCTCGCCGGTCGCCAGCTCGTACGCCACCACACCGGCCGACTTCCTGACGCCGTCGACCTCGGTGATCAGCTGGTCGAGGACGTAGAACTCGTTGAAGAACTCCACGCCCTCCTTCACGCAGTTCTGGTACAGCGTCTGCAGGATCATGTGGCCGGTGCGGTCGGCCGCGTAGCAGGAGCGGCGGACCGGGGCCTCGCCGTGGTTGCGGCTGTGGCCGCCGAACCGGCGCTGGTCGATCGTGCCGTTGGGCGTCCGGTTGAACGGCAGGCCCATCTTCTCCAGGTCGAGGACCGAGTCGATGGCCTCCTTCGCCAGGATCTCGGCGGCGTCCTGGTCGACCAGGTAGTCACCGCCCTTGACCGTGTCGAAGGTGTGCCACTCCCAGTTGTCCTCCTCCACGTTGGCGAGCGCGGCGGCCATGCCGCCCTGCGCGGCGCCCGTGTGGGAGCGGGTGGGGTACAGCTTGGTCAGCACGGCGGTGCGGCTGCGCTTCGTCGACTCGATGGCCGCGCGCATGCCGGCGCCGCCGGCGCCGACGATGACGGTGTCGTACTTGTGGATCTTCATGATTCTCGCAGCCCCGTGCCTAGCGGATGTTCGGGTCGAAGGTGAAGATCACCAGCGTGCCCAGCAGGACGGTGAACACCGTGGCGGTGTAGAGCAGGGCCTTCAGCCACAGCCGGGTGTTCGCGCGCTCCGCGTAGTCGTTGATGATCGTGCGCAGGCCGTTGGCGCCGTGCAGCATCGCGAGCCACAGCATCAGGAGGTCCCACACCTGCCAGAAGGGGGACGCCCAGCGGCCGGCCACGAAGGCGAAGCCGATCTTCGAGACACCGCCGTCCAGCACCAGCTGGATCAGCAGGTGGCCGATGACCAGGACCACGAGGACGACGCCGGACAGGCGCATGAAGAGCCAGGCCGCCATCTCGAAGTTGCCCCGGGTCGACCGCGGGGTCTTCTTGGTGCGCTTGCGCGGGGCCTCGATGAGGGGCGCCGGGTTGTCGACGTTGTAGACGGAGCCGCCTTCGACGGGGCCGATCCCGGACACGGTGGTTTCAGTGGTCGCCATCGGTCTCAGCTCCCGAACAGTTCACGAGCGGCGTGGCCGAGGACGGGGTAGATCGCCCCGATCATCAGCACGACCCAGATGCCTACGACGGACCAGAGCATCTGCTTCTGGTAGCGCGGGCCCTTCGACCAGAAGTCGACGGCGATGACGCGCAGGCCGTTCAGCGCGTGGAAGAGGACGGCCGCGACGAGGCCGTACTCCAGCACAGCCACGATCGGGGTCTTGTACGTGGCTACGACCTTGTCGTAGTCCTCGGGGGAGACGCGAACGAGAGCGGTGTCCAGCACGTGAACGAACAGGAAGAAGAAGATGAGGACGCCGGTGACTCGGTGAGCCACCCAGGACCACATTCCTTCCCGGCCGCGGTACAGCGTTCCAGCCGGCACGGAAGTCCCTCCGGGAGCGGGGATGGGAGCCGCGCCGGCTTGTGCTGTCGGTCGGGCCCGGCCGGGTACGGTCCACCGGCCCCCAGCATCGTACTCAGGCGTCGCCGCGGGGCTGACGCCGGGCCTGCGGGTGTGATCAAAGTGGCACGCGTATGGGTGAGAGGGGCGGTTTGCGGGTGGCGTGTCCGCTATGCGCCGGCCGCGCCCCCGAGCAGCTGGGCCAGCCGGTCCTTGGCGTGGCGCCGCAGTTCCTCGGCCGCCACCACCCGCTCCTCCTCCGGGTCGTTCGCCAGCCGGGAGCGGATGCCCTCGAGGATGCGGTCGAGGTACTCGCCGGGGGGCGCGTCGCCGACGTAGATGACGAAGGAGTGGCCGAAACGGGCCTCGTAGGCCGCGTGGGCCGCGCTCAGTGCCGTGTGGGCGGCCCCGTACGCCTCGTCCGGGAGGCCAGGCCAGGCCTCGCCGGCCAGCGCCTCCGACAGGTCGGCCGGGGAGAGGTCGTAGGCGGCCTCGTCGGAGGCGGCGAGGAGGGAGCCGAGATCCGGGTAGGGGCGGTGGGCCGCCACCCGGTGCGCCCAGCTGAGGCTGCGCAGGCAGGTGAGCAGGAGGCGACGCGCCTCGTCGGAGGGCACGGTGTTGAACTCTCGCAGCCCGTTCGGGGACGGTGGAGTGCGCGTCTGCTCGGGCAGTGCCGGTATGGCGGCGACCCGGCCAGGAAGGTGTGTGGGCGTCACGTGGGTTTCGGCAGAGGAAGCTGTGGGAGGTGTGACGTCACGTTATCGAGAGTGGGCATGACGTGTCCGACGGATGCCCGAATTTCACCCGGAGGGGAGAGTTTCGGAACGTGGGGTGGACGCATCGTGGTGCCCGAGGGTTCTAGGTTGGCCTCGTGAGCCAGCACCGGCGCCGGCCTCCGGCGCGGAACGTCAAGCAGAGGCGGATGGTCGTCGCGGGCGCCGTCGCCGGGACCATCGCCCTCGGGGTCGGTCTCGGGCTGTGGGCCTCCGGCGACGACGGCGGCCCGGCGGGGTCGGCCCAGCCGCGGCCCTCGGGCGGGCGGACCGGGAAGTCGCCCGGCTCCGGCGGCGTGAGCGCGAAGCCGAGCCCGACCCGTTCCTACGCCCTCTCCAAGGCCCCGAGCACCATTCCGGCCGTCCGCTCCCACACCGCGGCCCGCGGCCCCGGCTGGCGGCCGGCGCGCGGAGAGCGCGTGGTGGTCGGGGACGCCGGTCTGGCCGACGAGGGCCGGCTGATCGCCGGTGAGCTGGGGCTGACGTACGGCGGCGAGCAGGACGACCTGCGGGCCGGGGACGTACGGCTGGCGCTCGACGACGACGAGGGGGCGGACCCGGAGTCGTACACGATGACCGTGCGCGGCGGGCGGGTGACCATCAGCGGGCGCTCCGACGCCGGGGTCTTCTACGGCACCCGGACGCTCAAGCAGGAGGTGCACGGCGGGGGCACCGCGCCCGAAGGCGTCGTGCGGGACGGGCCGGCCAAGCCGGTGCGCGGGTTCATGCTGGACATCGCCCGCAAGCACTTCACGGCGGGCTGGATCGAGGACCGGGTGCGCGAGCTCGGCGACCTGAAGTTCAACGAGCTGGGGCTGCACTTCTCCGACGACCAGGGCTTCCGGATCGAGTCCGGCACGCACCCCGAGGTCGTCTCGCGGCAGCATCTGACGAAGGCCGAGGTCAAGAAGATCGTCGACCTCGCCGCGAGCCGGCACATCACCGTGGTCCCCGAGATCGACTCGCCGGGGCACCTGGGGGCCGTCATCGCCGCCCACCCCGGCCTCCAGCTGCGCAGCACCCGGGGCGTGGCGGCGCGCGGGGCCGTCGACATCTCCCGGCCGGCCGCCGCCGAGATCGTCGACGACCTGCTGGACGAGTACGCCGGTCTCTTCCCCGGCGGGCGGTGGAACCTCGGCGGTGACGAGTACCGGGCGCTGACGGTCTCCAGCCCGTCCGCCACCTATCCGCAGCTGGCCGCCGCAGCCCGGAGGGCGTACGGATCCGGCGCAACCGTCTCCGACCTCGCCACGGGGTGGCTTAACGACCGCGCCTCGACGGTCCGGGCGCACGGGCCGGCGATGCGGGCGTGGAACGACGGCTTCTACACGGGCACGTCCGTGCAGCCCGCCAAGGACCTCCAGGTCGCGTACTGGACCGGCAAGGAGATCGGGGCGCGGCAGCCGGTGGCGTACCTGAGCGCCGGGCGGAAGCTGATCAACTACAACGACGAGTTCCTCTACTACGTCCTCGGGCAGCCGAACCACTTCGTGTACCCGACGGGGCGGCGGATCTACGAGCGGTGGACCCCGCGCGTCGTGCGCGGTACCCAGCCGGTGCCCGCCCGGTACGACGCCCAGATCCTGGGCGGATCCTTCGCGGTCTGGTGCGACCTCTCCGGCTCGCAGACGCAGGACCAGGTCGCGGCCGGCATCCGGATGCCGCTGCGGGCGACGGTCCAGAAGCTCTGGGACGCGCGGACACCGGCGCTGACGTGGACGCAGTTCCAGGCACTGGCGGCCAAGCTGGGCTGAGCCCGACCCGAAACCCCGGCCATTTGGCGCGTACGGCTGCGAACTGTCGTACGAATGTGGTGTATTCGGCGCGAGCCGAAGCCGATTCAGCCGTGGGGGAGCGGGACATGGGCTACTGGGGGTACTTCGTCGTGGGCCGCAGCGAGCGGCCGCTCGCGGAGCTGGACGCGCTGTCGGACGCCAAGGGCATGGAGCTGCGCACCGAGGCGCCCGGCGGCTGGCAGGTGTGGGAATACCCGGGCGGCGAGGGCGAGGTCGGGAACATGAACGTCCTCGCCGGGGAGAGCGGGGCCCCGGCGCTCTTCGGATACGTCATGGACAGCGACTGCGTGGTGGTGGAGGCCTCGGCGCCGGAGAGCGGCGCGTGGACGACGTGTCTGGCGCGGGCCGCGATGGCCGGCCACCTCGGCGCGGCGAGCGACGGGCTCACGCTCGAGGACTACTTCCTCCAGCCCCGGGACGCCGCCGACCGGGCGGTCGCCTGGGCCGCGGAGGCCGGGCACGCCGTGGCGGCCGGACCGCTGGTCGACGTACTGACCGCCGACCCGGACCCCTTGGCCGAAAACCTCTTCTTCCAGCTCCTCGACCGGCTCGGCGTGGTGCCGCTGTGACACTCACGGGCCGTCGCACGCAGTAAGGGAAAGTGCGGGCTCGGTGAGGCAAGAGCCCTGCTGAACCGTGCGAGAGCCCCGCAGAGGGAGGCGTGGATGAGCCTGGTGGACCTGATCGCTCAGGCCGACGAACGCGGACTGGCGGCCAGTGGGTTGGCTTGTTTGGACCGCTGCGTGCCCCTGCTGGGCGGCGACGACGAGGTGCTGCGGCCGTTGTGGGCCAACCTCGCCGACGCCGACGGCACCGGCGACTGGGCCGAGCGGCTGGAGGACGCGCGCGGCAAGCTCGGCGGGCCGGAGGAGCCGGGCGACAGCGAGGCGACCATGCTGGCCCGCCGGATGCTGGCGGCCGCGCCGGACGAACTCGATGGTGGGCCGGTCCGGGTGTGGGCGGACGCCTGCTCGGTGGCCGCGCTGCAGATACACCGGCTGCTGGATCTGGTCGACGACGAGGCGTCGTCGGTCGACGCGCGCCGCGAGGGGCGTACGGACGGGATGTCCCCCCTCGTCGCCGCCGAGCTGCGGCGGCAGGTGACGGTGCTCGAGGTGCTGGCCGGGCACGGCGCGGGCGGGCTGCGGCGGGCCTTGGAGGTCTCCGTCGAGGGGCGGCGGGTGCTGCAGGCCGTTGTCGCCCGGCGGGCGCGGTTGGGGTAGGGCGGCTCCGGGTTCGTCGGCGGGCACGGGTCCGGTGCGGTCGCCCGCGCGGTTCCGCGCGCCCCTGACGGGGCGCCGCGGCGAGCCCCGCTCGTCACAGCACGCATTTGACCACCGCGTCCCCGTACTCGGCGGTCCTGCGGTAGAAGGCCGTCAGGTCGTGGTGGGCGGACTCGAAGAGCGTGCGGGTCTGCTCCTCCACCGGGGCGCCGCCGTAGTGGGGGAGGAGTTCCCCGCGGGCCCGGTGCCACAGGTCGGCGATGTCGGCCGTCGTCAGGAACGCGGCGACCTGGGCGGCCCGGGCCGCCGGCAGCAGGAGGAACGGCGGGTGGTCGGGTTCCGGGTGCGGGACCGGGCTGCCGCCGAGCACGACGTCGCACGGCGGGCCCTGCCCGGTGCGGTGCGGGAGGGCGCCCGCGTAGAGAAAGTGGTGATCGGGGTGGTGCCGGTACAGGAATTCCTCCCGGTGCCGGTCGATCCTTCGGCGCACGGTCGTCCAGTCGTCCTCGAACAGCCGCTGCAACCAGTTCGCGCTGTTGCGCAGCGCCGACGGGGGCACCGCGCGGAGATGGAAGTACATGCTCATCAGTGAGAGGAGCGCACGGACGGGGCCAAGCGTCACTCCCGCAAGGAACGCGCACCTGAGAGCGTCCTGTGTCCGTCCTGCGGCGGGGCTGGGGCGCTTCTGCGCCGATCTGGGGAAACCTCCGGGAGAAGCGTGACGTCCCGCACACCTGTTCCGCTCCTGTGTATGTGACTACCTTCCACGAGACCAGGCCGAACGCGGCGACCAAGCCCGTGCGGTGGGCGGCGGACGCGGTGGCGTCGATGCGCGAGGGGGCGCGGGTGCGCCTCGACTACTCGGCACAGAGTGTGTGGCGTGTCGACCGGATCATCGAGGGGATACGGCAGGAGGGGTCGCCGTACGCCGCCGTGGAGAGCGTGCTGCGCTCCTTCGGGGCGTACGCGGGCGAGGTGATCGTCCGCCAGACCGGCGCCGAGTGGTGGACGAGCGGCGGGGAGCACTGGATCCGTACGCCCGACGGGCGGATGTGGGACCCGATCGACGAGGCCCGCCGCTGCTTCCGGGGCGACGGCTCGCTGCGGCTGCTGTGCCGGGACGCGGTGACGGCCGCCGGGGCGGCAAAAACCCCGTAATAAGAGACGCTGGCGTTCCCAAAACGGGGTGGGTGGGCGCACGATGGCCGTATGGCTGACAACCGCCGTTGGTGGGCGCTGGTGGTCATCGCCCTCGCCCAGTTGATGGTCGTCCTCGACATGACCATCGTGAACATCGCCCTGCCGTCCGCCCAGGCCGACCTGAACATGTCGGACGGAAACCGCCAGTGGGTGATCACCGCCTACACGCTGGCCTTCGGCGGACTGCTGCTGCTCGGCGGCCGGGTCGCCGACCTGGTCGGACGCCGCACGACCTTCGTGATCGGGCTGCTCGGCTTCGCCGCCGCCTCGGCGCTCGGCGGAGCCGCCGGCAACTCGGGGATGCTGTTCGGGGCGCGGGCCCTGCAGGGCGTGTTCGCCGCGCTGCTGGCGCCCTCCGCGCTGTCGCTGCTGGCCACGACCTTCACCGACCCCAGGGACCGCGGGAAGGCGTTCGGCATCTTCGGTGCCATCATCGGCGCGGGCGCCGCCGTCGGGCTGCTCGCGGGCGGCTTCCTCACCCAGTACCTGAACTGGCGCTGGTGCCTCTACGTCAACATCCCCATCGCCCTGGTCGCCTTCTTCGGCGCGCTGGCGCTGCTCGCGCCCGGCGAGCGCCATCCCGACGCCCGCCTCGACGTGCCCGGCGCGGTGCTCGGCTCCGCGGGGATGCTCTCGCTCGTGTACGGCTTCTCCGAGGCGGAGTCGAGGGGCTGGAGCGACGGCCTGGTGCTGGGGCTGCTGGCCGGCGGGGTCCTGCTCCTCGCGGCGTTCGGCTGGTGGCAGACGCGGGCGCGGGTGCCGCTGCTGCCGATGTCGGTGGTGCGGGACCGCCAGCGGATCGGCGCCTTCCTGACCACGCTGCTGGTGACCATCGGCATGTTCGGCACGTTCCTGTTCCTCACGTACTACATGCAGGGCGTGCTCGGGTACTCGCCGGTCCGGACGGGCGTCGCCTATCTGCCCATCACGGTCGGGATGATCACCGGGTCCACGCAGGTCGCGGCCCGGCTGCTGAACCGGGTGCCGCCGCGGGTGCTGCTGGTGCCGGGACTGCTGATCGCGGCGGGCGCGCTGGCGATCATCGCGCAGGTGGGCACGGAGCCCGCGTACGCCTCGCACATCCTGCCCGCGATGCTGATGCTCGGCCTCGGCATGGGTACGGCCATGATGACGTCCGTCTCGCTGGCGACCGGCAGCGTCGCGCCGCGCGACTCGGGCGCGGCCTCGGCGACCTTCAACACCGCCCAGCAGGTGGGCGGTTCGATCGGCACGGCGCTGCTCAACACCATCGCCGCGACCGTGACCGCGCGGTATCTGACGGCGCACGCGGCACCGGGAGCGGACAAGCGCCTGCTGGCGGCGAAGGCCACCGTGCACGGCTTCAACGTCGCCACGTGGTGGGCGATGGCCGCGCTGCTGCTGGCCGCGCTGATCGCCGCAGTGGTCGTGAACGCGGACCGGGCGCCCACGATGCAGAGTGCCGCACCCAAGAAGCCCGAGCCGGTGGACTCGGCGCTGTGAGCCGCCGGCCGACGTGAACCAGGCGGTCCGCCGTGACCGTCGCGCGTCCCGCGAGCGCTCAACCGCCCCGCCCCGAGGAGAAGTTCGTGCCCGGCGCGCCCGCGACGGAACGTGCCGACCACTCACGGCGCTCGGCTTTGACCGAACGTCACCTGTGACACTTCCGTGACGCCTGACGCAGAGGACCGTGGGGGCGCGTCCACGGGTGGACGTGGCGCGCCGTGCGGGTTCCGCGGAACCCGCGCACCACTCGTACGAACGACGAGGAATCTGTTGGGCCAGGGACGGGAACCCCGCCGCACGCAGGCGTACGACGGGGAGCTGGGGGCGGCCGTCGCGCGGGCCCAGGAGGGCGACGAGGCCTCCTTCGCGCGCGCGTACCGGATCGTGCAGCCCGGACTCCTGGGCTATCTGCGCGGGATCGTCGGGGACGACGCCGAGGACGTGGCGTCCGACGCCTGGCTGGAGATAGCCCGCGACCTCGGGCGGTTCAAGGGCGACGGGGCGGGCTTCCGCGGCTGGACCGCGACCATCGCCCGGCACCGCGCCCTGGACCACCTGCGCCGGCAGCGGGTACGGCCCCGGTCGGCGGGGCTCGACGCGGACGTGCTGGAGCTGGCCGGCCCGCACAGCACCCACGACCAGGCCCTGGAGTCGCTGTCCACCGAACGCGCCCTGGAACTGGTCCGCAGCCTGCCGCGCGACCAGGCCGAGGCCGTGCTGCTGCGTGTGGTCGTCGGGCTCGACGGCCCCTCGGCGGCGCGCGTCCTCGGCAAGCGGCCGGGCGCCGTGCGCACGGCCGCGCACCGCGGACTGAAGCGCCTCGCGGCCCTGATCAACGGCCCGGGTGTGACGAATGACGATCCCCGGACGCTGGGGGAGTCGACATGACTGACAGCGGCGGAGCGACCGTCCCCGACGGATCGAACGTCCACCACGCGACGAATGACGACGAGGGCGGGACCGGCGTGAACGGCCGCCCGCCGCACACGGATGGATACGGACATGGGTGACCGGCACAGCGACGGCGGTGCCCGCGCCCGTCGGCACGCGCACCGGGGCGGGGCCCGGCCGGGCCCCCTGCACGGGCCGGACGGCCCCGCACTGGAGAGCCTGATCGCCGGCGTGCTGCGGGCGGAGGCGCTCGACGCCGACGACGAGCAGCGGGCGGTGGCGGCGTTCCGCGCCGCCCGGGAGACGGCGGTGCACGGTGTGCGCACCCGCCGCCGGGACGACTGGCGCCCGCGCGAGCACCGCCGCACCCGCCGCTCGGTGCGCGTCACCTTCACGCTCTCCCTGGCCGGTCTCACCCTGGGCGGCGTCGCGTTCGCCGCGATCGACTCCGTCCACGGCTCCTCGCACGACGGGCACGTCTCCCGGCAGCAGACCCACGCGCCCGCCGCTCCCTCCGGTACGGCGGCGGCGCACACGCCCGGCCCGACCGACGCGCCGGACCGGCCGGAGACGGCGAAGGACGCCGAGGCGCACTGCCAGGCGTACGAGAAGGTCAAGGACAGCGGCCAGGCGATGGAGTCGACCGCCTGGCAGCGGCTGATCGCGGCCGCGGGCGGCGAGGAGAACGTCGCGGCCTACTGCGCCGCCGAACTGGCGGAGCCGACGGCGGCGAGCACACCGTCCGCGACCGACCGGCCGAAGAATCCCCAGAGCACGCAGCGGGGCAAGGCGTCCAGGAACCCCAACGCGGGCAGCTCGGGCGGTTCGGGCAGCTCGGGGGTTTCGGGCAGCTCGGGTGGTTCGGCCGCCTCCGCGGCGGCCGACTCCGGCAAGAAGGACAAGTAGCGGTCCGGGACGAGCGTCCCTTCCCGGAAGGGGTGCCGCCTTCGGCACGCCCTCGTCCGGGGCCCCGCCGTGGCGTGATCCGGCCCCTGCCGTGCGCCACCGAAGCAACGGCCGGGGCCGCCACCCCCCACAGGAGAGGCCCCGGCCGTCGCGCGGCACGGGCCGCGCGGCGACCCGTACTTCCTACAGCGCCATGAGTGCGGTTTCTGTCACACCCCAGGCATTCCACGCCGCGTCCTGGGTGGTTGCATCTTGTACGGACATGGACGAGCAGCGGTTTCAGGTCGTAACGTGCCTTTCGCGCCGGGCGCGGAAGACAAGATCATGGCAACGATCGGCGGCCTCGACGCCGCGACCATCGAACGAGGAACCACTGGTGCTGGGGGACGACGCGGAGCTGACGGCCGCGGTGCTTGCGGCACAGGACGGGAACGAGACCGCGTTCCGGACTGTGTACCGCGCAGTGCACCCGCGCCTGCTCGGATACGTCCGGACACTGGTCGGCGACCCGGACGCCGAGGACGTGGCGTCCGAGGCCTGGTTGCAGATAGCCCGTGACCTGGAGCGCTTCGAGGGCGACGCGGACCGCTTCCGCGGCTGGGCCGCCCGGATCGCCCGCAACCGCGCGCTGGACCACATCCGCATGCGCGGGCGCCGCCCCGCCATCGGCGGCGACGAGACGGAGCTGACCGGCAGGCCCGCCGAGTCCGACACCGCGGGCGAGGCCATGGAGTCGCTCTCCACCGACCACACCCTCTCCCTCATCGCCCGGCTGCCGCAGGACCAGGCCGAGGCCGTCGTGCTGCGGGTGGTCGTGGGCCTGGACGCCAAGACCGCCGCCGAGACGCTCGGCAAGCGCCCGGGCGCCGTACGGACGGCGGCGCACCGCGGTCTGAAGCGGCTCGCCGAACTGCTCGGCGACGATCCGGAATCCCCCGGCGGTCTGGACGGACTGCCGCCCCAGCGAGAACCGCGCGACGCCGCGGTGACGTCCGCGAGTGTGACGCATATGCGTGCGCGGACGCAGAAGGACATGTGATGGCCGACGAGCAGTACAGGTGGCTGGACCGCGAAACAGCGGAGAGTTTGCTGCGCGGGGAGTCGCTCGAGGCCGTCGATCCCGGCGCCCGTGATCAGGCCGAACGCCTCGCGAAAACGCTTGAGGGGCTGACCTGTGAGCCCCCGCCGGGCAGTGTCGAACTGCCCGGTGAGGCCGCCGCGCTGGCCGCCTTCCGGGCCGCTCGGTCCGGGGTCCGGACCGAGCGCTCGGCCACCGGCCCGCAGGCCGCGGCACCCCCGTTCCCGGATGCCGGCCTCGTCCGTATCGGCGGCCCCGGCGGGAGCAAACGGAGCTCCCGCCGGGGCCGGTCCACGCGCTTCGCGCTGACGGCCGTGCTGGCCGCCGGCATGGTCGGCGGAGTCGCCGTCGCGGCGACCAGCGGGGTGCTCCCGACGCCGTTCGGCCACGACCGGCCCGGCCCCGGCGCCTCCGTCTCGGCCACCGCCTCGCAGCCGAGCCCGCTCGTGTCGCCCTCGCCGGGCGGCTCCCTGGGCGAGCCCACGCCCGACGGCTCCTCCGGCACCCCCACCACCGGCCCGGCGATCCCGCCCGGCCCGTCCGGCGGGGCCGCGTCGTCCGCACCCGGTGCCGACAGCCGCAGCGGCTGGTGGCGCGGGGCGCCGTCGGCCTGCAGCGACATCCGCGAGGGCAACGAACTGGGCACCGGCCGCAGGCGCGCCCTCGAGGACGCCGCGGGCAGCTCCGACCCCAGGCGCGTGAAGAAGTACTGCAAGCGCGTCCTCGCCCTCACCGACGGCACGTCCGGGCGGGACAAGGGCGAGGACCGGGACGGCAAGGGCGACGACAGCGGCCAGGGCGAGCAGGGCGGCGCCGGCGGTGAGCACGGCCAGGGCGGCGACCAGGGCGACCAGGGCGGTGACGACGACGGCCACGGCATACTGCCCGGCGCCGGCGGAACCGGCGCCGCCGTGTCGCCCTCCGGGGCCCCGTTCCTGCCCAAGCAGCTGATCAGGACGCCGACCACGTCCCCCAGCCGGGCCTTCGGCGGGCTCTGACCTGCGGTTCTGCGGCGGAGGAAGTTTTCTCGGCCGCGCCAGTAACGTTTTCGGCCGCCCCCGCGCAGTACTGAGTGAGCCGACTGGTCATCGGCCGTCGCACAGAGCCGGGGTTCCCCCCGTACCTACGGCTCGTGCACCTAGGCGCGGGGGGGGCCCCGTGCCCCCGGCCCCCCCCCCCCCCCCCCCCATTTCCCCGGTGTTGGGCCCACCGCCGGGGAGCCCCCCCTTTGGCCGGGCCGCCCCAGTGGGGTCAGCGCCCCGTAAGCCGGCCCGGCCCCCCCCG